>NZ_JBQMTM010000015.1:0-122795 GCF_053470325.1 Colwellia sp. MEBiC06753 | reverse complement strand
CTCTGATATCAACTGTGAGGTGCTATCCGTGCCTTTCAGCAGCTTCTCTACATAACGGGCTTGGCTATCCGTTAAGTTTTCTAACTCGGTTATCAGCTTTGTAAATTGTGCTGGGATCATGAGTAAATCCTCGTTAACTGTATCTACATACAGTATAACAACAATTTACGGGAACATAGCCATTTTTAAATATCACTGCAGATCCAAAAGCACCAAACAAAAAGTTAAATTTAGTTGAAAAGCCAAACACAACACTGGACGTCAATCAATGCAATAGTGAAGCTGATATCAATCAGCTGATGACTATTTATTCGGTGAAAGAAAGCGCAATAAATCAACACTATTTGCCTGCAAAGTTATCCTCATCACCTAAATTAAAAGCTTACTTGTCGACTATTCCGACGTTAACTAACAGCGCAGAAATTGGCCAAACATTTGATCAAATATCGGCTAATTTACTGACGAATGACAAAGACGGTCAAGCACGCATTCTGATTTTAGGTGACGCATTGGTTAGCGATAAGCAACTTAATGCAGAAGACTTAACTGAATTTAAATTAAATAAGGAAATTAAGTTTCCAGGTGTTCACCTAAAGCCGTTAACAGAATCAGCCTTACCCGATGGCTTTATTTCATCTGTTGTGATTAACCAGTTTGGTAATTTAGCATCACCATCAATGTTTTATCGAGAGCCTAATAGTGTGCCTCGTTCATTTAATCTGTCTCATCGAAAATATTTTAAATCAGTTCGAAGCCAGCAAGGTTGGAATTTAGCGCGTGAAAAGTCGAATTCGACTCCGGTTGAAACGCACAACAATGTCTATATTCAACGGTTGCGTAATATCACTAATGGCACAATAGGCACGACAATTTCCATGCCTTTATTTGAAAAAAATCAAAGTGTTTACGGAAACTACGTATTAATTGCTGATGTCGTTTACACCATATTTGAAATGTTTAAACAAAATTATTTACATGCTAGCAATGAAAGTGAGGCATTGAGTAAAGGTGACAATCAACATTCCACGATGGTGAATCAGCTATTGTCAGCTGACTTTGCGCATATGGTGGTGAATCGAAATTCCGGTCAAGTTATTTTTCACTCACAGGTTAATCGTTCGTTGAACGAAAATTTATTTTATTCAGGTAATAACGAACAAGGACTTGCAGAATGGATAAAGTCTTCTGGTGCAAGTGAAGAAGGAAAAGAGGTGGTTACAGAAGTAGAAGGTTATTACCACGGTTTTAAAGGAAGTTTTTACTTATACCCAACCATCATTGACGATTGGGCGTTAGTTGTTTTTGCACCAACACAACTGACAAATTGGTTTTTAACCAATAAATTTCTTTATTATTTTGTCATAAGCGTACTGTTAATATTAGTTAGTTTTATTTGTATTAAGTGTTATGTCATTTGGGTTCGATACTATTTAAAACAAACAGGGTTAATTAGTAGAGAAGTGCAACGTAGGCTCGCTTTTTTTATGAGCGTCTTGTTAGCGGTCATTTTACTTGCTAATGCGATTATATCTATCGCAGGTGGTAATGTTCATGTTCAATTATTCACTTTATCGCTCGGGTTATTATTATTTGCAGGCTTAATATATTTAGGCGTAAAACATTACAAAAACCTCCCTTTGTTATTAATTAAAAACATCTTGCAACTTGATCATGATTTGTCTGCAGTACACAAAAGATTTTGGGCTTGCATGGCTGTGATAGTTGTCCTTGCGAATTATTATTTATCAGTAACAAGTAATAACAGCGTGAAAGGTGTTGAATATCAATACACTAATTTTAAATGCGCTTCCTTCAATGCCAAAACGGAAGAGATAACTCAACAAGCTTTAAGTTTGTTTCCTAATTCAATATCGAATTATCAATTAAATCCGATTAATGCCATTTTGGGGGATGGCGGAACAGCCATATTGCAGCAAAATACTAACAAGCAGCAAGCTGGCAATGGCCAATGCAATAATATCAGTGTAATGCCTGATGATTTTCCAAATTTTGCCACTGCTGTGGGAAATCAACAATTGTGGCGATGGTTGAATCAATATGTATTAAGTAGCGCAACGAAAAATCAACTAACTGATTTATATACTACTTCATTATCTACTATTGGCTATATGATATCGATGTTTATTGGTGGCCTAATACTGTTGTTTATTTGGCTTTTACTTCATACAAAAATTCTTTGGACTTACCTTTATCTAAGTATTGATTTTTTACGTCACGTCGAAAAACTTAGTGCCGACGTCGCGTTAATCCCAGCAGACCAACGTAGCAAGGCACTATCAATTAAAGCGGATAATATAAAATTAAATGGCGTTGAATTTAATTTATATGCCAGCTTAGAGAAAGTAAAACGGTCACAACTATTGGCTAAAACTCATACTGATAGGTTAATACCAGCAAGTGAAGCATTTACCGAATTAGCTCAGCTCAGCCCGATCATTTCTTTATTTACCGAACAAGAGACAAAACTTCCCAATTTAAAAATGGAGTTGTCCCATTCACTTATTTGCGATGAATCAGAGAATAAAAAGTCAGGGTTAAAAGTAGAATTATGGGATGTTGAAACATGCTTAGAGTGTCGTGAATTACGCCAACATCTTTTATGCTTAATTGTTGAATTAAAAGGATTAGTCTTAACAGGTAAAATTAATGAACTTTGTGTGTATTCTGGGTTTCATTGTTTACAAAGAGTTGCACTAAAAGACGCTTTAATTGACGGTGACAATAAGGATATTCAATTAGGGCATATAGAATATCTCTCATGGTCAGAATGTTTGATGGATTTTAGCTTTGATTTACCTAAGCGATTTAGCAACTCTGTTGACCTAAGTTTATTGGCAAGTGAGTTAGATTATTTCCCTGAATTAAAGTCAATAGATGCGCTTAAGGATCTGTTACCTCAACATAGTAGTAGCGAAATTGACCAAGGTTATTGTCTGCATGTTTCTGAAGCACCTTCCGTTGAAACAGAAAGCCAATGGGCGACTATTAATTTAATACTTATTCATGCCGAAGCATTTTATCGGTTTAAATGGGAATTGTGCTCTAATGCTGAAAAGCTAGGGCTATTCAACTTAGCAAAACGACGTTATTTAAATCCTAATAATAGTCAAATGATTGAGCATTTAGCGTTAAATGGCTTAATAAGAGTAGAGAATGATGACATTAGATTAGTCAACGAAAGCTTTGCGTATTTTGTTTTAAATGCTGAGCCCCCCGAAACAATGGGTAAGCTATTTAAGTTAAGTGAGCAGGGGGTCTGGAAGAGTTATCGGTTACCTATTATTGTTACCATAGCTTTATTACTTGCAGGCATTGCAATGGTCTCTGGTGAGTCACTATTTATTATCTTTGGCTCAATAGCGGGTGTGCTAACAACTATTGCTAGTATGACAAGTAGCGCTAATTTAATTAGAAACCAACTTAATTAACGCAATGAGTTTGAAGAGAAGTTTGAATAGTTAGATTGGCTCATTTAACGATTGCAACAATTATTGTGCTGCTTGTTGTTCTACAAAAGCTCACTGACTATTAAGTGTGCCACTGGGGATAGTTCTTGCCATAAAAAAGACCTCTTTGTGTACCAGTTGGTGTACCAACTACAAAGAAGCCTTATTTTTATAGGTGATAACTTATTAATATTTAACAAGTTATTTCAGTAAGTGGTGGAGCAGGGGGGAGTCGAACCCCCGTCCAAAAAACCTACATCCTCGGTACTACATGCTTAGTCGATTTTTTATTTAACCAGTTAGACGCCAATCGACAGGCTTCATCGTGGTGAGCTTGATACTATTTCACGGTTCAGCCTCAAGCGTGCTTCCCTCGCTAGCCTACATGGGGTGACCATCGACATCTCAAGACTATAGGCGAATCACTGAGAGGATGGCTAGCATTAAGCTGCTAGTGCGAACGTTTCGTCGTTTGCAATTATAGTTTTGCGGCTTTTTACCAGGCCAACCGCCCCTGGACATGCACCTTGGGTTTCGCGAATCTTGTCGAATCCTGAATCTGCCCCAAAGTTTGATAGCCACTAGGCTATTCGTTAATTGTACAGCGCTTTATTCGTTTAAACAACGTGGTATTTTTTAACCACTTTAAGGTCGAATAAAGTACTGACAACTAATTCAATACACTTATCGCTTTGACAATAATTATCGCGATAAGTTCTTGTTCTTCATTAAGCGGCCTTTATCAATTTGCCACTCTCTGTCTTTAATATCGGCACGTTTGTCGTGAGTTTTCTTACCTTTACCTAAGTAAAACTCTAGTTTCACCCAGCATTGTTTCCAATACATAGCTGTAGCTATTAGTGAGTAACCATCACGTTCAACTGCACCAATGAGTCGGTCAAGTTCGCGACGGTTCAGTAATAGTTTACGTGACCGCACTGGATCACAAACTACATGTGATGACGCCATATTCAGCGGTAATATTTCTGCGCCAACTAAATAGGCTTCGCCGTCTTTTAACATAACGTAACAATCAGAAATATTGACTTTTCCGCTACGAATACTTTTAATTTCCCAGCCTTGCAAGCTCATGCCTGCTTCAAACTTATCGCTTAGCGTATAGTTATGACGCGCTTTTTTATTTAGCGCGATAGTGTTGCTGTTATTTTGTTTTGATTTTTTCTTAGCCATGTTTTTTCCACACTTAACGCAGCACATTATACGGACAATTCATTGCTTTTAAATCGCTATTGGAAAATTTATTAAATTTAACATTGCGCTAGTGAGCTTTTAACTTCTATTTGTTATGATCTTGGGGCTATACGGAGAAAATCAATGCCATCAATTCATCGCAGTGCATTAGTAATGCATAGCTCACAAGATATGTATAACTTAATCAATGATGTTAATGCTTACCCACAATTTTTACCTGACTGCAGTGACAGTAAAATTATTACTCAAAGTGATAATTCAATGACTGCCGCACTTAAGGTATCTAAAGGCGGAGTAAGTAAATGGTTTACCACGCAAAACTCATTAATAGAAAATAAACAGGTAAAGCTTGATTTAGTTGACGGCCCGTTTAAGCAGTTAACCGGTTGTTGGGAGTTAACTGAGCTTTCAGATGAAGCCTGCAAAGTGTCGCTGAACCTTGAATATGAGTTTTCCAATAAATTACTGGAAATGGCATTTGGTAAAATTTTTAATAATATCGCTAATAATATGGTGCAATCATTCATCTTGCGCGCGAAAAAGGTATACGGCTAATGGCAGAGCAAATTCATATTGAAGTAGTATATGGCTTACCCGATAAGCAAGAGCTGTTAGCATTGACGGTGCAGCAAGGCACAACAGTTGAGCAGGCGATTATTGAATCTGGCATGTTATCGTTGTTTGACGATATTGATCTTTCAAAGAATGCAGTCGGTATTTGGAATAAAATGGCCAAGCTTAGTGATGAGCTCCAGGATTTAGATCGCATTGAGATTTATCGCCCGTTAATTGCCGACCCCAAAGAAGTAAGAAAACGCCGAGCAGAAAAAGCCAAACTTGAAGGTCGAGCAGATAAAGTGACCGGCGGTAGAGTTAATCCGCTTCGTGGTGAGAATAACTAAGGCATAGCTAAGATATATTTAAGGGATTATTTGAATAAAAAAAGCGGCATGATAGCCGCTTTTACTTTTTATAAAGCTTCAGATAACAACAATTTAATTTTCGTAAGGCGTGTTGAAGTTTTCCGACAGGGTAAAGTCGCCAGAAGCTGATACTAATTTGTCATCTTCAAATTTAATGGTGAAGTCTTTACGGGCGTTAAAGTCTTCACTGCGTCCTGACTTAAACTGATAGACATAGTGCCAAGTGTTTTTTTCAAAGCTATCAACCACCACAGGGCTGCCTAAGATAAACTTCACTTGCTCTTTGGTCATACCGACTTGTAAACGGTCGATATCTTTTTGTTCTAAATAGTTTCCTTGAGGGATATCAATACGATAGACCCAACTTGAACAAGCGCTGGTTGAAAGCGCTAAGGTCAATATAATGCTTCTAAACAACATGAAAAATTATCATTCCTACAATATTTGACTGGGGATAATACCCAAGCGAGCACAGAGTTACAAAGTAAAATTCAGAATAAATCTTATCTTATTAACTCGCAAGCAACTCTTGTGCGTTCGCTAAGCTTGATTGTGTAATTTGGTTGCCGGCTAATAACCGGGCAATTTCTTGGACGCGAGCATCTTCACTAAGTTCCGTTACACTAGTTTCGGTGAATTCACCATCAGTTAATTTAGCGACAAATAGCTGTTGATGTCCTTTACAAGCAACCTGAGGTAAATGAGTCACACAAATCACTTGAGTTTTTGCTGCCAGTTCTTTTAATTTTGCACCCACCATAGCGGCGGTTGGTCCACTAATACCAACATCAACTTCATCAAAAATTAGCGTAGGGGTGACAACCTTATCGGCCAAAATAACTTGCATAGCAAGGCTTATGCGCGAAAGCTCCCCACCTGAGGCAACTTTATGCATAGCTTCAGGCGCTTGGCCTGGGTTAATACTGACTTCAAAGCATATATCATCAATACCGTGTAAATTAGGTTTAATATTTGCCTGCTCAGTTGTTGGTAAAGAATTAAAGGCAACAGCAAATTCACCATGAACCATGTTTAGTGCTTTCATACTTTCGCTGATTTCTTTATTTAAACGACTTGCTGCTGTTTTTCTTGAGTCGCTTAAGGCAACAGCTGCTTCAAGGTAATTAACCTTAGATTGTTCAATTTCTTCAATTAATTGCTCTAATCGCGTTTCATCATTAGACATAGCAGCTAATTCATTACTTAAGCTTTGGTGGGTTGCAGGTAAATCTTGCGGGGCAACTTGGTGCTTTTTCGCTAATTGAATGGCTTGTGAATAGCGCTCTTCAATCATGCTAAAGGTTTCAGGATCAAGCTCTAGGCGATCATGATAATGACGTAAATCGTTGTTAGCTTCTTCCACTTGTACCACTGCTTCCTGCAGCATTGATGCAATATCTGCCAGTTGCTGGTCATAATTTGCAAGTGAGCTAATGCTATCAACACATTTTTGAAGACCTGATAGCGCGTTAAATTGCTCGTCCTCTGATAGTACATAAAGTGCTTGGCGAGTATCGGTTAAAATTTGATGGCTATTACTAAAACGCTTGTAATCGCTTTCTAGCGTTTCAAACTCATCTGGTTGTAAGGCAAACTCATCAAGCTCTGTTACCTGATATTGTAATAACTGCTGCTTAGCTTCACGCTGCGCCTGACTTTGTTGCAACGCTTCTAATTCTAAAACCTGTTTACGATAGGTTTGATAGTAATGCTTTACATTGTTTAATAACTCAGGGTGATCAGCATAGGCATCGAGCATTTTTCGTTGCTCGGTGGGCTTAGTTATTAATTGGTGATCGTGTTGACCATGAATATTAATTAATAACTTACCTAATTCTTTTAACTGCAGTAGCGGTACTTGACTGCCATTGATATACGCTTTTGAACGGCCTTCTGCAGAAATAACGCGGCGTAAAATACATTCGTCATCACTGTCTAATTCGTTAGCCATTAACCAAGCTTTAGCTGCTGCATTTTGTTCAATAGCAAAAGTGGCGGCTAGTTCAGCTTTTGTTGCGTTACGTCTAACAACATTGGTGGTTGCACGATCGCCTAAACATAAGCCTAAGGCATCAATTGCGATTGATTTACCTGCGCCTGTTTCGCCTGTAATGGTAGTCATGCCTGATTGCCAGTCAATATCCAACGACTTAACAATAGCGAAATTTTGAATAGTAAGTTGAAGCAACATAAATAAAATTACATGTATAAAAAAACAGTGGTTAACTGGTAATTTATACAGTAATTTTATACAGTGCAACTAAAAAATTGCATTAAGCCGATTAAATTTTAACTAGCTGGCTGTGTTCAATGTTTATGCTTATATATTCAGTTAATATAAGCGATTGCCCCAGCTCAGTTTTTTTCGAAGTACGTTAAAGTAGCTATGATCTAGCGGGTGAATTAATCGTAAGGTGTAAGGACTTTTCTTGATAATGACTTGATCGCCTGGCATCACCGCTAAAATCACGTGACCATCACAGCTTACTTGTAAATTCTCTTGATTGTCGTTAGCGAGTACTAGTTTAATCTCACTATCACCATCAACTACTATCGGGCGACTGGTAAGGGTATGTGGAAACATTGGCACCAAAGACAGCGCATTGAGGGTAGGAGTGAGAATAGGGCCACCAGCCGACATCGAATAAGCAGTAGAGCCTGTTGGCGTTGAAACAATTAAGCCGTCTGAACGCTGGCTAAACATAAAACTGTCATCAATATACACTTCAAATTCAATCATACTGGCGACTTTACCAGCATGCAGAACCGCTTCGTTAACCGCTGAATTTGAGCTTTTCAATTTACCGTGGCGATAAACTTCCGCTTCAATAATAAAACGTTGTTCAGCGCGTGATTCACCTTTAAGAATTTTTTCTAAAGGTTCGATTAAGTCTTGTGGTGAAAGATCGGTTAAAAAACCTAAGTTGCCACGATTAACGCCGATCACGCCAATTTGGTAGCTTGATAAAACTCGCGCGGCACCAAGCATATAACCATCACCACCAACAACTATAGCCAAATCAGCCTGTTCGCCAATTTCAGTGAGTGATTGAATGGTGATATTTTCTTCAGCAATTGATTTTGCAACTGAACGTTCGACAATGACCTGATAACCGTTTTCTTGTAAGTATTGATACAAGCTCAAAATGGTTGCGCTTGCACCTTCGTGATTAGGTTTGCCGATTAAGCCAATGGTTTTATATAACTGACTCATAGAGTTATATGCCTTTACTATTCCTATAAGCGGCAGTTTCGCTCTTAATTTTTGCGTTGTAAAGCCAACAAATTAAAATTTCGTGCTTGAAAGACAAAATCTAAGCCCCATAATTAGCACAATTGAATTTACTGGAGGTTTTCATGACAACTAAACCTAACGAAACTATGCCGAACGAAAATATGTCTAACGAAACTAAGTCAGCTGAAGAAATTGCTGCTGAAGAAATTATTGCGCAAGCTGAAGCGCAAGTAGAAGAGAAATTAGATGCTGCTGTTGACGCAATCAGCGAAGAGCAACAAAAAATTAATGAACTTGAGTTAGCACTTGCCGCTGCCCAAGCAACGGTTGCTGATCAAAAAGATTCGGTGATCCGTGCAAAAGCAGAAGTAGATAATGTTCGTCGCCGCAGTGCACAAGATGTTGAGAAAGCTCGTAAGTTCGCCTTAGAAAAATTTGCCGGTGAATTATTACCTGTGGTTGATAACTTAGAACGTGCAATTGAATCATTCGATCGTGAAGACGAAGCACAAAAAGCCATGCTTGAAGGTGTTGAATTAACACTTCAAAGCTTTTTATCAACCTTAGAAAAGTTCGATATTAATGCGGTTAATCCACAAGATCAGCCATTTAATCCTGAACTTCATCAAGCTATGTCAATGCAAGAAGTGCCAGGTGTTCCTGCAAACACAGTTATTGCGGTAATGCAAAAAGGGTATGAACTTAATGGCCGACTAATTCGTCCAGCCATGGTGATGGTGTCAAAAGCAGCAAGTGTCGATACATCTGCATAAGTCACTCACCATTTAACCTTGTTAAGGCCAGCTCATTAGCTGGCTTTTTTATGGTTTCACTTTGAAGAAAATGCGCTAACGGTAAAAACGTAAAAAAATATTGCAGAAAAATGATCTTTTTTATTTTTTTCTCTTGAAATGTTTTTCACCGCCCCCACTAAGTAAATCAAGAAACAAAAAGTTTTATTTTTAAGAATTTTGGAGATCCTCACGATGGGCAAAATTATTGGTATTGACCTAGGGACAACTAACTCATGTGTAGCTGTTCTTGACGGAGATAAAGTTCGCGTTATCGAGAACGCGGAAGGCGATCGCACAACCCCTTCTATCATTGCATACACTGAAGAAGGTGAAACCTTAGTTGGCCAACCAGCTAAGCGTCAAGCGGTAACTAACCCAAAAAACACGTTGTTCGCTATTAAGCGTTTAATCGGTCGTCGTTTTGAAGACAAAGAAGTACAACGTGATATCGGCATTATGCCATTCGGTATTGTTAAAGCAGACAACGGTGATGCGTGGGTAACTGCACGTGATAAAAACGTAGCGCCACCACAAGTATCTGCTGAAGTACTGAAAAAAATGAAGAAAACAGCAGAAGACTACTTAGGTGAAGCAGTGACAGAAGCGGTAATTACGGTTCCTGCTTACTTTAACGACTCACAGCGTCAAGCAACTAAAGATGCTGGTCGTATCGCTGGTTTAGAAGTTAAACGTATTATCAACGAACCAACAGCTGCTGCCCTTGCTTACGGTATGGACAAGCAAAAAGGCGACCGCGTTGTTGCAGTATATGACTTAGGTGGTGGTACTTTCGATATCTCAATTATTGAAATTGATGAAGTTGAAGGCGAGCACACGTTCGAAGTATTAGCGACTAACGGTGACACGCACTTAGGTGGTGAAGATTTTGATAACCGTTTAATCAACTACCTTGTTGAGCAATTCCAAAAAGAACAAGGCATGGATTTAACGAAAGATCCATTAGCAATGCAGCGTCTTAAAGAAGCGGCAGAAAAAGCGAAATGTGAGCTTTCTTCAGCACAACAAACAGACGTTAACTTACCGTACATCACTGCTGATGCTTCAGGTCCTAAGCACATGAACATCAAAGTAACTCGCGCTAAGTTAGAGTCACTAGTTGAAGATATGGTTAAAGCAACATTAGAGCCGCTAAAAACTGCACTTGCTGATGCTGATTTATCAACCTCTGATATCACTGACGTGATTTTAGTAGGTGGTCAAACTCGTATGCCACTAGTACAAAAAGCGGTAACTGATTTCTTCGGCAAAGAGCCACGTAAAGACGTTAACCCTGATGAAGCTGTAGCTTCTGGTGCTGCGGTACAAGCGGGTGTTTTAGCGGGCGACGTAACAGACGTACTACTATTAGACGTAACACCATTATCGTTAGGTATTGAGACAATGGGTGGCGTGATGACGAAAGTTATCGATAAGAACACCACGATTCCTACTAAGCAATCGCAAACGTTCTCAACTGCTGAAGATAACCAAGCGGCGGTAACTGTTCACGTACTACAAGGTGAGCGTAAGCAAGCACATGCTAACAAGTCATTAGGTCAATTCAACTTAGAAGGTATTGATGCTGCACCACGCGGTATGCCACAAATCGAAGTAACTTTCGATATTGATGCTGACGGTATTTTACATGTGTCTGCAAAAGATAAGAACACAGGTAAAGAGCAGAAGATCACCATCAAAGCTTCATCTGGTTTATCGGATGAAGAAGTAGAACAAATGGTACGCGACGCTGAAGCAAATGCTGATGCTGATGCCAAGTTCGAAGAGTTAGTGACTGCACGTAACCAAGCAGATGGCATGATTCACGCAACTAAAACTCAAGTAACTGAAGCTGGTGATGACTTACCAAGCGAAGACAAAGAGAAAATTGAAGCTGCAATAGCTGAGTTAGAAACTGCAATCAAAGGCGACGATAAAGCTGAAATCGAAGCGAAGCAACAAGCATTAATGGAAGCGTCTGCCAAGTTAATGGAAATTGCTCAAGCTAAAGCACAAGCTCAAGGTGGCGCACAAGGTGCTGCACCAGAAGCTGATGCAGCGCCAGCTGACGACGTAGTTGATGCTGAGTTTGAAGAGGTTAAGGACGACAACAAATAAGTTGTCCTTTAACTTTGTCGCTAATAAGCGCTATTTCGGTGTTGGTCATGCTCACATACACTTGTATGCTCCGCGTGACCGCCTTGAACTAGCGCCGATTAGCTTAAAAGTAAAAGCACTTAATTGAGTATATAGATTTTTAGTTAATCAATATAAAAGTTAAGAGTTTGATTAAAGCGTCGGTATCGGCGCTTTTTGATATTAAATTGTTTGCTTATTTGCTGTTGCTAACTCTAGTTTTTTAAGTAAATAAACAAATTGATATCGTTGATATCCCTGAAATTTTAAAGTGAAGTAGAAGATTTATGGCAAAACGCGATTATTACGAAGTGCTTGAAGTTGCAAAAGATGCAAGCGAGCGCGACATCAAAAAAGCTTATAAACGTTTAGCAATGAAGTATCACCCAGACCGCACTAAGGGTGATAAAGAAAAAGAAGAAACGTTTAAGCAAATCAAAGAAGCTTATGAAGTGTTAAGTGATGATCAAAAACGTGCAGCTTATGATCAATACGGCCATGCTGCCTTTGAACAAGGTGGTATGGGCGGCGGTGGCGGCTTCGGTGGCGGCGCAGATTTCGGTGATATCTTCGGTGACGTTTTTGGCGACATCTTTGGGGGCGGTCGTCGTGGTGGGGGCGGTTCACGTGCTCGTCGTGGCAGTGATTTACGTTACAACCTTGAAATGACTCTAGAGGAAGCGGTTAAAGGTAAGTCAGTCGAAATTAAAGTGCCAACTTATGTTAGCTGTGAACCATGTGGTGGCAGCGGAGCAAAAAAAGGTACTCAGTCTAAAACCTGTTCTACTTGTCATGGTCATGGACAAGTACAAATGCGCCAAGGCTTGTTTGCGGTTCAACAAACCTGTCCAACCTGTGGTGGGAAAGGCCAGGTAATTTCAGATCCATGTAATTCATGTCATGGCCAAGGTCGCGTACAAAAAACTAAAACCCTTAATGCGAAAATTCCAGCAGGTGTTGATACGGGTGATCGTATTCGTTTATCAGGCGAAGGAGAAGCGGGTGAGCATGGTGCTCCAGCCGGCGACTTATATGTTCAGGTGAATGTTAAAGATCACCCAATTTTTGTTCGTGATGAAAATCACTTATATTGTGAGGTGCCAATTAGCTTTACAACAGCGGCATTAGGTGGCGAAATTGAAGTGCCAACCCTAGATGGCAAAGTAAAACTTAAAGTACCCAAAGAGACTCAAACAGGCAAAATGTTCCGCTTACGTGGTAAGGGCGTCAAGTCGGTACGCAGCGCAGCCGCGGGTGATTTAATGTGTAAGGTGGTGATAGAAACACCTGTGAACTTAACTGGCGATCAAGCTGACTTATTACGTCAGTTAGATGAGAAAATGGGTGCTAGTGGTAAAAAGCACAGCCCAAAAGAAACAGGGTTCTTTGATGGGGTTAAGAAGTTCTTCGACGACCTGAAATCTTAGTTTTGTGTCGTAAATGGCTTTATAACTTTATCGCCGATACTCACGTACACTTGTACGCTCCGTGTCGGCTCTTTGTTCTAAAACCATTTACCTAACAAAACGAATATTTATTTCATGTTTAAAATCCCGCTTCGGCGGGATTTTTTGATCTTTTCTGAAAATTAATAGAAGATGTTTGTTGATAGTTAAGGAATTAATTAAATAAGGATATCAGTATGAACGCTAAAATTATCATCTCAGCAATAGTAGGACTTAGTGTTGGAATAGGCGCTGGAAATATTATGTTTTCACCTGATATGCCCGAATCGGCAAAAAATGCCTCGGTTATATCAGCACCGCAAACACAATTTAAGCATGCAAGAGGTGATGATGAAATTAGTCGTAACAACAAACAAAATCTACAAGATGAAATCACTCGATTAACCACAGAAGTTAATCGGTTAACTGCGTTACTTGAGCAACAAAATTCAGCTGAACCTGATACCCATGAGCAATATCTTTCTGAATATTCTAGCGATAATGAAAGTTTTAATCGAATGCCCTATAGCGATGAACAGTTGCTTGAGTTACTGGAACAGCCTTACGCAAGTATGGCTGCCGCCTTATCTGACGAGAGCGCTGGTTTATTCACTAAGCTTTATGACAGTAGCTCGCATGAAGAAAGGGATTATGTACTCGAAGAAAAAATTCGTGATTTTATTGTCATTCATCAGTTAGCTGATCATATTGAATTACATGGTGTAAAGTGCGAAGTATCTGTATGTGAAGTCAAAGGCAAAGAGTTTGAAGTGTTTAGCTGGAATAAAATATTTACTGATATGCAGAAATTCAACATAGCAGCGTTTATCAGCTCCTATAGTACCGCTAGCAATATAGATGGCGACGAATACTTTTATTCTTTATTGGCTTACTAGAACAAATTACTAGCAGTGAACAGAATAAATGCACAAGTCAAATTTCATTCAGCTAATGCAGTTAAGAGTGTCATTAGCGATCGGCAAAACATCTAAAAAACTGATGATAAAATTTAACAGTTGCCAACCTATTACCAAAAATAAGCGTATAATTAGGGCGTGCTGTTCTTTCAAGTTTGTTTTTGCAGCAGTTTGTTGGAAATTTATACAAGGCAGCACTTTTGATGTGTGGTTATTCCCCATGATAAAGTGCTAAAGACTTTATGCTCCTGCAAAGTCTCCTTACCCCACATCCGTGTGGGGCATCACAGTAGAAATGACAACAAACGCTGCCTGAAAGGTTCGGCTAAAAGCGTTTTACCCTTGTTGTTGTAATGAAAAGGCTGTGAGGAGGTTTGCTTAGATGGCTAAGCGTCACACCTCTCGCCGCGATTAAAACGCTTTTATCTCGAACGAAAATTAAACAGCAAAGAACAACACGCCCTAGTGTTTCCTTAATTTGTTTTTAGTTTTATTTTTCGTTGGACTGTATTAATGACTAAATCTGCACTTTGTTTATTGGTTGCTTTACTCATCCCATCACTTTCTTTTGCTGAGGAAGAACAAGCGTTACCGCCGCTTGATCCCGCTTATGAAGGAACACATGGTATGGTGTTAATGCAAAAAGGCTCGACTGTTTTTGCTTCACATTTACCGCTTTATCACAAGCCACACGACTATCAAATACTTTATAAATTGAATGTTAAAGACCTGAATTTATTGCAGGTAGTTCGTGATAACCCTTTAGTGACGATTGAGCCAGAGCTTTTTAACCTAGAGCGCTTAGTGCGAGGCGAAGAAATGGAAATAAAAGCCGACGTTTATATTGGTCATTTTGAGCGCGATGGTTTTAAGGTATACGACGATGTGACATTAAGTTTTGATCAGCTGTTGTTTGCTCGTAAATTAGATGGGCTAGAAGCTTCAGGTCGGGTTCAGGAATATACTGCGGTTGAATATAATAAGAAAAGTGATCGCCTATATGTGCATCATATTCAGCAGGCACCTAGCTATGATCATATTTTGCACATTGATCTAGAAGCCAGTTGCCCAACAAAAATCGCTACGTCAGCAGCGGTACCATCACAAGATGAATTGCTACGCCGCTTTATTAATTGCGGCACTATGCGTCCGTTGTACTATGAAACAGAAGACTTTAAAGCAACTAAAAAGCACTAACCCTTACTAGTACCACCTTACCTACAGCGCTTCTATTCTATAAATAGAAGCGCATTTGTACTTTTTACTAATGTACATTTCGCTAATCATTATCAGTAAAATTAGGCAATACGCCACTTCGGCTATATTCAAACACTAGCGACGTTTCTACGGTTTGTACTTCATCTCGCGAGGTAATGGCATCGAAAACAAACTTCCTTAAATGTTCAGTATCTTTTACCGACATATGAATAAAATAATCGTAATTGCCGCCCATATGATAAAGGCTAACGATTTCAGGTAATTGTAATAAGTCATCACGAAGCTGATTAACTATCTCTTCAGAATAAGGTTGTAGACGAATAGCGGCAATCGCTTCAATATTTCCACCAATCGTTTTAAAGTCGATATCGACATAAGAGCTTTTGATAATGCCGGCTTGTCTGAGTCGTTTTACACGCTCAAGGCAAGTAGAAGGGGCGATATTGATTTGTGCCGCCAGTTCTTTATTAGTGATATCTGCATCGTTAAAAAGAATGGTAAGTATTTTTAAATCTATAGCGTCGAGCTTTTTCACTGTACAACCTATGCTTATAACTGGGCTGACATCCTGCATTACGTTACATATTAGCGTAACATTAATTCACAATTTATTAATGCCAAGATGTTAGTATTAGAATTTAATGTCAATAAGTGTCTATATTTCCGAATATATCTCACAATCTTTGATATTAATACTGCTAATCAATAATAATATTTGGAATTAACCATAAGATTGACATAATATGTCGAAAAAAGTGAATGGAAGTTATCTATGCCCTTAAAAGCAATTCAAGATTTTTTAAAGTTAGAAGCGGCCAGCGGGATCATTTTGATGATTGCGGCAGTGGTTGCGATTATTTTGGCGAACTCGCCTTTAAGTCATTATTACGATTTGTTGTTAAATATCCCTGTTGTGGTGGCTGTGGGAAGCTTTGAAATAGCGAAACCATTATTACTTTGGATTAATGATGGTTTGATGGCTTTGTTCTTTTTTCTTGTAGGCTTAGAGCTTAAACGAGAATTTTTAGAAGGCGACTTATCGGAACCGGGCCAAGTGGCGTTACCTGCTATTGGCGCCGTTGGTGGTATGTTAATACCCGCATTAATTTATGCCGCATTAAATTATCAAGATGTAAATGCATTAAAAGGTTGGGCAATACCAACAGCAACAGATATCGCTTTTGCGCTGGGAATTCTCGCCATTGTTGGTAGCAAAGTGCCATTGCAACTTAAAGTGTTTTTAACATCACTCGCTATTTTTGATGACTTAGGCGCGATTATTGTTATCGCTTTGTTCTATACCGATCAACTGTCAGTGACATCGCTTGTCGTTTCGGCATTCGTGCTAGTAACGCTGTGGGTGTTGAATAAACGAGGTGTGAAAGATACCGCGCCTTATATTTTCTTTGGCATGATTTTATGGGTGGCAGTATTAAAATCTGGCGTTCATGCAACCTTGGCTGGTGTGGTTTTGGCGATGTTTATTCCAATTAAAGGCGGTGAAGGTCAGCCCTCACCGCTGAAATCACTCGAGCATAATTTACATTCGATGGTGGCATTTATTATTTTGCCGATATTTGCTTTTGCTAATGCGGGTGTCAATTTAACAGGCATTGGTGTTGAGCAAATAGTCTCACCTGTGCCATTAGGTATTATTTTAGGATTAATTGTTGGTAAGCAATTAGGTGTATTTGGTTTTTGTTTCCTCGCAATTAAAGCAGGTTTTGTTAAATTACCGGAACATGTAAATTGGACATTGTTATATGGCGCGGCACTACTTTGTGGTGTTGGCTTTACCATGAGTTTATTTATCGGCTCTTTAGCATTTGAACAAACTGGTGTTAACTTAGTTTATCAAGACCGGTTAGGTATTATTGTCGGCTCAGTCATATCTGGTGTCCTTGGCTACTTTGTTATAAAACGCGGTGTAAAATCGTTAGCTTAGTCATTGAATAAAAATAATGTGACAGATTACAAAACGGCGATGCAATAATCGCCGTTTTTCGTTACAATTGCGCCAAAATTTAAACCATCAATGACACTTGTATGCATTACGTCAACGACATTATTTCCATTTTTGATGATACGTTTTTCGCTTCCTACAATACCCGACTAATTAAAGGCGGCGACGAACCAATATATTTACCAGCAAATGGCGAGTGCGAATATCATCAAATTGTTTTTGCCCATGGCTATTACGCTAGTGCATTACATGAAATTGCCCATTGGTGCATTGCTGGCGCCGAACGTAGATTGCTGGAAGACTTCGGTTATTGGTATGAACCTGATGGTCGTAATGAACAACAGCAAAAAGCGTTTGAACAAGTAGAGATAAAACCGCAAGCCATTGAATGGGCACTTTGCGCGGCTGCAGGTAAAAACTTTAATGTATCTGCAGATAATCTTGATGGTGCAGAGCCAGATATTGCATCATTTAAAGCATCAGTATTTGCACAAGTTCAAGATTATTTAACCAAGGGCTTTCCACCACGAGCAGTGCAATTGATGACTGCTTTGGCTAATTTTTATCAGCGGCCAATGCCAACAACACCAGCGCAGTTTTTACAGGTTACTCGATGAAACATATATTTAACTTAGGGTTAATTATCAACCCTGTTGCCGGTATTGGCGGCAGTGTTGCGCTAAAAGGCAGTGACGGAGAGGGCATTGCTGAGCAGGCAATTGCACTTGGGGCAGAAGCTAAGGCCAATCAAAGAGCCGCCGTTGCGTTGTCAGTATTAACACCTTATCTATCGCAAATAAAAGTATTTACCGTTAATGGCGATATGGGCGAAAGCTGTGCCAAAGCGCTAGGGTTTGATACTCAAGTTTGCTATCACGCACAATCACCAACAACTTCGCAAGATACTGAAAATGCCGTTAATGCGTTAATAGAGCAACATGTTGATTTAATTTTATTTGCAGGTGGTGATGGTACTGCCCGTAACATTTGTCATCAGGCACAAGAAAGTTGCCCGGTGTTAGGTATTCCTGCTGGCTGTAAAATTCATTCAGGCGTTTATGCCGTCACCCCAAAGGCCGCAGGACGCATTGTGGAAATGATGGTGACCAATCAAATGGTGACATTAGCTGAAGCTGATGTCATGGATATTGACGAGTCGCTATTTAGACAAGGTATTGTTAAAGCTAAGCGTTATGGTGAAATGCAGGTGCCATGTGAACTACGCTATATTCAGGCGGTGAAATCTGGTGGCAAAGAATCAGATGAATTAGTGCTGCAAGATATTGCTGCGCACGTAATCGATGAACTTGACGATCAGTTAGCGATCATCGGTTCAGGTTCAACTACAGCCTTTATTATGGAAGAAATGGGCTTGCCGCATACCTTATTAGGTGTTGATTTAATTCAGCATCAAATGGTGATAGCTAATGATTTAACCGAACCAATGCTTTGGCAGCATATTCAGGCGTATCAAAGTGACCCTAGTCAAGAGCAGCCAATTAAATTAGTGATCACCTTAATTGGTGGCCAGGGCCATATTTTTGGTCGAGGTAATCAGCAATTAAGTCCGCGAGTGATCCGCGCTATTGGCAAAGACAATATAATTGTCGTGGCGACAAAAACTAAGCTTAGCGCGCTAAATGCAAGGCCGTTAATTTCAGATACAGGTGATGAAGCCCTTGATGCTGAGTTAAGCGGCTTTATACCGGTTGTAACGGGTTATAAAGATCAGGTGCTATATCCGGTGGCAAGCCCACAATAATTATCTTTTTGGAGTTTAATGTGTTCATTGAAAATTTGACTGGTCTTTATCATTATTTTGATCAACTAGCTGAGCATGATGCTGATGCCGATACCCTATTTGCATCAAGCTATATTCGCGGTTTTATTGCGCTGATTGCTAGTGACTTAGGCGATGAGTCTCAGCCGCTTTCAACGGCGTTAGCAAAGGCTGTAAGTGCTAAGTTAGCAGAGGCAAAAACTGAATTAACGCCCCAAGATCAAGTAATTGTCGCGAACTACTGGCAATCGCTTTTACCTCAATTTCGTGCGTAGGCTTTGTACATAGGTTTGGTACATAGGTTTGGTACATAGGTTTAGTACATAGGTTTAGTACATAGGCTTAGTACCTAGGTTTAGTGACTAAATAAAGGGCAGAACCTAGGCTTTGCCCTTGATAAGATCTTTAATCACAAAACGGTTGGCGGCAAGGTTAAAGCGCATTTTGCTGTCGACCGGATAAGGCAGATTACACAAGTCTGCGACTAGAATATCACTGGCTAATGGCGCTGAGCATAATCCACGTGCGCCAAGCCCTGACATCACATATAAATTGGGATAATACGGTGCTGGCGTATCAAAACGCCAATTTTTATCTTGTGCCAGCTTGGCATAAATCGCTTTATGTTCGTCCGTTTTCGGTACTGGCCCTGCAACCGGAAAATGATCCGGCGTTGTTGCTCTAAGTCGCGCTTTACTAGCGACAATATCACTGTTCGCTATTTCTGGATATTCTGGCATTGATTTTTTGAGCATCTCAATATTGTAAATATCATCTTCTGGACGAACATTAGTATCGCGCTCATTTTTATCAAACGTAGCGCCAATACAAAATTGTTGGTTGTGAGCTGGTGTCAAATAGCCTTTGTGGCAAACTACTGTGTTTACACTTGGCAAATGTTCATCAGCTTTTATTTGGGTAACTTGCCCACGCACTGGTTTGATTGGCAGTTTATCCAAAGGAGATAATAAGTTACTCTCTGCGCCGGTGCATAGCACAAGTGCTGAAGCAATCAATTGGCCTTTATTAGTGGTTAGTTGCCAGCGATTGTCATCAAGCTGAGTTAATTGACTTACCGCAATATTGGTTTTTATTTTAACCTGAGCTTTATCACAGGCTGCTTGAATTAAACTATTAACCAAGGAAACTGGCGATATCCAGCCAGCGCTAGGAATAAACATACCGCCGTTATTAAGTGTTATGCCAGCTAGTGCTGAAGCTTTTTGGGCATCGACACCGTGTATGATGTGCGCAGGCCATACTGGTTTTTGCTGAAACTTTGCTTGGCGATCTTGCAGCGCTTTTTTATAGGAAAGCTCAAGCAGGCCGCACCAATTATGATCAAATTGGTAACCGTCATCAATTAACTCATCATAAAATTCACGAGCCTGAACTAATGCTTTTACATAGAACTCGCTAATTTCATCTTGTTGCAAATGAATTAACGGATAAAGTGCGCCAATGGCATTACTTGAGGCCCCCGTTGCGAGTTGCTCATCTTGACATAACAAGGTTACTTTAACGCCTTGTTTTGCCAATTGGTAAGTTAAACAGGCCGAGGCGATACCGCCACCAATAATAGTGACATGTTGTGGCTTGCCAGTGTTTGGGCGAATTAAATAGCCTTTGCCTTGATGATATGGCTGTTGAAATTTCGCTACTAAGGTTTGCTTTTTCTTACCTGCGGTTGCTTTTTTCTCTACACGAAAGCCTACATCGGTGAGCTGGCGTCTAACAAAACCTGCGACAGTAAAAGTGGCTAGGGTAGCATCGTCTGCTGAGAGTCTAGCGATTTGTTCAAACAACGCAGGCGTCCACATATCACTGTTTTGTGACGGTGAAAAGCCATCAAGATACCAAGCGTTAACTTTTTGTGATGGCGCTAAGTGCAATTGGCTAAATCCTACGGTGGCATCATCGAATAATATGGTTAGGCATAATTTGCCGTCGAATAGCTTAATATCGCAACGTTTATTAGGCTGCAGGGGATATTGCTTAAGCGTTTGCTTAATTATTGCTTTTAATTCAGGCCAAATGGTTAAACTTTTGGTGATTTGTTCACAGGACAACGGAAATTTTTCGACACTAATAAACTGTACATCAGCAACTTTATCTCGCCCATACTTAGTGATTGCCTGTTGCAACTTTAGCGCAGTTAAAAAGAAATTAAGCCCAGTACCAAAGCCAGTTTCCCCTATGATTAATGGCGTAGTGGGGTTAAGTAATCGTGCCTCAATATCATTACCTCGTAGAAAGACTTGCTCACTTTGCTGACAGCCAGATTCGGTATCAAAGTAGATATCGTTAAATTGGGTAGAAAAAGGCGCGCCATTTGGCAGGAAGTCAATAGGGGTAACTTTAGACACAATAAACTGCAATGAAAAATTAATTTGATTGTTATTTTATCGTGCTTTGATTAGTAAAGTCATGGCAAGACACTGGTTTATTTTATTTTTGAAATGAGTATCGAATTGTTCAGCGTACATCTGTACACTGGATAGACCAGTATGGCAGATAAAAATCGCTATTATATGCCAGTTTTTTTACACAAGAATGGTTTAGATAAATGAAACGTGTTGTTATTACAGGTTTAGGAATTGTTTCAAGTATAGGGAACAACGCTAAAGAAGTATTGGCTTCTTTAAAAGAAGGTCGCTCAGGTATTACCCGCTCAGAAAGTTTTGAAGAAGTAGGCCTTCGTAGTCAGGTATGGGGTAAACCAGATATTGATTTAAAAGAGCATATTGATCGCAAAGCAATGCGCTTTATGGGCGATGCCTCAGCTTATGCCTATATCGCTATGGAACAAGCGATTGAGGATGCAAAATTATCTCCAGAAGATGTTTCAAATGTTCGCACAGGTATTGTTGCCGGCTCTGGTGGTGCATCTTCGGCTAACGTTGTTGCATCAGCAGATACTTTACGCGAAAAAGGCGTTAAGCGCGTTGGTCCTTACGCAGTACCTAAAACTATGTCGAGCACGATTTCAGCATGCTTAGCAACACCATTTAAAATTTTAGGTGTTAACTATTCTATTAGCTCAGCTTGTGCAACCTCAGCACACTGTATTGGTCATGCTATGGAGCTAATTCAGTTAGGTAAGCAAGATGTTGTTTTTGCTGGTGGTGGTGAAGAAGTGGATTGGTCACTTGCCATGATGTTTGACGGCATGGGCGCATTATCAACTAAATATAATGATACGCCAGATAAAGCATCGCGTACTTATGATGCTGACCGTGACGGTTTTGTTATTTCTGGCGGTGGCGGCATGGTTGTTGTTGAAGAACTTGAACATGCATTAGCACGTGGCGCTCATATTTATGCTGAGCTTGTTGGCTACGGCGCAACTTCTGATGGCTATGATATGGTAGCCCCAAGTGGTGAAGGCGCGGTGCGTTGTATGCAAATGGCAATGCAAGGCGTTGAAGATAAAGTCGACTACTTAAATACTCACGGCACTTCAACACCTGTCGGCGATGTCAAAGAGCTAGGCGCTATTCAGCAAGTATTTGGTAATGATTCTCCAGCCATTAGTGCAACTAAAGCCATGACAGGTCATGCTTTGGGCGCAGCTGGTGTTCATGAAGCCATTTATTCAATTTTAATGATGGAAAATAACTTTGTTGCTCCTTCAATTAATATTGATACGCTTGATGAACAAGCACAAGGGCTAGATATTGTTCATGAAACGCGCGATGCTAATTTAAATCTTGTGATGTCAAATAGCTTTGGTTTTGGCGGTACTAACTCTACCTTAGTATTTAAAAAGTACGCTTAAGCCTAATTACTTTCTGTTAACGAATAGCTGTAATAGCGAAAACTAAATGAAAGCCAATCTTCGTGATTGGCTTTTTTGTTGGTGTTTCCCTGTTAGAATAGGCGACAAAAGTTTACGGTCAGCTACTTGTCGTTGTATTTAGGTATTTAGGTATCTAGGTATCGAGGTAATGAGGTAGCTCGGCGGCTAGCTTTACTGTTTGGTAATCAGATATTGTAAAATCCATGAATATATACTTTGATGAAAATATGCCTTTTGCTCGCGAGTTCTTCGCTAAGATGTCTTCTGACTCAGGGCTTTTAGAAAACAATCTTATAAGTTTTAAAGGTCGGGAATTAACTAGCGAACAACTAGTTGACGCTGATATTTTATTAGTGCGTTCAATTACCCAAGTTAATCAAGAATTGTTAGCGCATGCTAAGCAACTTAAATTTGTCGGTACTGCAACTATTGGTGTTGATCATATTGACCAAGGCTATTTAGCAAAGCAGGGTATTTCGTTTTCATCAGCCCCTGGTTGTAATTCCATTTCTGTCGCGGAATACGTGACTAGTGCCTTAGTGGTTTTGGCTGAACGCTATCAAATGACGCTAGTCGATAAAACCGTTGGCATTGTTGGAGGTGGTAATACTGGCTCTCGGCTTGCTGAGAAACTTTCGGCGCTCGGTATCGACTATAAAATCTGCGATCCTTTTTTGGCAGAGGGTTTAGCAGACAGTCAGGCTAAAACAGATAATAGCAGAAGTTATGTAAGCCTAGATGAAGTGTTAGCCTGCGGTATTATTTCGCTACATGTGCCATTAACGAATGATGGTGCGTACCCAACCTATCATTTATTGGATGCTACGAGCCTTGCAGCTCTTAGTGAAGAGCAAATTTTAATTAATGCTTGTCGCGGTGAAGTAGTTGATAACCAGGCGCTTTTAGCGCTTAAACAGCAAGGTTCTGCATTAAAACTCGTATTAGATGTTTGGGAAAATGAGCCTAATGTCTTAACCGAACTTATACCTTTTACCGAAATAGCGACAGCACATATTGCTGGTTATAGCTTAGAAGGAAAAGCGCGTGGCACTGAAATTTTGTATCAGGCACTATGTAAAGCATGCAATTTCCCGGTTGAAAAAACACTAGAGCAGTTTTTACCTGAGCCGGCAATTGCACAAGTTGTCGTAAATCAAGATTATGATGAAATTTTACTAAACCATGTGGTAAAAATGGTTTACGATGTTAGGCGCGACGATGCAATATTTCGTCAACAATTACCTCGTTTCGGATTTGACCATATTAGAAAAACTTACCCCGCTCGCAGGGAGTTCTCTTCAGTGGCTATCTTAAGCGAAAATGTTCAGTTGAACCCGCTGTTTCAATTGGGCTTTAAATCACTGTGCACCAGAGAGGAAGAATAAAAGCATGGCACAAAAATTTGATGTATGCGTATTAGGCGCAACAGGTCTTGTTGGTAAAACTATTATTGAGATTTTAGAGCAACGCGATTTTCCGATTAATAAGTTATATCCATTAGCAAGCGCACGTTCAGCAGGGCAGTTTGTTGAATTTAATGGTGAAAGCATTGAAGTGATCGATGCTGATAACTTTGATTGGAGCCAAGCACAAATTGGTTTCTTCTCTGCAGGCGGTGCAACTTCTGCTAAATATGCACCACTAGCGGCGGATGCTGGATGTGTGGTAATTGATAATACTTCTGAATACCGTTATGAGCCTGATATCCCACTAGTGGTGCCAGAAGTTAACCCTGATGCATTAGCGGACTACCGTAATCGCAATATTATTGCTAACCCAAATTGCTCGACCATTCAAATGATGGTGGCGCTAAAGCCTATTCAAGATGCTGTTGGTATTGATCGCATTAATGTTTGTACTTATCAGTCGGTTTCTGGTGCTGGTAAGGAAGCTATGGATGAGTTAGCAAAACAATGCGCTGATTTGTTAAGTGGCAAGCCTATTGAACCACAAAACTTTTCACGTCAAATCGCCTTTAATGTGATCCCACAAATTGATGTATTCCAAGACAATGGTTACACCAAAGAAGAGATGAAAATGGTGTGGGAAACTAAGAAAATTTTAGGCGACGAAAATATTCTTGTGAATCCAACTGCAGTGCGTGTACCAGTATTTTTTGGTCATGCTGAAGCAATTCATATTGAAACGAGAACACAAATTTCAGCAGAAGAAGTTAAAGACTTACTCAGAGCAGCGCCAGGTGTTGTATTAAAAGAAGCTGATGAAGACTTCCCTACGCAAATTGGTGACGCCAGTGGCAAAGATGAAACTTTTGTTGGCCGCGTACGTGAAGATATCAGCCATCCAAACGGTATTAATTTATGGGTTGTTGCTGATAACGTTCGTAAAGGTGCTGCCACCAACAGTATTCAAATTGCTGAGTTATTAATTGAACAGTACCTTTAAACAATACCTTTAACCAATATTTTTAATTACACAGTACCTTTAATTAACTAAAAGCGTTAAACAGTTTTAAAGATTAATTTAATTAAAAAATTAGTAAAGAAAATCAGGAGTTAGCCGTTAAATGTTATGGTTAACTCCTTTTTTATTTTTATCAACAGTACGATTTTTGATAAATTGAATTTTTATAGTTAATACCAATTAAATAATTACTTTAATTGGTATAAATCCAGTTAACGTTAACTACTCAATTGAATAGCATAGTATTTATTTCTGAGTTGGAATAAACTTTGCTTTGTTTTTACTGGGTATAACTGCCAAAAAATTGGCAATAAAGATAATAACTAGGAAAGTATTCATGCTGCGATTGTTAAGCCTGTGCCTCTGGCAGGTGCTAATTGTTGGAATTTTGTCGGTAAATCTGCCGACTGCATCAGCACAAGAAGCCGGTATTCAAATTCGAGGCCCGAAGAGTACTGATGTCTTTCCGCACGAAAGATATGGACCTATTACTGCCAGTGATACTTTATGGAAAGTAGCATTAGCGGTTCGACCTGATCCTTCGGTTTCCGTTTATCAAGTGATGCAAGCACTTTTCGAGTTAAACCCAAATGCCTTTGCCGACAACAACCGCAATCACTTAGTTAACGGCCAATACTTACAAATCCCATCGATTGAAAAAATTCGTTTAATTGATCCTTATATCGCCAAAGCTCAGGCTGAGCGTGATGATAAAAAATGGCAGAAAAAAGTTGAAACACCTGCGGTTAAAGAGCCAGTTAAGCCTGAAGAGTTAGCGGTTAAAAAGAAAGATCTTGATGAAGCTAAAGTTGAAATTAATGAACAGTTAAAAACCTTTGATAGTGCACAAAAGCAAAAGCTCGATACGATTCAGCAAGATGTGCTTGACTCTATTGACGGGTTACAAGCGATTTTACGTGAAAATGAATCGTTGAAAAATCGCCTAAGCAACTTTAATGACCAGCTAGGTGTTATGCAGCAGGAAGTTGCAAAAGGTCAAGAAGTTAAAGCGCAAATGGATGATATGTTAGCGCTACAAAAAGAATTATTGGCTAAAGCCGAAGAGCGTGAGCGTCAGCTATTACTTGAGAAACAACAAGCTGAACTTGAAAAAGATGACTTTATGTCAAGCCTTTGGTTTAAGGTGTTGATGGGCACGTTACCGGCGTTATTAATCGCTAGTATTGTTGCGCTTATTTTAGCAAGACGTAAAAAAGAACAACCGCAATCAGAGCAAGCGCCAGTAGCCGAAAAATCTGCTCCGGTTGAGGCGCCAGTAGCTGCTGCGGTGGCTGATATAGCAACAGATAACATAGATGGCGAATTATCACTGGACGAAGAGTTATCACTTGATGATGAATTATCCATTGATTTAACCGAGTCTGAAGATGATGCTGACGACTTATTTGGCAATGACTTAGATGATCTCGATGATGACTTACTTGATGACGAATTAACTGATGACGTTATACATTTAGATGATGAGTTAGAAGAACTTGATGATTTGGAAGATATCTCATTAGATGATGATTTAGATGAGTTATCTGACGAAGGCGAGCCACTAGAAGGTGGAGAGTTGAATCAAGGTGATTTAGATGATTTATTGTCGGGTATCGATGATGACGATGAGTTACCTGAGCCACTGGAAGGTGGTGAACTCAATCAAGGTGACTTAGATGACTTATTATCAGGAATTGATGATGGCGATGAAGAGGTGTCTGAGCCGTTAGAAGGCGGCGAACTTGGCCAGAATGATTTAGACGACTTACTATCAGGTTTAGATCAAGATACGGCTAGCGATAGCGATAGCGATGAAGAGCTCGTTGATTTAGACAATGAGCTAGCAGGCCTTGATGAAATTGCCGATGATGCTGATGTTACCGACCCTGATGATATTGATGCGCTGTTAAACATCGTAAGCAATAGTGGCGAGCAAGCGCAAACAGAAGCGCCAGCAGAAGAAACGTCAAAAGTTGATGATATCGCTGATGATGCCGATGTCACCGACCCTGATGATATTGATGCGCTGTTAAATAGCGTAAGTAATAGTGCCGATCAAGCGCAAACAGAAGCGCCAGCACAAGAAACGTCAAAAGTTGATGATATCGCTGATGATGCTGATGTCACCGACCCAGATGATATTGATGCGCTGTTAAATAGCGTAAGTAATAGTGCCGAACAAACGCAAACAGAAGCGCAAACAGAAGCACCAGCAGAAGAAACGTCAAAAGTAGATGATATCGCTGATGATGCTGATGTTACCGACCCAGATGATATTGATGCGCTGTTAAATAGCGTAAGTAATAGTGCCGAGCAAGCGCAAACAGAAGCACCAGCAGAAGAAACGTCAAAAGTAGATGATATCGCTGATGATGCTGATGTTACCGACCCTGATGATATTGATGCGTTATTAGCTAGTATTAATGCTGAAAGTGAAGACTCTACAGACACTTTGGTTGACGACGGCGATGTTGAAATAACCGATCCAGATGATATTGATGCATTGTTAGCTAGTATTGATGGCGATACAACGACTCAACAAGAAGAAGTAACTGAGCCAGAAAGCGTTAGCGATGACTTAGATGAGATCACCGAAATAACTGATGCTGAAGAGATTGAAGCATTATTAGATGATGTCGAAGGTGTTGATAACACGGACGATACATCAGAGCACCAAGCACAAATAGAAGCGTTTACTGAAGATTATATTGCGCCATTCTTAGCGCTTGACTTTAGTGATATCAATTCGTCAGCTGATGCAGAAAATACCCAGGCAGAAACAGCACAAAATAGTGAAGTTGACCAAGAGCAAGCACAGGAACCTAGTCTCGAGTCTTCGCATCCTGCAATCGATCAAATATTGCCAGAAAATCAAGAAGAGCTTTCTGATGATCTAGATATAGACAGCTTAATTGCCGATGTTCAGGAACAAGGTGACAGCGAAGATGATGTTTTGGATATTGGTGATGATATTTTAGGAGGCTTTGAAGAAGAGGCCGATGACGCAGATTCTGATAGCGACGATTCTAGCCATGAAGATTTATCTGATGCGTTAAATACTGATTTTGACGAGTCAACATTGTCGGAATTGCTTAACGACGAAAAAGAAAGTCACGCATCTATTGAGCTATCGCCTGATTTTACCGACAGTAATGTACTGGCTGACTTGTTAGCTGATGGAGACTCAACACGAGAAGAAGTCAGTGAAGCTAACGAACTTGATGATATTCAAGAATTAGATAGTTTAGACTTTGATGAACTTCTCGCCAATATTGAAGAAGAGTCAGCCTCAAGTGATGATGGGGATTTTGATTTAACAGAAGAACTAGATATTGGTAATGAGCTAACGGATGATTTCGATACATTGACTGCGGAAACTGACGGCATTAACAGTGACGATAATGACGATGACTTTATCTCAGTTGATTCATTGTTATCTGATAGCTTAGAGCCTAATAATACAGATGAGCCTTATCAAAATACTAATATTGATGTTGGCTTAGGGGAGTTTCCAGAGTTTGGCGCTGATGCTAATGATATTGATGTCGATGACGACAATGGGGTCACAGCAAAGCTGGACTTAGCTAAGGTTTACCTTGAGATTGGCGACAAAGAAAACGCTGAAATTATCTTGTTAGATATATTGCAAATAGGCGATGCTGAGCAGCAAATTGAAGCGCAACAGCTACTCGATAATATGTAAGCGACTGTTAGCTAAGGTAAACAACAATAACACCGCTTACTAGCGGTGTTTTTTTTGCACTGACTTAAGTAACCTCAGATTTATATAAGCAATGCGTTTCTAGTTGCTATTTTTACTGACTTCCGCGTTGTATTGACTGGAAATAGCTGGCTATTCCTTCGTCAAAAAGCCTTAAATTCAGTAAAACTATCAAGCTAGAATTAAAAAACAGAGCAAGTTGTTGTTTTCTGTGGTTTAACACTTTTCTTATGCAAACTTGAGATTAAGGAGTTACATCAAATGAGCATTGATTTGCAAAGTTTAGTTGCTTATTTAAAAGTGAGGGCTTGCTAGAATTTCTTGATGAAATCTACGATAATGCGCGCCAGATTTTCTGGAGGTAGACATGCGGTACGCGTTAGGAATTGAATACGATGGCACAAATTACTGTGGATGGCAGCGACAAAATCATTCGCCGAGTATTCAAGAGTCATTAGAAAAAGCACTGTCGCAAATTGCGGCAGAGCCTATTGAAGTTGTTTGTGCCGGCCGCACAGATACTGGCGTTAACGCGACCAATCAAATTGTCCATTTTGACACAACCAAACATCGAAAAGATGTAGCGTGGACGTTAGGCGTCAATACTAATCTACCAAAAGATATAGCCGTACACTGGGTAAAAGCAGTAGATGAGTCATTTCATGCACGCTTTAGCGCAACCGCTCGTCGCTATCGATACATTATTTACAATGGCTCTATGCGTCCGGCTATTTTAAATAGTGGTTTAACCTTTATTCATCACCCTTTAGATGAAAAAAAAATGCATCAAGCAGCGCAAGCATTAGTTGGTAAACATGATTTTACTTCTTATCGTACAGTGCATTGTCAGTCTAATTCGCCGGTAAGAACGCTGTATCATGTTAATGTTAGTCGCATAGGACACTACATCGTATTAGATGTAAAAGGTAATGCGTTTTTGCATCATATGGTGCGCAATATTGCTGGTAGCTTAATTAGAGTCGGCCAAGGCTTAGAATCAATCGATTGGATTGCTGAAGTACTGGTAGCAAAGAATCGTTGTTTAGCTGGCATAACCGCACCAGCAAATGGGTTATATTTTGTCGATGTTGATTATCCAGAAGAGTTTGGCTTGCCTTTATCGCCACTAGGACCGCTTTTTTTACCCGAAACATTTAGTTGACCTCAGGTTTGCATAAGCAATGTGTTTCTAGCGGTTATTTTTAACGACTTCGGCGTTATTTTGACGTGAAATAGCTTGCTATTCCTACGTCAAAAAGCCTTGAATTCAGCAAAAAATACCACGCTAGAAATTAAAATTAGAACAATCCGTTGTTTTCCTTGATTTAACACTACAACTTATACAAACCTGAGGTTAGTTAGCTTAGAATGCGTTGATTTAAACAACACAGACCAGTTTTTATTAACGATTAACTAACAATTTATGGTTTAATCCGCTGTTATATTTGTTTCCACTAGTTATTTGAACAAGGTTGGTGCAAAATTACACAATCAACCTTCAAAATTTTGCAATAGGCATTTTTAATTTATGAGCTGGATAGAAAAAATTCTCCCAAAAGCTAAAAGCACACAGAAACGCAATATACCAGAAGGTGTTTGGACAAAATGTGAATCATGTAATGCGATGCTATACAAAGCAGAAGTAGAGCGTCAGATTTATGTTTGTCCTAAATGTGATCATCATATGCGTATTACTGCTCGTAATCGTATAGAGCACTTTTTAGATAAAGGTGAGCGCGTTGAAATTGGCACAGAGTTTGAGCCGCAAGATATTTTAAAATTCAAAGACTCAAAGCGCTACAAAGACCGAATTAGTGCCGCTCAAAAAAGCACAGGTGAAAAAGATGCACTAGTTGTTATGCGCGGTGAATTAAACGGAATGCCAATAGTTGCTGCAGCCTTTGAATTTTCATTTTTAGGTGGTTCGATGGCGTCAGTGGTTGGTGCCCGCTTTGTTAAAGCCGCAGAATATTGTATCGAACATAACCTACCGTTAGTGTGCTTTTCAGCCAGTGGTGGTGCTCGTATGCAAGAAGCACTATTTTCATTAATGCAAATGGCTAAAACCAGCGCAGTATTAGCGAAAATGAGTGAAAAAGGTTTACCTTATATTTCAGTATTAACCGACCCTACGATGGGTGGTGTTTCTGCTAGTTTAGCGATGTTGGGTGATGTGAATATAGCCGAGCCTAAAGCACTAATAGGTTTTGCTGGCCCGCGAGTTATTGAACAAACCGTACGTGAAAAGTTACCAGAAGGTTTCCAGCGTAGCGAGTTCTTATTAGAGAAAGGGGCGATTGACTTAATTGTTGATCGACGTGAAATGCGCGCCACTTTATCTCGTTTACTTGCTAAATTTATGGGACACGCAAGTTTAGCGACTGAAGAAGAAAATCAGGCTGCAACAGCACAGTAAAAAACATTTATGACATCAAATCATATTGAAAGCCATTGGGACAATTGGTCGTTGTCTCAATGGCTTTGTTATCTTGAAACTATTCACTCTAAAGAAATTGATCTTGGCTTATCGCGCATCACGCAAGTGGCTGATAGGCTAGCCATTGACTTAACTTTTGCCAAAGTAATCACGGTTGCCGGTACTAATGGTAAAGGCACAACTTGCGCATTCATCGAAAACTATTTACTGACATTAAATGCCGATGTTGCGGTTTATTCATCGCCACACATAACTCTGTTTAATGAGCGGTTACGGTTAAATAAGCAAGATATTGACGATAAGCCTTGGATTGCAGCTTTGCAAAAAGTTGAAGCGGCGCGCGGTGAAATATCCTTAACTTATTATGAATTTACCACGCTTGCTGCGTTACTGATTTTGCAAGAACTAAAGCCACAGTTCATTATATTGGAAGTAGGGCTTGGCGGACGATTAGATGCCACTAACATTGTAGACCCAGATGTCGCTGTATTAACTAGTGTAGCCCTCGACCACCAAGCATTCTTAGGCGATACTCGTGAAGCTATTGGCCGGGAAAAAGCAGGGATCTTTAGAGCCAATGTACCAGCAGTTCTTGGCGAAATAGACACGCCACATTCAGTAATAGCTTACGCAAATGATATTGGCGCTGTGTTGGTGCAGCGAGAGCTCACGTTTTCAGTGACAATACAACCAAATAGTGATAATTGGCAATGGCAGGATAACCAAAATGTCTTTGAACATTTAGTCATGCCACAAATACCGCTAGATAATGTAGCAACAGCACTTGCAGTATTAAAGCAACTTGCCGTGCCTGTTGATGAGCAAACGATTAACCAAGTAATTGCAAAAACTAAAGTGCCGGGGCGCACTGAACTGTTTCAAGGGCAATATGATGTGATGCTAGATGTTGCCCATAATCCTCATGCAGCAAAATATCTTGCTTCACATTTAGATAAGCTGAACTACAAAAAAGTACATGCGGTAATTGGCATGTTAAAAGATAAAGATATTACCTCGACCTTGGCGGAACTCAGCGGTATTGTCGATAACTGGTATTTCACCAGCTTACAAGGACCAAGGGCGGCTACCGCGCAAGAAATTATGCGAGCAGCGCAAGTTTTAGGCATTGACGGTAATTGTTTTGACAATGTAGAACAGGGCTATACAATGGCAACAGCTAAAGTGAGCTCAGATGAGCTAGTGTTGGTATTTGGCTCGTTTTATACGGTAGCTGAAATCAGGCCAACATTAATCACCGGATAAAGTGCATTACAAAGAGGAAGTTTTCTTGTCTACTCCGTTCCAAAATAGGTTAGTTGGTACCATTATTGTTGCGGCTGCCGTGATTATTTTTTTACCTGATATTTTAGATGGGGAAAAAGAAAGTTATCAGGTTGATTTTGAAGCAATTCCTCAAGCTCCTGCGTTTCAAGGGGCAACCGAGCATAAACCTTTTCCACAAGAGAAGCTGGCAAATCTGCCCACAGAGTCGCTGGCCGATGAAACCGCTGTTGATGAAAATGAAGACTTTAACATTGAGCCCGAGCAAGGTGGTGAACAGCTTCAGTCAACGGCTTTAAGTAGTGGTAATAATGAAGCTAAAACTGCAGATGTTGAAAAAGCTGAGAGTAAACTTGAATCTGTGGCCACTGAGCGAAAAGTAGTTACGGTAACTGCTAAGCCAGCAAAAGATAGTTACGCTTGGGTGATTCATTTAGGCAGCTTTAAACATCAAAAAAATGTTGATGAGCTCATGCGCAAATTAACCGCTGCAGGTTATACCGCATTTACGCAACCGATTAAAACTAAGAAAGGCGTGCTAACTAAAGTGATAGTTGGCCCTGAGCTAAATAAAAGCGATCTTGAACAAAAGCTCCCAGATTTAAAAAAGTTAACCAAAGTGCAAGGGCGCTTAGCACGATTTAAAGTAACAAAATAATAAAAATTCTAGGCGAGGTGGTTCGCTTCTGGTAGAATGCGCGCCACTCACTTCTTGAGACTACTCAGTATATGGTTTGGATAGATTATGCCATTTTAACAGTGATTGGCATATCAACCTTAATAAGTTTGGTACGAGGTTTTGTTAAAGAAGCCGTATCGCTCGTTGTATGGATCGGTGCTTTCTTTATCGCAAGCTCTTTCTATCCAAATTTAGCCGCATTACTTACTAATATCTCTGATCATTTCCTGCGAAATGCTGCCGCAATCGCTATCTTATTTATCGCGACCTTAATACTTGGTGCCTTAGTCAATTATGTTATTGGCCAACTGGTACAAAAAACAGGTTTATCGGGTACCGATAGAGTGCTAGGTCTAGCTTTTGGCGCATTGCGAGGGGCATTGATTGTTAGTGCCATTTTGTTCTTTATGGACGCTTTTACCGGCGCTGCAGGCACAGCATGGTGGCAAGACTCAATGTTGATCCCAGAGTTTAAATTAGTCATAGAATGGTTTTTTGAGTACCTCAAGGAAACATCAAGTTTTTTAACTTAAACACGCTCGTCGGAGAATAGGTTTATGTGTGGTATTGTTGGCATAGTTGGTCAAACGCCTGTGGCTCAATCTTTATATGATGGTTTAACGGTGCTTCAGCATCGTGGCCAAGATGCAGCTGGTATTGTTACCATTAATGACAATACGTTTCGATTACGTAAGGCTAATGGCTTAGTCAAAGATGTGTTTCATACGCGTCACATGCTACGTTTACAAGGCAATATCGGTATAGGGCACATTCGTTACCCTACTGCTGGTTCTTCAAGCTCTTCAGAAGCACAACCATTTTATGCGAACTCACCATTTGGTATCGCGCTTGCTCATAATGGTAACCTGACTAATTTTGAAGAGTTAAAGCAATGGTTATTCACCACTGCTCGTCGCCATGTTAATACGACCTCTGACTCAGAATTACTATTAAATATCTTAGGACATGAGTTAGCGCAAACAGATCGCTTAAACTTAACGCCAGACGATATATTTACTGCAGTAGCTAATGTGCACAGCCGTATTCGTGGTGGTTATGCGACAGTCGCTTTGATCATTGGTCATGGTTTGGTGGCATTTCGCGATCCAAACGGCATTCGTCCATTAGTCTTCGGTAAGCGTGAAACTGATAATGGCGTTGAATATATGGTAGCTTCAGAATCAGTAGCACTAGATGCAAATGATTTTGAATTTGTCCGTGACGTTGCCCCTGGTGAAGCAATTTACTTTACTGAAGACGGTAAAATTCATAGCCAACAATGTGCAGAAGCACCAGTGTACAGCCCGTGTATTTTTGAATTTGTCTATTTTGCTCGCCCTGATTCAACCATAGATAAAGTCTCGGTTTACGGCGCGCGCGTTGAAATGGGCAAAAAGCTGGGTCAAAAAATTGAAAAGGAATGGAGCGACTTAGATATTGATGTTGTTATTCCTATTCCGGAAACATCATGCGATATTGCGTTGCAAATTGCCCATCATTTAAATATTCCTTACCGCCAAGGCTTTGTTAAAAATCGCTATATTGGCCGTACTTTTATTATGCCAGGTCAAGAGTTACGCAAAAAATCAGTTCGCCAGAAGCTTAATGCAATCAATACTGAGTTTAAAGGTAAGAACGTATTGTTGGTCGATGACTCGGTTGTTCGTGGTACAACTTCAGAACAAATTATTGAGATGGCCAGAGCAGCCGGCGCTAAAAAAGTTTATTTTGCTTCAGCGGCGCCAGAAATTCGTTTCCCTAACGTATATGGTATCGATATGCCAAGTGCTAATGAGTTAATTGCTCATGGCCGTGAAGTGGATGATATTGCTGAAATTATTGGTGCTGATAAGTTAATCTTCCAATCAATAGAAGATTTAGTTGAAGCTGTTCGTACTTATAACCCTGAAATTAAACGTTTCGAAACATCAGTATTTGACGGTGTTTATATTACAAATGATATTGATCAATCTTATTTAGAAAGATTAGATGCTGCACGTAATAATGAAACTAAAGAAAAGTCGGATAAAAATGCTGATTCAATAATCGATTTATATAATGAAGGTGCTTAATTACACCTAATTTACCTAGTTTGATTAACGAAAAAAAGCACCTTTAAAAGGTGCTTTTTCATTGGAAGTAAAATAACTAGGCTAGATAGTTTACTTTGGCTAACATAGTTTATTATGATTAGGCAACATACTCTGGGCCAAAGCCCATACTCCATAAAATTGCAGTAGCAGCCATAATGCTAACTAGCAGTACTAAACCGCAAGTTACTACTGAACTTGAATAAATAAAGCCTTTCTCTTCAGGTATGTTCATCATAATCGGCACCCCAGAATAAAGCAGGTATACCGAGTAAGCGATTGCTGCCATGCCAGCGACAACAACAAACCATAAAACTGGTACTAATGCGGCAACACCTACCATTAATAATGGTGTTGCAGTATAGGCTGCTAGCTCAAGTGATTGAGTAAAGTTTGGTGATGAATCAAATGTTTTTGCCATCCAATGAATTAAATAGGCTAGGGCAAAAACTCCAGCTATCATTGCAGCATACATACCGACAGCCATTACCATAGCACTTGATTCGGTTAGTTTAATGGTATCGGCGGCACCGATGGACCAGCCAATATGTGCAGCAGCATAATAGCCACAAATACTGGGAATTAAGGCCACGGCTAAAATGTGAGCCAAGCTATAAGTTAAACTCTCATGGCGCTTTTCAATAGTATGCCATTCTTCTCTTGGATGAGCGTACAGCCCCCAGATATGATTTAAGATCATAAGTATTACCTCTCGCAGTCCCCAATTTCTAATGCAGTATTATTTGTTTTATTCTTCTGCATTTATGTTATCGGCTATATATTTTTTATATACCGACTATTTATTTATGTAATATGGTTAAGCTTTCGTCAAGAGTAGATTGAAAAATAATCAAAAAGAGTGGGGTGAGGCAAAGCCAATAATTAGCAGTAATTTGTTAAGATCGTTTAATACGAACAACATTCATCACTTCAATATCAAAGCCTGCCACCGTTTCTGTTGTTGGATAATAGGTCAGGTTAACTCTTTGTCCGTCAAGGCTTTGGTACTTTGTTTTACGTTTATATTTAAATGGCGCGCTGACATTCTCAACCATTATTGTATTGATAATCCAGTCACCATCTTCTCGTTGTACGTGCGAGTTTACTTTCATATTGTCGGTTTGAATCAATTTAGCGTGTTTGTCGAGTAACTTTTTATGATCGTTTTTCATTGAAATATTTGTAGCCTGCTATTTATTTGGCATTCCTATTTGGCAAAGTTAGTTTCAGTATAAAGTAAATAAGCTTGTATTTTACAGCTTAAATACAATAACCGCCGTCGCGTTAGATTGATAAAGGTGAGCTTTGTTGACGAATCATCTTCATCATTGGTGACAACTTCCATAAATACCTATGCTATAATTTCGCCGCTTTATGTGGCACGCAACCAGCGTTATAAAGCAATATTATTTGTACGAAAGAAATAGATAAAGGTGAGCCTGAATTGGATAAGTTGTTAATGCCAATTAAACAGTTTCTGCAATGCGAAACGCCTGACGCTTGGATAGTTCAAGCTAAACGACCAGAAAACTTAGCGGTTTTACTTACTGATCATTTAATTTGTGAATTAAAAGCTGCGCAAACAGCTATGTGGTTAATTCGTAAGTATGCGGTAGATAAATCGAGCGGCGAAGCCTTACTAAATTGGCTAGAACCCTATGAAAAATTTGTTTATCGCAAAGAAGGTGATTTGGCAACCTTAGTGCAAAAACTAAAGTTTTCTAAGGCGATTGTCCCTAAAAGTAATTCACCTATTGGCCAAGACTTGATTGATAAAATGGTGCTGTTAATTAAAGAGGAGTTACATCACTTCTATCAAGTATTAGAGATAATGACAGCTCGTAATATACCGTATGACAATATTACAGCAAGTCGCTATGCAAAAGGCATGATGACTCACGTAAGAACACATGAACCAGCAATTTTGATCGATAAATTAATCTGTGGTGCTTATATTGAAGCGAGGTCGTGTGAGCGTTTTGCCAAACTTGCCTCACATTTAGATGATGAACTAAATAAGTTTTATGTGTCGTTATTACGCTCAGAAGCAAGACATTATCAAGATTATTTAGCACTAGCGCAATCAGTGGCCGATCAGCACGACAAATACCAAGATATTAGTGACCGTGTTAAGCTATTTGGTGAGGTCGAAGCGCAGTTAATTATTAGCCCAGATCATGACTTCAAGTTTCATTCCGGAACACCTGTTAATATTTTGTAACAACTCAAACGATTGCAGCATAATATCTACGTAGCTTTACGTAGTTATTATGCTTGTTTTAATGTACTTGCAAGAGAGAAAAAAAGTCCGCTATTATCAGTAGTTAATTACTAATAACTATAACGAACAAAGGACGTCCAATGCGTACTCTTTTACCCGCAGTATGTGCTTTAGCGGTACTAACTGCCTGCCAACCTAATACTTCTTCAACTGAACAAACAAATGCCGCTAGCGCTACGAAAGAAGCTGTGCAAAGCCCCGCGCTTAGTGAGTCAGAAAAACTTAACGCTTGGTTTAATGAAAAATACGAGCAGCAACTGCAAATGAATCCGCTGATGCTCACTTTCTTAGGGCGTAAGGACAAATATGATGAATTTAATTTACTGACACGTGAAGAAGAACAAAAGCAACTGGCTTGGCTCGCCGAAACAGTTAAAGAGCTTAAAGCGAACTTTGATTATGAAAAATTAAGTGAAGAGGCAAAAACCTCGTACGATATTTGGCTATATCAATACAACCAAGCGAAAGAGGCGGAAGCTTTTCCTTATAACGATTATGTTTTCACCCAAATGAATGGTGCTCAAGCCTTCCTTACTCAGTTCTTAATTAATTTCCATAAAGTAACTGAGCTTTCTGATATGCAAGCTTATAACAAGCGTATTACTGGCGTTGCAACGGCGTTATCTAATTTGTTAGTACGTGCTAAAGAAAATGCTGAATATGGTGTTCGCCCGCCAAAGTTTGCTTACCAAGGCGTTATTGAACAGGCAAAAAATGTGATTACTGGCCAACCGTTTGACAATTCAGATAAACAAGCGCCATTGTGGGCTGATGCTAATACAAAAATTGATGCACTGGTTGAGCAAGGTGTAATTGACGAAACACAGGCCAGCACACTAAAAGAACAAACTAAAACGGCATTAATTAACGATTACCAGCCTGCTTATCAATCATTAGTCACTTGGTTTGAACAAGACATGGCTAATGCTGATGAAGTCGCTACTGGTGTTGGCAAGCAACCGAATGGCGTAGATTATTACAATATGCGCTTAAAGCATTCAACAACCACTGATTTAACCGCCGATGAAATACATGAAATTGGTTTGGCTGAGGTGGCTCGAATTACTAGTGAAATGGAAGCGATCAAAGATAAAGTTGGCTTTGAAGGGAACTTAAAAGAATTTTTCACCTTTATTAAAACTGATCAACAATTCTTTTATCCAAACAATGATGAAGGTCGCCAAGCCTATATCACTGACACTGAAGCCTATTTAGACGCCATTAATCAAAAGCTACCTGAATACTTTGGTATATTGCCAAAAGCACCATTAGTGGTTAAACGCGTTGAACCGTTTAGAGAGCAAGATGGCGCTGCTCAGCATTACTTCCCTGGCACGCCAGATGGTTCGCGTCCTGGTATTTATTATGCGCATCTATCTGATATGACTTCAATGCCGAAAAATGAAATGGAAGGTATTGCTTATCATGAAGGTAACCCAGGCCATCATATGCAAATTTCAATTGCCCAAGAATTAACCTCGGTACCGCAATTTAGAACGCAAGCAAATTTTACCGCATACAGTGAAGGTTGGGGTTTATATTCTGAGTTGTTAGCCAAAGAAATGGGCGGTTATCAAAATGACTTTTCTGATTTTGGTCGTTTAGTCAATGAAATTTGGCGTGCAGTGCGCTTAGTGGTTGATACTGGCTTACACGCTAAAGGTTGGACTGAACAACAAGCATTTGATTACTTTAAATCAAAAGCGCCAGTGGCAGAAGAAGCTATTCGCTCAGAAGTGCGCCGTTATATTGTTTGGCCAGGTCAAGCGACAGCTTACAAAATTGGTATGTTGGAAATCTTAAAGGTACGTGAAGAAGCTAAAGCAGAGCTTAAAGATAAGTTCGATATTCGAGGCTTCCATGACACAGTATTAGGTGGTGGTGCCATGCCATTGCCTGTGTTAGAAAAACGCGTTAAAGATTGGGTTGCTTCGGTTAAATAACGACTAAAGTAAACCACCAAATAATAAAAAGCCTGATTCGTCAGGCTTTTTTAATGTTGATATTTAACTCAAATATTAAAGAGTAGACACTATTTAACAAGTGGGCGGTTTAACAACTCATAGCCATCTGGCGTGAACTGTAGCCAAGCCCCTTGTTCGTACCAGTCACCTAATACTACTCGTGTATGAGAGATGCCACTTATTTCAAACTGATGAACAGCTGGCCTGTGGGTATGACCGTGGATCATTAACTGACATTGATTTTCAGTTAAACAACGTTCAACTTCTTCTTGCGTTACATCCATGATCTCTTGCGACTTCATTGCTGTAGAAGCGGCGCTTTGTTTGCGGTAGTTTTCCGCCATTTTTCGGCGAATAAATAACGGCAAGTTTTTAACTAAAGCCTGCCACCACCAGCTACGCGACTTTTTTCTAAACGCTTGATAACCAAGATCATGAGTGCAAAGAGTATCACCGTGTAATACAACGAGCTCATGTCCATACAGCTTTATTTTTTCTACTTCCGGCAGTAATTGCATACCGCACTTGCTAGCGTAGCGCTGGCCGAGCAGAAAATCACGATTGCCATGAATAAAATAGATTTCAGTGTTAGTGCTTAATTGCTTTAATGCAGCGGCAATGGTATTTATAAACTCATTGCTGTCGTCATCGCCAATCCAGTATTCAAATAAATCACCTAAAATAAAGAGCTTGTCGGCACTTGGCGCTTCATTTGATAGGAACGACAAAAAACAGGCCGTAATATCCGGCCTGTTTGGTGCTAAATGCAAGTCAGCGATAAAGTAGCTAACTTGCTGAGTATTAACACGAGTCATTTAGCGGTGATTAACCTTCAACTACTGTTGATTCAATGATGATTTCATCCGTTGGTACATCGTCATGGAAACCAAAACGACCCGTATCTGCTAATGCCATTTTATCAACGATATCCATACCCTCTACTACTTCACCAAATACGCAGTAGCCCCAACCTTGTACCGATTCATTTTTAAAATCTAGGAAGTCATTATCAACTAGGTTAATAAAAAACTGGGCAGATGCTGAATGTGGATCTTGAGTACGTGCCATCGCTAACGTACCACGCTTGTTGCTTAAACCATTACTTGCTTCGTTTTTGATTGGTTCACGCGTGTCTTTTTCATCCATACCCGATGCAAAACCGCCGCCTTGAACCATAAAGCCTTTAATTACACGGTGAAAAATAGTGCCATCGTAGAACTTATCTTCTGCGTACGTTTGGAAGTTTTTAGCGGTTTCAGGTGCTTTGTCAAAATCTAATTTAATTTTGATATCACCTAAGTTGGTTTTAAAAGTGATCATGGTTTTATCCTATATCAATAATGTGGCTGAATTGTATCGCAAAAAATTTCAATTTTCTTCTTTTGAATTAGCGTTATACCAATTGAAATAAATATTTAAACTATTCAGAGCTACGTCAGAAAAGTTAGAACAAAGCAAATTGATGCAAATGTAGTCAATCTACATCAAGGCAATTTGTAAAGTTATCACTTTCCTGATGAGCTCCCGAAGGGCGAGTTTAAACGGCTTATATGCTGCGTTACTGATTTTGATAAGGGAATAACCATTACCTGCAATCAAAGCCACGCCTACAAGGGTGTAGGTGCTTAGGTTTTGCAGGAGCATAAAACCTGTGCCTATAAGCCGTTTAATTCTCGCTGAATGATCAAATATTTTATTCGATTGGTATTATCTAATGAATCCTGCATTTTGTTCATATACAATGTGCGCCTGGCACACATTCAAACAATTTCGTGCCAAATAACTTGTTATCATGATTTTCAATAGATCGTAAGGAAATAAAAATCACATGTTGCAGATATACAATACATTAACCCGTAAGAAAGAAGCGTTTAAACCAATCCATGCAGGAAAGGTTGGGTTATATGTCTGTGGTGTAACAGTCTACGATCTGTGTCATATAGGTCATGCCCGCACTTATATTGGTTTTGATAATATTGTTCGTTACTTAAGGTTTTCAGGCTACGATGTGAACTACGTACGTAATATTACTGATGTCGAAGATAAAATCATTAATCGCGCGAATGAAAATGGTGAGTCACCAGAGGCGTTAGTAGAACGCAATGTTGCTGAAATGTATCAAGACTTTGATGCATTAAATTTATTACGTCCTGATATTGAGCCGCGCGTAACGACGCATATGAACGAGATCATAGAGATGATCGAAACCTTAGTGGCGAAAAAGCATGCTTATGTTGCGGACAGTGGCGATGTGTTATTTGATGTTTCAAGCTTTAACGAATATGGCAAGTTAAGCGGTCAAAACCTAGAGCAGTTGCAAGCAGGCTCTCGCGTAGACGTTGATGAAACCAAGAACAATCCATTAGATTTTGTGCTTTGGAAATCAGCTAAACCAAATGAACCATATTGGGAATCGCCATGGGGCAATGGTCGTCCGGGTTGGCATATTGAATGTTCGGCAATGAACGCTAAAGAATTAGGCGCACATTTTGATATTCACGGCGGCGGCTCTGATTTAGCCTTTCCTCACCATGAAAATGAAGTGGCACAAAGCTGCTGCGCACTTGATACGCCGTATGTAAATTACTGGATCCATACCGGTATGGTGCAGGTTGATCAGGAAAAAATGTCTAAATCACTGGGTAACTTCTTTACTATTCGCGAAGTGTTACAAAAGTATGATGCCGAAACGACACGCTTTTTCTTAACTTCTGGTCAATATCGCAGTCAGTTAAATTACTCAACTGATAACTTAGATCAGGCGCGTTCATCACTCGAGCGTATTTATACAGCGCTACGAGATGTTGACGTTGCTGCTGATTTTGTTATTGATAAAGAAGATCCATATGTGAAGCAATTCTGTGCCGCAATGGATGATGATTTTAATACGCCGTTAGCAATAGCTGTTCTTTTCGAAATGGCAAAGCAACTTAACGTTGCAAAGATGAGTAATGAATATGTAACTAATACAAATGAGCTCGCAGGTAATTTAAAAGGTTTAGGCGGCTTACTTGGGCTATTACAACAAGCACCTGCTACTTTCTTGCAGGGTGCAGGCGATAGTGATGAAGTCGCAGAGATTGAGGCATTAATTGCACAGCGTAATCAAGCACGTGCTGATAAAAACTGGGCTCTTGCCGATGAAGCTAGAGATAAACTTAATGCGATGAATATTGTGTTAGAAGATAGCGCTGGTAAAACTACTTGGCGTAAAGCGTAACGAATCAAGGGTTAAGCTTTAGATGAACAAGTTTTAAGTGATTTTTAATCTAATTTAAAACAATCATCTTTTAGGACAAAATATAAATCAAAAAAGGCTCCTATTGTTAGGAGCCTTTTTTATTGAATAAACTTATATTGGCTTGATTTAATGTTATTCAGCACCAAATTGTTCGCAAGCAATTAAGGTATTCTCAATTAAGCTAGCCACTGTCATTGGTCCAACACCACCCGGAACTGGGGTAATAAACGACGCTTTCTCTTTTGCTATATCGTACTCAACATCGCCTACTAATTTGCCGCTTTCTAATCGGTTAATGCCAACATCGATGACAATCGCACCTTGTTTAATCCAGTCTCCTGGAATAAATGCCGGTTTACCAACAGCTACCACCAATAAGTCGGCGTTGCGTACTTTGCTTTCCAAGTCTTTGGTAAAGCGGTGAGTAGTGGTTACTGTGCAGCCAGCAAGCAGCAACTCTAAGGTCATTGGGCGACCAACAATATTAGACGCACCAACCACAACTGCTTCTAAACCATGAGGATCTACACCCGTTGAGTTAAATAAGGTCATAATACCTTTTGGCGTGCAAGGGCGTAATCCCGGTTGACGTAATGCTAATTTACCGACATTTGAAGGATGAAAACCGTCAACGTCTTTATGCGGGTTGATATGCTCTATCACTAAATTTGGATCTAAGCCTTTAGGTAAAGGTAACTGTACTAAGATACCGTCAACACTATCGTCGTGATTCAACTCTTCAATCAGCGCCAATAATTCTTGCTCAGAGGTGGTTTCAGGTAAATCGTAAGAACGAGAAACAAAGCCTACTTCTTCACAAGCTCTACGTTTACTACCAACATATACTTCCGATGCAGGGTCATTACCTACAAGTATTACTGCTAAGCCTGGAGCTCTTTTACCTTGCTCGATACGTTGTGCAACTTTTTGTTTAACAGAAGTACGAATATTTTGTGCGATTGCTTTACCGTCGATAAGTTGTGCCGTCATAGTTCTTTATGTAGTGTGGAAAAAACCGCGATATTTTCTCACAAAACATAAAAATGGTGTAGCAGTTAACGAAATAAATACGGAAAAAGTGATCCAAACCACATTAATGGAACATACTGTAATTCGATAATAAATCGTCGAATAAGCGCTTTTTTAGTCAAGCTGGCGCAAAAGTGAGCGAACAGAATAAAATTATAAAAAAGTGTTTGACGAGGCGAGGGCAACTCGGTAATATCCGCACCCGTTGAAGCAACACAGCTTTTAACAGCAAGTCGGTGATTAGCGCAGCTTGGTAGCGCACTTGGTTTGGGTCCAAGGGGTCGTAGGTTCAAATCCTACATCACCGACCACTTTCTTTTTTAGAAAGTAGCACTGTAGGTAATGTGCGCCCTTAGCTCAGCTGGATAGAGCAACGCCCTTCTAAGGCGTGGGTCGTAGGTTCGAATCCTACAGGGCGTGCCATAGTGGTGGCTATAGCTCAGTTGGTAGAGCCCCGGATTGTGATTCCGGTTGTCGTGGGTTCAAGTCCCATTAGCCACCCCATCTTTCGTCGGTGATTAGCGCAGCTTGGTAGCGCACTTGGTTTGGGTCCAAGGGGTCGTAGGTTCAAATCCTACATCACCGACCACTCTCTTTATATATTCATTTTATTTATAATCACAAACCAACTAGGTTTGGGTGCTATTTATAGCTAACGCGGTCGTAGGTTCAAATCCTACATCACCGACCACTCTCTTTATATATTCATTTTATTTATAATCACAAACCAACTAGGTTTGGGGGCTATTTTTAGCTAACGCGGTCGTAGGTTCAAACCCTACATCACCGACCACTCTCTTTATATATTCTTTTTATTTGTAAGCACAAACCAACTAGGTTTGGGTGCTATTTATAGCTAACGCGGTCGTAGGTTCAAATCCTACATCACCGACCACTCTCTTTATATATTCGTTTTTATTCCTTACTAATTACATGTACAACTTAACTAGGTTTGAGTAACTTTTGTGGCTTACGTAGTTATAGAAATAAGTCCTACGCCAGCAATTACTTTCCTCATTTAAGACCATTCTCAATTTTTCTTAGATTTATACCGTAGTCATTTTTTAAACGACTTAATTGTCAATTTTTATTTCATTTCACTGCTAAGTCTCTGATGTTTTTGTAGATAAATTAAGCGATATATTCCTGTCAAAACTCCTTTGTAAGCCTTGCAATTACTGGTTTGTTAAAAGTTTTTAAAAAAAAGTGGCGAGAAACTCGACTCTTGCTTTTAGCATGGCTATAATTGCGCGTCATTATTTTTAATCTGAGCATCATTTATTCAGGTTTTTCCATGTTCTACTCGCGTTGTTTACTCAGCACGCATTAAAGAACTAACAGCATTTTCATGGTGAGAATTTGCTTGGATAAATAGGTGAAAAATAGGAAGCGTATCAACACGCTAAATTTGAGGTATATAAATGCAAGTTTCTGTTGAGACTACACAAGGTTTGGAACGTCGTTTAACGATCTCTGTTCCTGCTGAAAAGGTAGATGTAGAAGTTAAAAACCGTCTTCGTCAACTAGCTAAGACACAGCGTATTAATGGTTTCCGTCCAGGTAAAGTGCCACCGTCAGTTATTCAAAAGCGTTACGGTAAAGCTGTTCGCGAAGAAATTACTGGTGAATTAATGCAACGTAACTTCGTTGAAGCAATTGTTGCTGAAAAAATTAACCCAGCTGGTCGTCCTAACTTTGTCGCTAAAAGCAACGAAGATGGCCAAGCATTCGAGTTTGAAGCAACGTTTGAAGTATACCCAGAAGTTGAAATCAAAGATTTAGAAAAAATCGCTGTTGAACGTCCAGTTGTAGAAGTAACTGATGCTGACATCGATGAAATGTTTGTAACATTACAAAACCAACACAAAACGTGGAAAGAAAACAAGCGTAAGTCTAAGAAAGGCGATAAGTTAACGATCGATTTCGTAGGCCGTGTAGATGGTGAAGAATTTGAAGGCGGCAAAGCTGAAGGTTTTGAATTAGAACTTGGCGCTGGTCGTATGATCCCTGGTTTTGAAAAAGACATTATTGGCATGAAAGCGGGTGAAGAGAAAACTATCTCTGTAACTTTCCCTGAAGATTACCATGCTGAAAACTTAAAAGGTAAAGACGCGGAATTCGACATTACTGTTCATAAAACAGAAGGTCCAGTATTACCAGACGTTGATGATGAATTTGCTAAGTTATTCGGTGTTGAAGAAGGCGGTGTTGCAGCTCTTCGTGAAGAAGTTGCTAAAAACATGTCTCGTGAATTAAACCAAGCGGTTAAATCTAAAGTTAAAGAGCAAGCAATTGAAGGTTTATTAGAAAACAATGAAGTTGACTTGCCAGCAGCATTAGTTGCGCAAGAAGTTGATGTATTACGTCAACAAGCGATGCAACGCTTTGGTGGTCAAATTGACCCGAAAAACATGCCACAGTTACCTGCTGAAATGTTTGAAGAACAAGCTAAGCGTCGTGTAAAAGTTGGTTTATTACTTGGTGAAATCATCAAAGTAAATGAACTTAAAGTTGATGAAGCAAAAGTTGAAGAGTTAATCGAAACAGCTGCATCTGCTTACGAAGACCCTGCGGAAGTAATTGAATACTACAAAACGAATAAAGAAATGTATCAACAAATGCAAAATGTTGCACTTGAAGAGCAAGCAGTAGACTTTATCGTTGAAAAAGCCAAGGTTAAAGAAAAGAAAAATAGCTTCAAAGAGATCATGAATCCAGAAGCAAAATAAGCTTTTCGTTGACATTAGGTTAAGCAATAGCTTAAATGGCTTGTATGGAATCATATGAGCCATTTTTTTTATAGTAAGGAAAACCCGTTGTTTACATCTCATCTACAAAATTCTCCCCGTGATAACAACACCATCGAAAGCGCTTTAGTACCTATGGTAGTAGAGCAAACCGCGAAAGGTGAACGCTCTTACGATATATATTCGCGTCTATTAAAAGAGCGCGTTATTTTCTTATGTGGTCAGGTTGAAGATCACATGGCAAATCTTATCGTTGCTCAAATGTTGTTTTTAGAGTCAGAAAGTCCAGATAAAGATATTTTCCTTTATATAAACTCTCCTGGTGGTTCGGTAACCGCAGGTCTTGCTATCTACGATACAATGCAGTTTATTAAACCTAACGTAAGCACAGTGTGTATTGGCCAAGCAGCAAGTATGGGTGCATTTTTATTATCAGGCGGTGAAAAAGGTAAGCGTTATTGTTTGCCAAACTCTCGTGTGATGATTCATCAACCATTAGGTGGTTTCCAAGGTCAGGCATCAGATTTTGAAATTCACGCTAAAGAAATTTTATATATCAAAGAAAAGCTTAATCGATTAATGGCTAACCATACAGGTAAACCGTATGAGCAAGTGGCAGAAGATACTGATCGTGATAACTTCTTAAGTGCCGAACAAGCAGTTGAATATGGCTTAGTTGACGCCATATTAGAACATAGAGCTGATAAATAAGATTGTTATCTAAGTATTTTGTGAAATACTTATTAATAGCGAAAGATTGAAATAAACGAAAAGTATAGAGGTACCGTATGACCGATATTAAAAAAGGTGACGGTGATGGTGGTAAGTTATTATATTGCTCATTCTGCGGTAAAAGTCAGCATGAAGTAAGAAAGTTAATTGCTGGGCCATCAGTATTTATTTGTGACGAATGTGTTGAACTGTGTAATGACATTATTCGTGAAGAAATTAAAGAGATTGCACCCAAGCAAGATAATCAATCCTTACCTTCTCCTATCGATATCCGTACGAGCTTGGACGACTATGTTATTGGTCAAGACCATGCTAAGAAAGTGTTATCTGTAGCGGTATATAACCATTACAAGCGATTACGCAATGGAGATCAACACAATGGTGTTGAGTTAGGCAAAAGTAATATTTTGCTAATTGGCCCAACTGGTAGTGGGAAAACGTTACTTGCTGAAACACTAGCGCGCTTATTGGATGTGCCGTTTACTATGGCCGATGCCACGACATTAACCGAAGCGGGTTATGTTGGTGAAGATGTTGAAAACATCATTCAAAAGCTGCTACAAAAATGTGATTACGACGTTGAAAAAGCACAACGTGGTATTGTTTACATTGATGAGATCGATAAGATTTCACGTAAATCAGACAATCCATCGATTACGCGTGATGTGTCTGGTGAAGGCGTTCAGCAAGCACTACTTAAACTGATTGAAGGTACAATTGCATCGGTTCCGCCGCAAGGTGGCCGTAAGCATCCACAGCAAGAGTTCTTACAAGTTGATACATCTAAGATCTTATTTATCTGTGGTGGTGCGTTTGCGGGCCTTGATAAAGTCATTGAACAGCGCTGTGATACTGGCACAGGTATTGGTTTTGGCGCGGAAGTTAAAGGTAAAGATCAGCAGAAGAGCTTAACTGAGCGCTTCCAAGAAGTAGAGCCAGAAGATTTAGTTAAATACGGCTTAATTCCTGAGTTTATTGGCCGTTTACCGGTAGTTGCTACGTTAACGGAACTTGATGAAGACGCGTTAATTGAAATTTTACAAGAACCTAAAAATGCCTTAACTAAGCAATTTAAAGCCTTGTTTGATATGGAAGATGTTGAACTTGAGTTTAGAGAAGACGCGTTAAAAGCGATTGCTCATAAAGCGATGGTGCGTAAAACAGGTGCTCGTGGTTTGCGTTCAATTGTTGAAGGTGTATTACTTGATACTATGTACGAATTACCTTCAATGGAAAACGCTAGCAAAGTCGTGGTTGATGAAACGGTTATTACCGGGGAATCAAAACCAATTGTTATTTACGAAACCAAACAAGATAAAGCATCATCGGAAAGCTAATTGCTAGCGATATGCTAATTGTTAAATAAAAAGAGCCGAAAGGCTCTTTTTTTTATTCCTGTGTTGAAACTAGTCGTTATAACCCCATATACTTTTTAACGAGTTTTTTTCTTGATAAGTGCAGCAATTACTAGTTAAGTAACTTGCTGATTTCTTAATCTATTTCCAAGAGAGTTTTCTATGACCAATGAATTGTCAGGCGTAGTTGAAATCCCGGTGTTAGCGTTGCGGGATGTTGTTGTTTATCCACAAATGGTTATTCCGTTATTTGTTGGTCGCGAAAAGTCGATTCGCAGTTTAGATATTGCTATGGAAAGCGACAAGCAAGTGTTTTTAGTGGCACAAAAAGATGCTGCGGTTGACGACCCTAGTGCTGAAGATGTGTATGAGACAGGGACGGTAGCTTCAATTTTACAAATGCTTAAGTTACCCGACGGTACGGTGAAAGTATTGGTCGAAGGGGTTAAGCGTGCCAACATCAAGCAATTTGTTGAAACTGAAAATCACTTTACCGCTGATGTTGAATACATTACCTCTGAAACAATTGATGATGAAAATAGCGACGTCTTAGTACGTTCGGCTATTTCTCAATTTGAAGGCTATGTAAAGCTTAATAAAAAAATTCCACCTGAAGTGTTAACGTCATTGTCTGGTATTGATGATCCAGAACAGCTTGCCGATACCATGGCTGCTCATATGCCATTAAAAATCAACGATAAGCAAAAGGTATTGGAAACAACTAATATTGCTGAACGTATTGAATATTTAATGGCGTTAATGGAAGGTGAAATAGACTTACTGCAAGTTGAAAAGAAAATTCGTACCCGCGTTAAAAAGCAAATGGAGAAAAGCCAGCGTGAGTATTATTTGAATGAGCAAATGAAAGCCATTCAAAAAGAGTTAGGCGAAATGGATGATGTACCTGACGAAGCTGAGCAGCTATTAAAGCGCATTGAAGACGCCCATATGCCAAAAGAAGCCAAAGATAAAACTATGGCAGAACTACAAAAGCTAAAAATGATGTCGACTATGTCGGCAGAAGCCACCGTAGTGCGTAGTTATATTGACTGGATGTGCAATGTGCCGTGGAAAAAGCGCAGCAAGCTAAAGAAAAACTTAAGTCTTGCTGAAGAAGTGCTAGAAAAAGATCACTACGGCTTAGAAAAAGTGAAAGAACGTATTATTGAATATTTAGCGGTTCAACAACGTATTAGTAAGCTAAAAGGGCCAATTCTTTGTTTAGTAGGGCCTCCTGGTGTTGGTAAAACCTCATTAGGGCAATCAATAGCAAAAGCTACTGGCCGTAAATATGTGCGTATGGCATTAGGTGGCGTGCGTGATGAAGCGGAAATTCGCGGACATCGCCGTACCTATATTGGCTCACTGCCAGGTAAATTGATTCAGAAAATTTCAAAAGTAGGGGTTAAAAACCCATTATTCTTGTTGGATGAAATCGACAAGATGGCATCTGATATGCGCGGTGATCCTGCATCTGCATTACTAGAGGTGTTAGATCCAGAACAGAATACTAGCTTTAATGATCACTATTTAGAAGTAGATTACGACTTATCAGATGTGATGTTTGTCGCTACATCAAACAGTATGGATATTCCAGGCCCATTACTAGACCGGATGGAAGTTATTCGCCTGTCGGGTTATACCGAAGATGAAAAGCTTAATATTGCAAAACGTCATTTAGTGACTAAGCAAATTGAGCGTAATGGTTTAAAAACAAGTGAAATTACCATTGATGATAGTGCAATTATTGGCATTATTCGTTTCTATACCCGTGAAGCAGGTGTTCGTGGTTTAGAGCGTGAAATTTCAAAACTTTGCCGTAAAGCAGTTAAGAAAATTTTATTAAATAAATCAATCAAAAAGGTTGAAATTAGCCAAGAAAACTTAAGTGAGTTTTTAGGTGTTCAACGTTTTGATTACGGTAAAGCCGATGATCAAAATCGCATAGGTTTAGTAACAGGCCTTGCTTGGACACAAGTGGGCGGCGAACTACTAACCATAGAAACAGCGTCAAATGTCGGTAAAGGTAAGCTGGTTTATACCGGTTCACTAGGCGATGTCATGAAAGAGTCGATTCAAGCCGCGATGACAGTGGTTAGAAGCCGAACTGATAAGTTAAGAATTAACGAAGACTTTTATGAAAAACGTGATATTCATGTTCATGTACCTGAAGGGGCAACACCAAAAGATGGCCCAAGTGCAGGTATTGGCATGTGCACAGCGTTAGTTTCAAGCTTAACGGGGAACCCAGTAAAAGCTGATGTTGCTATGACAGGTGAAATCACCTTACGCGGTGAAGTTTTAGCTATTGGTGGTTTAAAAGAAAAGCTGTTAGCTGCCCATCGCGGTGGTATTAAAACGGTCGTTATCCCAAAAGATAATGAGCGAGATTTAGCTGAAATTCCTGAAAACGTTAAACAAGACCTTACAATTCATCCGGTAAAATGGATTGATGAAGTGCTTGATATTGCCTTAGAGCACCCAGTTGACAAATGGCAAATTGGCGAAAAATAACGCTTTTAAGCACTATTTTGGGTAGGAAATCGAAAAAAAGTAAAAAAAAATGGCAAAAAGTGAAAATATCGCTTTTCAAACGCCAAAACTATGGTAAGTTAGGAACGCTGATTGCGCTAGCCCCCTATTTATATGGGGTCTAGTACAAGATAATAAAAATTTATCTATTTATATTTTCTTTAACTCAGCGCTTGATGTTCAAAAAGAAGCTTGTTATAAACGTTTCTGCAGGACGCTAAAACAAAAGATAGCGCTGAATAATAACAATTGAAGGGGAAGACACTGTGAATAAGTCTCAACTAATCGAGAAAATTGCTGCTGGTGCAGATATTTCAAAAGCTGCTGCGGGTCGTGCTTTAGACTCATTTATCGAAGCAGTAACTGAAGAATTAAAAAGTGGTGAGCAAGTAGCTCTAGTTGGTTTCGGTACGTTCTCAGTACGTGACCGTGCTGCTCGCACTGGCCGTAACCCACAAACAGGCGCAACTATTGAAATCGCTGCGGCTAAAATCCCATCTTTCAAAGCTGGTAAAGCTTTAAAAGACGCATGTAACTAATCACAGTTTCATTCGTAAGAATTTTTAAGACCACCGTAAGGTGGTCTTTTATTTTGTCGCTTTTAAAATTTATAAAAAAAACGCAGAATAATGCACCAATATCGAGTGTTGATGCTTCAAGCATTCACTTGCTTCTGATAGAATCACGCGCAACAAAATGCACAATGGTGTTAAAGAGAAAGAGATGTTAGAAAGTATTAGAGAAGGCTCTCAAGGAATTATCGCTAAAGTTATCCTTGGATTTATTATTTTAACGTTTGCGGTTGCCGGCATTGGCGGATATACCAGCTCAGTTGATAACTCAGTGGCGACGGTTAATGGCGAGAAAATTTCTCAACAAGCGTTTGATCAAGCTTATCAATCGCAACGTAATCGTATGACCCAGCAATTTGGTGAGATGTTTGATACTTTATCAGCTGATCCAAATTATATGGCTAACTTCCGTAAGGGCGTTATAGACAGTTTAATTAATGAAAAGTTAATTGATCAAAATGTTGATGAATTGGCTCTTCGTATTTCAGATGAAGAAATTAAGAAAACAATTCGCACTATGCCTGAATTTCAGGTGAATGGCGTATTTGATAATAACCGTTATTTGGCGATTATTAATCAATCGGGTTTTTATCAATCTTCCGATTTCCGTGATTATTTACGTGTAGAGATGACTCGTCGTCAATTAAGCCAAGCGTTAGTTTCTACTGAATTTAGCCTACCTTATCAATCAGCTCAGTTAACTGCATTGCAAAACCAAAAGCGTGATATTGCCTATGCAATTGTTGGCGCTCAGCAGTTTACTGACAGTGTTGAAGTGACTACTGAGGAAATCACTAGCTTTTATCAAAATAACCAATCAATGTTTGAGAATCAGGAGCTAGTTAAACTAGATTATGTCGCACTTAATGTTGCTGACATTGCAAAGTCAATAGAAGTCAGTGATGAAGAAGTTGAGGCTTTCTACAACGAAAACATCAATGAATTTAGTCAAGATGAACAGCGTCGTATCTCTCACATCTTAGTTGAATTTGGTGATGACGAAGCAGCTGCACAATCAAAAGCACAAGCCTTACTTGAACGTATTAATTCAGGTGAAGACTTTGCAGAAATCGCGAAAACTGAATCGGCCGATACCTACAGCGGTGAAAACGGTGGTGATTTAGAGTGGATTGAGCGCGGTGTTATGGATGAAGCGTTTGATGAAGCTGCATTCTCGTTAGCTAGTGCTGGTGATGTAAGTGATGTGGTTAAGTCTTCATTTGGTTTCCATATCATTAAATTAACTGAGTTCACGCCTAAGCAAGTTAAGCCATTTGCCGAGGTTAAAGAAGAGTTAATTGCACGAGTAAGCAATGATAAGGCGCAAAATAAATTCTTTGAATTACAACAAGAACTGGCACGCGTTAGTTTTGAATTTCCAGATAGTTTAGACGACGCTGCTGCCGTAATTAATGGTGAAGTTAAAACATCAGAATGGGTTTCTCGATTAGGTAATCCTGCACCATTTGATGCGCCAAACCTAATTGATGCAGCTTTTTCTGATATTGTCTTGCAAGAGCACATGAACTCAGACTTAATTGAAGTTAACGATTCGTTAGTAATGGTTGTTCGCTTGCGTGAGCACCAAGCTGCTAGTGTTAAGCCACTATCTGAAGTAGAGCCTCAAATTGCTGAGCGTTTAACTAACCAGAAAGCAACAGAAAAAGCGCAAACAGTGGTTGAGGAGCTCGTTGCTAAGTTAGCGGCCGGAGAATCAATCGATACAGATCTTGAAGCGGTAAACAGCACATTTACTCAGCAAGCTGATGTTGCTCGATTTGGTGGTACAATTGATAGTGCTATAGTTCGCAAAGCGTTTGTTTTACCACACCCTGTTGAAGGCGGTGTTTCAGCATCATCGGCTACTTTAGCTAATGGTGATTTAGCTGTGGTTCAAGTAACTGCCGTCAAAGCAGGTGAAGCAACGGAGAACCCAACGCTTGCTGAACAAAAAACTAATCAGTTAGCGCAGGCAACATATCAAAGCTATGTTAATGCATTAAAAGCTAATGCTAAGATCACTCAACGTAAACAAGTTGAAGCATCTAACGCTTATTAATTAAGACCAAGCATTAGTCTTTATTAAAACGCTCGGTAATAAATATTACCGAGCGTTTTTTTATGGCTGTGCTTTTAACAAAGCCTAAAGTATCGTCAAGCGCTAGAAGCTTTAAGTGAAATGCTGGCTGATTTACTTACTGAATTAATTGCAGATTTAAATGCGAAGTAATTGGCGATATTCATACTTTTTTATCGCCTCTGAGGATTTCGCTAGCCTTTCTTTTTGCCTCTTTCTTACATATCTCTAGTGTTAGTTAAATGCTGCAAACTGAGACGTGGAGTAATTTATAAGAGAGTGGTTTAGAAGAGAGTGGTTTAGAAGATAGTCGATAAGAACAGCATAGCTTAGAACAATAAGTATAGAATAGAGCAGCTTTTGAGCATAAGTTAATGCGATTGGCGGCCTTGTTAGACAAAGGAAAGCGCTCATTTAAAAGCTTAAATTATTACCAAGCTTTTTAAGTTATTTTGTATTGCGTATCGCTCGTTTTTGCCATTCACGAGCAACAGAAAAGCGCCACAGCAATTGTATTCCAAAGTAGCCAATGATAGCGAATATTATCGCTAAAACACCACAGCCAATAAGGAACGCAGGCCCTATGGTTTGTAAACTATCAACCACCCATTGCCATGAGGCTTCAAAGGCGAAAGCTTGCTCTTTAGCGCCAATCACCCATGTTCCAGCAATATAGCAGGCATAAAATATCGCGGGCATGGTTAATGGATTGGTGATCCAAACTAAGGCAATAGAAAGGGGTAAATTTGAATGTACTATAATGGCAGTACCTGCTGCCAAAATCATTTGAAATGGCACAGGGATAAAGGCAAAAAACAAACCAACGGCAAAAGCTTTTGCCACACTACGACGGTTTAAATGCCACAAATTCGCGTTGTGCAACAGCTCGCCAAATATTTGCAAGTGCTTATTTGATTTGATCGTATTGTGATCAGGTAACAGTCTGCGAATGACTTTTTTTGGCATAAGGTACTACAACTAAAGGATTATTTAAGGAACCACTATGGAATGGTGGCTACTCGGCTTTATCTTAGGTGCTATTTTGTCATTTTTAGCCCCTAGTGTGCCAGTGATTTTTTATGAATGTTTGTTGATAATTGCCGTAATTTATTGGCTAGCTTGTCAACGCCATCGTCTTTTGCTTAGTACAATATTAGGCTTTTTGTGGATGTTTTTCCATGGAGCTAGTTATAATTCGATTTGGCAAGATAACCAACTTACTTCATCAAACTACTTTTATCAGCCACACCAAGCGGTATTTACTATTGTTGATCTGCCAGTGGAAACTGACTTGGGCTGGCGATTTACGGCTTTCCTAGAGCAATTAGATAAAACCAAATTAAAGCGTAAAATAACCATCAAGCTCAATTGGCAGCAAGCGGAACGACAACTACGTAATGGTGATAAATTTAGTGCATGGATAAAACTAAAACCAGCTCATGGCTTAGCCAATTTAGGAAGCTTCAGCTATCAGCGTTGGCTGCGAAGTGAAGGCATTCATGCCACAGGTTATGTGCAAACCACGAAAGCAATAACCTTATTAGCATCGTCGCCGAATATTCGAGACCGCTTTTATCAGCGGGTAAAAAATACTACTCAACCGTTCGAACATCAAGCGCTGCTGGTCGCATTAAGCTTTGGTGATAGAAGTTTGTTTTCTAACCAAACCTGGTCGCTATTACAGCAAACTGGCACTCAGCATTTGGTGGCAATATCTGGACTGCATATTGGTTTGGTGGTTTCTTTTAGCTTCATTGGCAGTTTGTCACTTTTTCGATTGCTACCATTGACTTCATTAAGCAGGAATTGGCAACTATCGCTATCGCGTTGTAATGTCGTTTACCTTGCTTTGGCAATTGCTTTAATCGTCAGTGCTGGTTATAGCTATTTGGCAGGCTTTGCCATTCCAACTATACGCGCGTTAATCTTCTTTACGACATTCTGTGTCAGTCATTGCCTTGCATTAAAGCTTTCACCAACGAAACTAATAGTTTGGGCAATGGCGATCACGGTTTTGCTTTTACCTGCAAGTCTTTACAGTACCAGTTTTTGGTTATCTTATGGCGCTGTTGCCATAATATTTTTATTGTTGTGGCGATTTAATTCTTTGCTTAGCGGCCAACATGGCTGGCGAAAAGCGCTCTGGATATTGGTGATTATTCAGTGTGGGTTATCAATATTTTTATTGCCGTTAAATGCAATCATTTTTCAGCAAATATCAACGGTATCGATAGCGGCTAATTTTATTGCCGTGCCCGTTGCCAGTTTGATTATTATGCCGCTACTGTTCGTTAGCTTGCTGGCTACATTTGTCCATATTCCAGCAGCGCAACAACTCTTTTCCTTACTTAATACCGTGCTAGATTATTTAGTTAATTATTTAACTTGGTTAGCAAGTTTTAATAGTGGCGCGCTGCATGTTTCTGCCCAGCAAAGCAATTGGCTAATTGCTGCTACTTTACTACTCATGGTGATTATTTTTATGCTGATTAAGCTGTCAAAAATTAATGTGGTAACGGGTCTGCTATCGCTAGTTTATACAATAATTTTTACGGTAGTAGCAAAGCCTTTATTTGTGGATAGGACGGGTCATTGGCAAGTCAACGTTTTAGATGTTGGGCAAGGCCTGTCTGTGATTATTGAGCAACAACAAAGTGCGCTACTTTATGACACCGGGCAAGCTTACCCATCAGGTTGGAGTATGGCTGAACAAGTGATTTTACCCTTTGTGGCTGCAAAAGACATCCAGCTTGAGTATGTGGTGATTAGTCATAATGATCAAGATCATGCTGGTGGGTTAAAACAAGTGTTAGCATATGACGCTAATTCACATAATGCTAAGCCACAAGTTTTTTATAATCAGCCTATTGATGGTTCTTTGTTGAAATTAACGACGATGGAGCCGGAGCAAGAAGATCGCCAGTCGCCTTACCGGAGTTGTACTGCCGGTAAACAAATAATCTGGCACCAGCTTAAGATAAAAGTGCTTTGGCCATTAACTAAAGTGGGCGATAAAAATGATGAATCATGTGTTTTGCTCATTGACGATGGTAAAACTAAGCTATTGTTAACCGGTGATATCACTACTAAAGTCGAGCGACAATTATTAGCGCTGTATCCCGAGCTTAAGGCCGACGTTTTAATCGCTCCACATCATGGTTCAAAATCTTCCTCTAGCAGGGCGTTTATTCGGGCATTACAGCCTAAGGCGGTTATATTTAGCAGTGGTTTTTATAATCGTTGGCGAATGCCTGCGGCAGATGTTGTCGCCCGTTTTCAAGCGCTTGGCGTGCAGCATTTTTCCACTGCAGCGCAAGGCATGATTACAGTGAATATTGCGCCAAATACTTGGAATATCGTCACTTATCGAAATGATCTCTTGCCATACTGGTTTGCAAATTAACCCGTTTTTAGCGGTTGGTTGGTGCGCCAATTAACGATAGAATATGGCGATTACGAAAAGTAGAGTGTTTTTATGTCTAATTCCACCCCGTCAACATGGCAATCATTTAAGCGATTAATGGTGTATGCCAAGCCATATAAGGCGGGTTTAATAGCAGCCATTATTGGTATGTTAGGCTATGCCGCTATTGATAGCTTTGTTTTTTCTCAGTTACAACCGTTAATTGACGATGGTCTAACCGGCAAAGATCCTACGTTTATGAAGTGGGCGCCCTTGTTTGTTGTGGTGATGTTTATGTTGCGCGGTAGTTGCCATTTTATCGGGAACTATTGTTTAGCGTGGCTTGGACACAATGTCGTAACAGACTTACGTCAGCAATTATTTGACCATATTATGGCAATGCCAGTGATGTTTCATGATCAGGAATCTACCGGCAAGCTCATTTCTAAATTAACCTTTGATACGGAACAAGTACTGCAAGCGACTAGTAAAGCGCTATTAACCTTGGTACAGCAAGGTGCTTTTGTCATTGGTTTATTGATTGTGATGTTTTATCACAGCTGGCAGTTGTCTTCGATTTTCTTAATTCTAACGCCGGTTATCGCCATTATTGTTAATTACGTGTCTAAGCGCTTTCGTAAGGTCAGTAAAAGCATTCAAAATACTATGGGTGAAGTCACCAGCGCCGCCGAGCAAACATTTAACGGTCATAAAGTGGTGTTGACCTTTGGCGGTCAACAGCGTGAGAGCGAGCGCTTTTCAGCAATTAATAAACGTAATCGTCATCAACGGATGAAAATGGTAGCAACCAAATCGGGAAGTGTGCCGATTATTCAAATTATTGCGTCTTTTGCCTTAGCGTTTGTGCTTTATGTGGCCAACTTAGACACCATGAAAGCGTCACTAACGCCGGGTACGTTTACTACCGTGATTTTCTGTATGTCGATGTTGTTAAGACCTCTTAAATTATTAACAACGGTTAACAGTGAATTTCAGCGTGGTATGGCAGCATGTCAAAGTATATTTGCTGCACTTGATCAAGACATTGAACAAGATACAGGCACTATCGCTATCGAAAAATCAGCTGGGCGCTTAGCGTTTAATCATGTTGACTTCTATTATGGTGATGCTGAAAAACAAGGCGAAGCAGGAAAGAGCGGCGATGAAGAAAAACCAGCGTTATCTAATTTAAATTTTACCGCTGAGCCCGGCGAAACAGTGGCACTGGTTGGCCGCTCTGGTAGTGGTAAATCTACCACCATTTCATTGCTACTGAGGTTTTATAAAGCCTCAAAAGGTGAGGTGACTATAGATGGTGTTAACATTGATGATTACCGCTTAGCAGATATTCGTAAGCAGTTCGCTTATGTATCGCAACAAGTGGTGCTGTTTAACGATACCATTGCCAATAATATTGCCTATGGCAAACCCGATGCCACGCGCGAGCAAATTATTGAAGCGGCGCGTAAAGCTCATGTTTTAGAATTTGCTGATAAGTTTACCGACGGTTTAGATACTAACGTTGGTGAAAATGGCTCCGCGCTTTCTGGTGGCCAACGTCAAAGGGTGGCAATAGCCAGAGCCTTATTATGTGATGCGCCATTTTTAATTTTAGATGAAGCGACTAGTGCTTTAGATACTGAATCAGAGCGTCATATTCAAGACGCATTGACTGTACTACAGCAAAATCGTACATGCATTGTCATTGCCCATCGACTGTCGACTATTGAAAATGCCGATAAAATATTAGTGTTAGATGATGGTAAAGTTATTGAACAAGGCTCACATCAGGCGTTAATTGATGCGGGTGGCGCATATGCGCAATTGCACAACTTCCAGTTTGGTCAGTAAAAATGTTGGTCAGTAAAAATGTTGGTCAGTAAAAGTGTTGGTTAATAAAATATGAAGCTGATTGAGCGAGTCTGGTTTCATCAGCACCCATCAAAATGGCTTCTGGTGCCGCTATTATTGCCGTTAATGCTAATCTTTGCTGTGCTTAGCGGGTTTAGGCGACTACTGTATCGACTGGGGATATTATCTAGTTTTGAACCAAGTCTACCCGTGATTGTTGTCGGTAATATTGGCATAGGTGGTAATGGTAAAACTCCGCTAACTATATATTTAATAGAGTTATGTCAGCAGCTTGGTATTAGCGTTGGTGTGGTCAGCCGCGGTTATGGCGGCACGCCACCTACTACGCCTTATTTAGTCACTGACAATAGCACGCCAATTCAAGCGGGTGATGAGCCGACGATGATTTATCAGCGCTGCCAAATACCAGTGGCGGTTGGTGCTAACCGATTAGCGTCAATTGACTTATTAAAGCAGCAAGGTTGCCAATTGATTTTAGCCGATGATGGCTTGCAGCATTATAAATTGCGTCGCAGCAAGGAGCTGATTGTCGTTGATGGTAAAAGGTTATTTGGCAATGGTTTATTGTTGCCGGCTGGACCGCTGCGTGAAGGTAAATGGCGGCTATCAACTGCTGATTTGGTGATTGTTAATGGTGGTAGTCAACAAATTACGGCTAATCAGCTGAATATGACATTAGCCCCTCAAACATTTATCAATCTTAAAACCGGTGAGCAGTGCAGTGTTGAAGATTTTGCCAGTCAATACCCGAAAGTGAATGCGGTGGCGGCAATAGGCGATCCAGCACGCTTTTTTAACACCTTAAAGCAGTGTAGTATTGACTGCGAAATAGCTTTAGATTTTGCCGATCATCACCAGTTTTCAGCGCAGGACTTTCAGCAGTTTACCAGTGAAGTTCCTTTGTTGATGACCGAAAAAGACGCGATTAAATGTCAGGGCTTTGCTCAAGGTCATTGGTGGTATTTGGCGGTCAATGCTGAGTTTGATCAACAATCAACCGACGCGTTAAAGAAACTGCTAATGCAGGTTATTGAACATTCAAATAATTAACAGACTTAAAGAGATATTATGGCATTTGATATAAAACTAATGGACATTCTTGCCTGTCCATCATGTAAGGGAAAATTGGTCTTGGATAAAGAGCATAATGAGCTAATTTGCAAATTTGATCGTTTAGCGTATCCAATTGAAAACGATATTCCTGTGTTGCTTGAAAATGAAGCCAGACGTATTGTTGATGCTGAACAGTAAAGAAAAATAAAGAGAAATCATATGTCTTTTGTTGTTGTCATTCCTGCACGATATCAATCGTCGCGTTTACCGGGCAAAGTGTTGGCCGGTATTAATGGTAAGCCGATGATCCAATGGGTATTTGAAAAAGCACAAGCGAGTGGTGCTAGCCAAGTGATAGTGGCCACCGATAATGACCTGGTAGCAGAAGCAGTTGAACGTTTTGGCGGTGAAGTCTGCCGCACCCGAGCTGATCATCAGTCGGGTACTGAACGTTTGGCTGAAGTCGTTGAAAAATATCAATTCTCCCCAGAGCAAATTATTGTCAATGTCCAAGGGGATGAGCCATTTATTCCAGCAGAAAATATTGCGCAGGTTGCCGACAACCTTGCTCAACAACAGCTTGCTCAATCAAATATGGCGCGTATGGCAACATTAGCGGTTGATATTCATGATGTAGAAGAAGCATTTAACCCGAATGTAGTTAAAGTGCTTACCGATAAACTGGGTTATGCGATGTATTTTAGCCGCGCAACCATTCCTTATGATCGTGATAAATTCTTAAATCAACAAAGTGTTACTGACATTAGTGAAATTGGTGATTTTTATAAACGTCATATTGGCATTTACGCCTACCGTGCTGGCTTTATCTTAGATTATGTAGCGTGGCCAGCGAGTGACATTGAGAAGATAGAATCGTTAGAGCAATTACGCGTGTTATGGCAAGGTGAAAAAATTCACGTTGCTGTTGCTCAACATCGCACCGATGTTGAGGGTGTTGACACCCCCGAAGATCTGGAAAAAGCACGCGCATACGCACTAACCTTGTCGAAATAAGCGGAGTAGTTTTTGTTACCTCTGGTTTATCACGACAATTATTCGTGCCCGTTTCCTGAAGATCACCGCTTTGTGATGTCCAAGTTTGTGCGTTTGCACAACTATTTAAAACAAAGTGGTTTGATTAAAGCTAATGTAGTTAAACCTAAACGCGCGAGCATTGAAGATTTATCCATTGTTCACGATATTCATTATCTCAGCGCTATGGTTAATAACTGCTTAGATAATAAAGCGTGGCGCCGTATTGGCCTACCTTGGAGCCAAGGTCTAATTGATCGCACATTAACTGCCCCTAATGGTACTTTGCTTGCCGCTCGAATTGCCTTGCAAAAAGGTATAGCTTGTCACTTAGCTGGTGGTACCCATCATGCGCATTATGATTTTGGCTCAGGATTTTGCATGGTCAATGATTTAGCGTATGCGGCTAAATCCTTAATTGCTGAAGGCCGTGTTGATAAAGTGCTGATTTTTGATTTAGACGTTCATCAAGGTGATGGCACCGCGGCCATTCTAGCTAAGGATGCTAATATATTTACTTGTTCAATTCATTGCGAGAAAAACTTTCCGTTTAGAAAAAGCGATAGTGATCTGGATATCGGCTTAGACATCGGTTTATCAGATCAACCTTATATCGACAAAGTAATGACAACATTAACTGGGCTACTTAATCAATTTAAACCTGATATTGTGCTTTATGACGCTGGCGTTGATGTTTGGCAACAAGATGTTCTTGGGCGACTAGACATCAGCTGGCAGGGAATTTATCAGCGAGATGTTAACGTCATTAGTATTTGTGTCCAGCGTGGCGTGCCTGTGGCTACCGTTATTGGTGGTGGTTACGATAAAGATCACGCAAGACTCGCAAAGCGACACGCGATTGTCGTAGAAGCAGCTTTTAATACTTTCCGTCAAAATGCCTTGTAACCATTTATACTAAACGTAGTAAATGTTGTCGCAGGGTAAGATTACTCTAACTATCAATTGTAATGATGAAAAGTTGAAAGGCGAGAGAGGCGATAGAAATTGGTCAATATTGTATGGTGAAAGTTAGATGAAAATCATTGTTAACATGTGTCGAATAACACTGAAAGCAGCATGGTCAATCATTGCCAGCTTAAGTATTGCATGCGTTAGCTATGCAGACACTATAGACCGCCAATTACTTGATAACAAAGTGACGTTTTATACAGAGATGTACCCGCCAGCAAACTATATCGCAGATGGTAAATTGGTGGGGGTGACGGTTGATACATTGAAAGCCATGTGGCGTGAAATGGGCATACAAGAGCAAGAAATTTCAATGGTGCCATGGAGCCGAGGCTATCGATTTGCATTAACCAATGACAATGTGGCGTTGTTTACCATGTCTAGAACAACTGCGCGAGAAGAACTGTTTAAGTGGGTAGGGCCAGTATTTTATTCAACACATGTGTTAATAGCGAAGAAAAGTAAGCAATATCAATTTAATAACTTAGGTGAGATATTTTCACATCGAATTGCCGCCGTACGTGGTGATATTTCAGAAGTGTCGTTGCTGCAGGTTGGTTTTCCTGAGTTTAATATGTCTAAGGTGTCTAATTTAGTACAAGCCCATAAAATGTTAACCGCAGATCGTGTGGATATGATGGTTGTTACTATTCATGGTTTTAAATATTTAAGCCAAACATTCGGCGTTAATGAAGATGATTATCAGATTGTTTGGCAAGTAAATAAAGTCGGAAATTATATCGCCTTTAGCTTAGGTACATCAGACAGTATTGTGCAGCAATACCAGCAAGCATTTGATGCAATAGCTACACAGCGAAGGCAAATAAAAATAAACTATTCGTTACCAGAAGCCGAGTATTAGTGATTAATTGTTAGCTCGTTTTTTAAGGGAAATTTAAGCTTATGTCAAAAAATATTGTCATTACCGGTGCTAACCGAGGCATTGGACTAGCGATGGCCGTACAGTTAGTAAAGGCAGGAAACAAGGTATATGCCGTGTGCCGTAAAAGCTCTGAGGCACTATCAGCACTTGCTGAACAATCGTCATCTGCCTTAACAGAAATTACCGGTGTAGATGTCACCGATGAAGCTGGCCTTAACAAGATGAAAGCGGAGTTGGCTGGTATTGCTATTGATTGCTTAGTTTGTAACGCTGGTATTTTACGCGATGAAAATTTAAATGATTTTAATTTGGCGAGCATACGCGAGCAGTTTGAAGTCAATGCTTTAGCGCCACTTCGTGTTGTGCATGCGCTTGACTCGCAATTAATTAGTGGCAGTAAAATCGCCATGATCACCTCTCGTATGGGATCAATTGCTGACAATGGCTCTGGCGGTCGCTTTGGTTATCGGATGTCAAAAGCCGCGCTTAATGCGGCATCAGTTTCACTCAGTATTGATTTGGCGCCAAGAAATATTGCAGTTGGTATTTACCACCCAGGCTATGTGCAAACCGATATGGTGGGTGGACGTGGTGATATTTCAGCAGCAGAAGCAGCAAGTCGACTACTTGGTTTGATTGAGCATTTGACATTAGAACAATCGGGTGAGTTTCGTCACTCAAATGGCGAAGTCTTACCTTGGTAGCTAATTACTAGCTAAAACTAGCAAATGGTAAACGAAAATTATTTAAAAATTTGGCGCACCGTACAAGAAATACCATTTGGAAAAGTTGCTTGTTACGGGCAAGTAGCTGATCTGGCGGGGTTACCGGGCAGAGCACGCTTAGTAGGTAAGTGCTTAGGTTATGTGCCAGATGAGGGCGTAGATGGTCAACTGGTGCCTTGGTATCGGGTGATTAATTCCGCGGGAAAAATTTCTTTTGCTGTTGGTAGTGACAGCTTTGAGCAGCAAAAATCGCACCTACAGCAAGAGCAGGTCGTGGTCATTGGTAACCGCATTAAATTGGCGGATTTTCAATGGCGACCTGCTATTGATGAACTATTGTTTCGGCTGCCTTATTAGGGGCTGTTACTAAGAAACATTAACAAGAAGATATTAAAGAAAGCATTTGTTCAATGCTTAAAGTTGGTACTTATCTAGCAGTAATTTCACTTCGTCTTGATTGAGCTGACTCGCGCAACTATAACGATCAGATAATTCCGCCAACAATTGTTTATGTTTTTTCCCTAAGGCATAAGCTTCGCTGTAAGGCCTGTGCTCAAACATCACCATGCCATAACGCGGGGTAAAGCGGTTAGGAAACCACTGCTGAATTTGAAAGGTGAATTGTTTCTGCAATAAAAACTCATGCTGCCTAACGCTATCACGCATTTCAATGTAGTTTTCTAGCGCCATATCAGCAATGGCATCGGCATTGACTTTGCGCTGTTGTTCGACTTTGGCAAATACCGCTTGCCAGTCACTCTTACTAAATTGCGCGCTAGCTTTCGCCTCAGGAAATAATTGAGCAATGGCATCACAATCTTCAAACCCACAATTCATGCCCTGACCGTGAAACGGAACAATGGCATGAGCAGCATCACCGATAATTAACGCTTGGTCTTGGTAATGCCATGGAGCACATTTAATGGTGGCAAGTTTACCGGTCGGGTTTTGTTTAAAGCTTGTGATTAAATTATCAAGTTCAGGGGCGATTTCAGCAAAATGAGCCTCAAAGAAATGAGCAATTTCATTGTCAGAATTAACGCTGGCGAAACTAGTAAAGCCGTTATTGGGCATAAACAAGGTTACGGTAAAGCTACCATCTAAATTAGGCAGGGCAATCATCATAAATTCACCGCGCGGCCAAATATGCAATGCATGTTTATCCAGCTTAAATTGGCCATTACTGTCTGGCAATATGCTTAATTCTTTATAGCTATGATCGAGCACGGCTTCGCTATCTTGCTGCGCGCCTTGAGCTAAAATAGCTTGGCGTAAAGGCGAGTTAGCGCCATCAGCTCCGAGTAATCGAGTAAAGCTTAGCTGTTGTTCTTGCCCTTGGTAATTGACGGTAAATTGCTGGCGCTTAAAATCGATAGCGGTAACACGATGTTCGAAATAGAAAGTAACGTTACCGGTAGCTTCGGCTTTATCCATTAAAAAGCTATTTAATTGGCCGCGGGAAACCGAATAAATGACATCGTCTTGTCCTTGACCATAGGCTTGAAAGTTTGATGGTTCTCCGTCTATGTGCACCATCCGACCTTTCATTGGGATCAGCAATTCGTTTAACTCATCCATTAAACCAAGCTCTGCTAATGGCTTTATGCCACGATTGGCTAGCGCTAAATTAATTGACCGGCCAGCGGAAATATCGGTGGTTCGCATATCGCTGCGTGATTCATAAACCTCGACTTTATAACCTTTATTCGCTAGGACAATTGCGAGTAATGAGCCAACTAAGCCACCACCAATTAGCGTAAGGCTTTGTTGATTAGGATTACTTTCATTTTTACTATTAACCATGCTCATTACAGTGAATCCTTTAAAATACGAACAAAGTGATAGCAGTCTTCAAAGCTGTTATAAAGCGGTACTGGCGCGACTCGAATAACATTGGGCTCGCGCCAATCAGTAGTTACACCTTTACTTTCAATGGTATTAAACAGGCTTTTGCCATCTATACCGTCGACATTAACCATAATTGAAAGCTGACAACCTGATTGCTCTTGGGCTTCAGGGGTAATTACCCGAACTTTATCGCCAAGTTCTATAGCTAACAATGCTCGTAAATACTGAGAAAGTTGAATTGATTTTGCTCTTAGCTTAGCCATGCCGCCAGCTAGTATCACGGTTTCATAAGCGCCGCGCACTGCGGCTAAACTTAAAACTGGCGGGTTTGATAGTTGCCAGCCTTCGGCGGTTGGGATCGGGTGAAATTCATTGGCCATTTTAAAGCGCGTAGTTTTATCATGTCCCCACCAGCCAGCAAAACGATTGAGTTCAGTATTAGTGGCATGTTGTTGATGAACAAAGCAACCTGCAACCGAACCTGCGCCGCTATTAAGGTATTTATAACTACACCAGCAGGCAAAATCGACTTGCCAGTCATGTAATGCCAGTTCGATATTGCCGGCAGCATGAGCTAAATCAAACCCAACTAAAATGCCTTTGGCATGGGCTTTTTCAGTAATGGTTTTCATATCCAGTACTTGGCCAGTGTAATATTGCACGCCAGGTAACAGTATTAGTGAAATTTCATCACCGTGCTGTTCAATGAGTTGGTATAAATCGTCATGGTCTAATAACTCTTCACCTGCGCGCGGTTGCCATAAAATTAAATCATCTTTTGGTGAGAGTTGATGATGTTTCAGCTGTGATTCCACCGCGTAGTGATCAGAGGGAAAGGCATGATCTTCAATTAAAATTTTTCGACGTTTACCTTCGGGTTTAAAAAAGCTCACCATCATTAAATGCAAATTCACCGTGAGTGAATTCATCATCACCACTTCTTCTGGCTTAGCGCCAACTATTTGTGCGGCAAAATCAGTGACAAATTCGTGATAGGGCATCCACGGATAATCCCCTTCAAAATGGCCTTTTACCCCGTACTCACCCCAAGCATCGAGTAATTCCATAACGGCTTCTTTGGCTAATATAGGTTGAAGCCCTAAAGAATTGCCGGTGAAGTAATATTCAGGCTCGCCGCTCACTTGTTTTGGCAGTGCGAAATGTTGACGCATATGCGCCAAAGGATCTTGGCTATCTAGTTGTTGGGCATATGCTAGCGAAGTATCAGTTAACATCTTTGTTCTCATTATTTTTATGTTAGTTCTTATGTTAGTTCTTATGTTAGTTCTTATGTTAGTTCTTATGTCAGTTATTAGCTTTAATGCTTTTATTCATTTAAAACTAAAGAAATAATCTGCTGTGCATTTAAGTGTTATCAAGCAATGTTGCAGGGTACAGCACCGGTCTACTCGGCGCTGCATCATTAGCAAATGCTGGAGTTTGTAAATTAATAAAGTAAAAGCCATCGTCAATATCCGTGTTAAAGTAGGCCAGTTCAGTAATGGTTTTGTTAATTAAACTATTGCTCAGCGCTTGGTGCATTCCTTCTGCAACTTGCCAAAATAAGTGGTGGTTAGTTAATAGACCGTCATCATGTAAGCGATCAATTGACGGAATATCGACAATTAAATGTTCAATACCGCGCTCATTCAAATACAGCATGGCTTCACGGGTAAAAAACGCAGGCTGATGCTGCTCGTTATAGTGTGCACTGAGTTTTTGATCGTCATTAGGTAGCGTTCTCACTGCTAAGGCTTGCAGCTCATCAAGTGAGTAGTTATCTAGCACCTTGGCCAATTGAGCGCGGGTTATTAGCCGATCATCTGTGTTAAGTGCTGGCGTATAGCTTTCATCTGTTTGCGCAGCAGACACTGGCGTCACTGATAATAAAACACAAGGCATTAGCGGTGGCAGACTAATATCAGCTATAGCTAATGACAATGGCGAGTCATCATGACAAATATGACGAATGGTCTCGGTATGCGTGCCGTTGCAATGGGGATTAAAACTTAACTCATTAACATTACAGCTGCCGCCTTGTTTAGTATCACCAATAAATCCACCGGCTTGCATTGGCGTGCTTTTAGCGATTTCTGCCGAAAAATGATTAGGCTGTGTTTGATTAAAATCGAGCGAAATTGCCGCGTTAAAGCCAAACGCGGTATTTACTGTGTAGGTGTTATCGGCCAAGGTAATATTTACCAACATATATACGTTTTCCTTCAATTAACGTTTAGCCACCGTGCCGCAATGCTGGCAAGTGCAATTTTCTGGCGTTTGATAAAAGTTTTTGAATACTGTTGGTAAATCTTGTTCGATATTGGCTAGCGCAAATGACTCGCGATAAAGTGGCTGTTGGCAATTTTCACAGAACCATTGCAGCGCATCTAACTGGTTTGGCGCACGTTTTTGCTCGACCACCATGCCAATGCTGCCTGCGGTTCGCTGCGGCGAGTGCAGCACTTTGGGCGGCAATAAAAATATTTCGCCAGCACCAATGGCAATCTCTTTAAACTCACCATCTTCAACGACTTTTAGCGTCATTTGACCTTCAAGTTGATAAAACAATTCGGGAGTTTCATTGTAGTGATAATCGGTGCGGTTATTTGGACCCCCGACAATCATTACAATAAAATCATCCTGCTCGAACACTTGTTTATTACATACAGGTGGCTTTAATAACGCTCGATGATCATCTATCCACTGGTTTAAATTGAACGGCATAGTAAAAGACATAATAACTCCTACGATTGTTCAGTTAGGGCAGCAATGCACTTTAATTCAATGGCAATCGGTGTCGGTAATTTATTAATTTCTACCGTTGTTCTGCATGGTTGATTATCGGCAAAATACTCGGCATAAATTTGGTTATAGGTAGCAAAGTCATCATCCATATTGGTGAGGAACACAGTGACATCAACTAAGTCTAACCAACTGGCGCCCGAGGCTTCTAAAATGGTTTTTACATTGTCAAAAACACTGCGACATTGCGTGGCAATATCGTAACTAACTATAGTGCCGTCATCACTAAGCTCGACGCCTGGTATTTCTGATGTTCCCGCTTGTCGCGGGCCAACGCCGGATAAAAATAAAAGATTACCGACTTTTCTAGCATGTGGGTAAAGACCAACTGGTTTTGGCGCTTTGTTGGTGCTAATAGCATTATGATTTGTTGTCACTGACATTTTATTTAACCTGTTGTTTATTGTGCTAATTGCTGATGTAGAAGTATGCAACTAGCTTGATTTTTTGCAGACATCTGCTGTCTAACAATGATTTGGAATTAATTAAATAATAGCTGGTAATTAACTTGCGAAGCGGCGAACTTATAGAAAAGTACCTAAGCTACCGCCAGGCAAATTGCGCAAGGTAAAAGATTACTTAAGGTAAGAGGTCACCTAAGATAAAGATTACCTAACAAAAAAGAGGAGGGTTATATCAATAGCCATTTGCAGCCCTGTTGGCTAGCAAAAATGGCACCTGAAGATTTAAATTTATAGCAAGTTAGACTCATATTTTTATTCTTATTTGAGCTGCAAATGTATAAGCGAGTTGCCTTAGTTATATTTTATACAGACATTTTTCGGCTCAGTAAAGAAGCGCATGGCCTCTAAACCACCTTCACGACCAACGCCAGATTGATTCATGCCGCCAAATGGCGTACGTAAGTCTCGATGTAGCCAACAATTTACCCAAACAATGCCAGTATTTATTTGCTCAGCTAGGCGATGGGCACGATTTAAATTGCTGGTCCAAACGGTTGAGGCTAAGCCGTATTGGTTATCATTGGCCAAACGTAAAGCTTGTGCTTCATCAGTAAACGGTTGAATGCTAACAATAGGACCAAAAATTTCTTCTTGGTTGCAACGTGTGGTGTTAGTTAAACCTTCTACTACCGTAGGCGCAATAAAATAGCCGTGTTGATGCTCGTCGGTTAAATGAACCGGTTTGCCGCCGATTAGTATTGATGCACCTTCTGCTTTTGCTAGATCAATATAAGCGAGTACTTTTTCATAATGAGCTTTTGATACGATAGCGCCAATATTGGTTGAGCTAGCGAGCGGATCGCCAACGACTAGCTGTTTGACGTGTTCGACAAATAATTGCTTAAAGCGCTGGTAAACACTGCTTTCGATATAGATACGCGAGGCACATAAACAAATTTGTCCCTGATTAGCAAAAGAGGCTCTGACCAATTGCTGAACGGTAGTTTCCAGATCACAATCAGCAAAAACCAGTGCCGGATTTTTACCACCTAATTCCAGTGATAACTTTTTAAATGTCGGGGCAACATCTTGCGCAATTAACTTGCCGGTATTAGTGCCGCCAGTAAATGATATCGCCTTTATCTTGGGGTGATTACAAATTGCATGACCGGCTTTTTGCCCTAAGCCATGAACAATATTTAATACGCCAGCAGGCAAGCCGACTTGTTGGCAGATTTCCCCAAGCATGGCTGCGGTTTTGGGCGTCACTTCTGAAGGCTTTGCAATAACACAGTTGCCTGCAGCCAGTGCTGGCGCGATTTTCCAAGTAAATAAATAAAGCGGTAAATTCCACGGTGAGATACAACCGACAATGCCAACCGGTTGCCTTAAGGTGTAATTAATTGCTTGTTCAGCCATGGCGTGGGATTCGCTGGCGAATTGGCTACTGGCATGGGCAAAAAATTTAAAGTTGCTGGCGGCGCGCGGAATATCTACCGTAGTTGCTAGCGACAATGGTTTACCGTTATCAATTGATTCTGCTAAGGCAAGTGCTGGCAAGTGCTGCTCTATGGCTTGTGCGAACTCAAATAATAGCTGTGCTCGCTCTTCAATTGGCATGGCGCGCCACTGTGGCAATGCTTTTTCGGCAGCGATAACTGCTGCTTCAACGTCACCGATGTCACTGTCAGGTATCTTGCCGTAGACTTCACCAGTTGCTGGTGCAACATTATCTAAGTAAGTTTGGCTAATCGGCTTGCAAAATTGCCCACCGATAAAGTTTGCTAATATATCCACAAATTAAGGCCTTATGCAGTTACAAGCTTAAGGTTCGGCCACCATCAACTGGTAAATTAATGCCAGTGATATAACCTGCGGCAGGAGACGCTAAAAATGCTGTAGCGGCGGCGAACTCTTCTGGTTTGGCAAATCGACGCATTGGAATTTGTGCTTTTTCATGTTCAACTACTTGTTCCGTGCTAAGCCCCATTTTTTCAGCTTTTCCGGCAACAATGGCATCTAATCGAGCGGTTGATGTTGCACCCGGCAACACATTGTTTACCGTAATACCAAATTGACCTAGCTCAAATGCTAAGGTTTTCGCCCAATTAGCCACTGCTGCGCGAATGGTATTAGACACACCAAGGCCTGGAATGGGTTGTTTAACCGAAGTAGAAATAACATTGATGATTCGGCCATATCCCGTTGCTTTCATATGCGGTAATAATGCTTGCATTAAGTGCTGATTGACCACCACATGTTGTTCAAATGCTGCGGTAAATTGGCTAACATCACTATCGCTGGCAAGGCCTGGTGCTGGTCCGCCAGTATTATTAATTAAAATTTCATAGCCATTTTGCTGATTAATATGGGCAGTAATTACCGTGTGTACTTCGTCGGCTTGGCTAAAGTCTGCGACTAACACTTGGTGTTTTTGACCTTGGCTGGTATCTAACAGTGCTTTTACTTCGTTTAGTGCTTGTTCATTTCGAGAAAACAAGGTGATATTAGCGCCTAATGCCGCTAATTCAACTGCAATGGCTTTGCCTAAACCTTGGCTACTGCCGCATACTAGCGCACTTTTTCCGGTTAAATTTAAGTTCATTGATACCTCTAATTTTTTATTATCGTTTTTCGATGAGATGAGTCATTTTTAACATATTCAAATTTTTAATGTCAGCTAAATATTTACTTTTATTTGATTCTCTTTGGTGTCGCAAATAATCATTGAAAATGCTGAAATCGACTTCATAATATGAAAGATAAAGTATTTGACATGGTGTCAGATTGTTGGAGATCAACCATGAAGATAAAAGGCGTAAATGTATCAGGTACGGGGCCTGCCATTGTATTTTTACATAGTTCATTAAGTTCATCGCGTCAGTGGCTACCCTTGGTTAAACAACTTGAACAACAATTCACTTGTATCAATATTGATATATTAGGGTATGGCTTAGCTGATGAAGTCAGCTCGCCACAAGATTATGGTTTTGATGTTGAAACATCGAGAATAAAAGAAGCACTTAAACAGGCAATTGGTGAGCAAAGTTATCATTTAGTCGGGCACTCTTGTGGTGGTGCTATAGCGTTGAAACTTGCGGTGGAGTGTCCGCAAAAAGTGCTTAGCATGACCTTATTTGAGCCGGTTGCTTTCCATTTATTAGAAAAAGGCACAAAAGAGCATACCGAAGCTGAAGAATTTGCTCGTTTATGTGATATTGATGATATGGCAAAAGCGGCAGAAATATTTACGGAATTTTGGAATAGCCCTGGCTTTTATCAAAGTTTACCGCCAAAACTTCAGGCGTTAATGGCCAAAGATATGAAAAAAGTAATTTTGGATTTTAAGGGCTTAATCTCTGAGCACTATACATTGGGTGATTTGATAGCTATTTCATCACCATCTTTTATAATGACGGGTAAGGACAGCCCATATTTAAGTCATTTTCTTGCTGACAAACTTATCCAACACTTACCTTTGGTTAGTCATCAGCAGGTTGAGGGTGGTCACATGGCACCTATTAGTCATGCTGAAGATGTTCAGCCTAAAATTGCAGACTTTATTTTGTTGCACGCTTAAGGCTTTAGTTGTTGTGGTAGTTTCGTTGAAGGAGAGGATAGTTGTACGCATTACCGAAAACGTTAAAACTAACCCTGTTCTTTGCTAAAACGTTTGCTGCTGACAAATTAAAACTTATGCATCCAATACGTAATACCATTGCTATTGCCGTTTTAGCAGCAATGGCGCCGGCTTCGGCTACGGAAGAGCAAGATATTCACCAATTATGTCAAATTAAGCCTGAGCAATGTTTGATTGATATTGTGCCTTATTTAGCGGCGACTCAAAAACAAAGTCGAATTTGGTATCAATATAAGTTGCACCAGTTTCAGGCGTTGTTTCAGCTAAATAAATATGCCGAATTAGCACAGGCGACAAGACCTTGGGTGGAAAATGACACAGTCCCGCTGAAATTTAGAATTAATGTCTTAATTTACTATGCAAAATCAATTCGTAAACAAGACGAGTTAGATCCACGTCAATATATGCGACAAGCTGTTGCCTTACTAGATGAGGTGAAAGACAGTGCTTTTGATCCGTTATTAATTGTACAAATCGCCAATGTGCTTAATTACCTAGGTGAAGATCAGCGCGGATATGAGTTGTTAAAGCCGCTTGCCGAAAAATATCAAAATCGATATATGCCTTGGTTTAGACATGAAATGTATGAGAACTTGGGACATTTTGCCTTAAAACTTGGCAAGCTTGATGAACATATTGATTACCGTATTAAGGCGTTGGATTGGGCCAAAGAGTTAGGTAATGATAATCAAACGGCAATCGCGACATTTAATTTGGCGCGGGCTTATCAAATGGTGGATAAGTTTGACTTGGCACTGGTTTACTTTACCTTAGCAGAAGAGTTTTATGCGTTAGGTGAGATTGATCAAAACATGATCAACTTTCGTCGGGCACAAATAGCCCTAGCGCAAAATGATATTGATAGTGCTGAAGTTTACTTCTCAAAGGTCAATAAAAACAGTCGATTTACAGCATATACCGATATGTTTGATGTGTTTAAAGAGCGGTTAACTGCAGCAAAGTTAGCCGCTAATACGATGAACTAAGCCAACTTTTTGAGTGTGTAGTAACGTAAGCTAGAAGTAAGTTTGTCAGAAAGTATCTTAAGCTAGAAGTAGTTATGTTGAAAGTAACCTAAGCTGGAACTAACAGGTGCTTTAAGCTGAATAGTAAAAAAGCCCAGCGCGAAGCTGGGCAAGAAACAAAAAGGGAAAACAAGTATTTAGTAAAGCTTATTCGGCTTTACCTTCCAGTAAGCCTTGGCCGTTAATGGCAATTTTTCGTGGCTTTAATGCTTCTGGAATTTCTCTGACTAGGTCTATATGTAATAAACCATTTTCCATAAAGGCTTCAGTTACTCGAACATGGTCACCTAACTGGAACTTACGTTCAAAGCTGCGCTCAGCAATGCCTTGGTGTAAGAATTTACGGTCGCCTTTATCGGCATCTACGGCTTTAGTGCCGGTGATCACTAAGTGGTTTTCTTTAGACTCAATATCTAATTCTGGCTCAGAGAAACCAGCAACAGCCATGGTAATGCGATACTTATCTTCGGCGATAAGCTCAATATTGTATGGAGGGTAAGCTGATTGTTTTTCTGAACGAGCCGCTTTATCCATTAAACCAGCTAAGTGGTCAAAACCAATAAAAGAACGATAAAGTGGGCTGAAATCTGTAGTTGTACGCATAATTCATATCCTATAGTTAGTTAGCAATATGTAACGCTTAATTAATTGCAGTGATTTTCGAAACCGATATTCGCGAATCGAGTCATGTTAACTGCGCTTTTTATTAAGCGTGCCTTTCAAAATGAACAGGCAGTTAATGTTATGTAATCCCATTATGGCGACTACGTAATTAGATATGTGGTGGCTGGAAATATTTTCAAGGGAAAAATTTAAAAAATTTGATAAAAAATTTATTTTTATAAATATATCAATGAGTTGGTGATTAAGTTTTTTGGAGTTGCATTAAGATCGAGTAAATTGATTTTAATAAAATTTATAAAACTTAATAGGGCATAACCATCAAGTGGGAAAAAGCTAAAAAAGTTAAGAAAGTCTAAAAAGAATAAAAGTATCGAGCTTAAAAGTTAAAGGTTAAAAAAGAGAAAAGGCCATAGGCCTTTTCTCGGTCGATTACTAATAACTCTTACTAAATAACCTTCTAACTAATAACCTTTCGCTAATAATTACTGTTTAAAAGCTATTGTGAATATGGTTTGAGCTGTAGTGCTTTGGTGCACTTTGGTTTGTTACTAGTTCTGAGTACTTTCCGACGAAGTATTTTCTTGTGGGGCACTGTCGACTTCTGAAATATTTAGCGCTTTTATCGTTGCCAATGCTGTTTCATAGTCGGGATGTTGAGAAATATTGGCCACTAGTTCCTTGTAAGCAACTTTACCTTGCTCATCAATAATAAAAATTGCCCGGGTTAATAAGCCCATATCTTTAATTAATAACCCATATTTACTGCCAAAGTCGCGCCAAACAGCATCGGAAAGCACTTTGATCTGGTCAATATTTTCGGCTTTACAAAAACGTTTTTGGGCAAAGGGTAAATCGTTACTAATGGTCAGCATCACAACATCTTTAGGTAGGTTGGCCACTTCTTCATTAAAACGCTTGGTTTGCAACGAACAAACACCGGTATCTAAACTTGGTACTACCGAAATAAGAATGGTTTTATTGGCAAATGCTGCTAGCTCAACCGGTGAAAAAGACTCGTTAACCACTTTAAAGTTAGGCGCAGTGTCGCCTTCGTTAATTTGAGTACCTAATAACGTGACAAATTTACCGCCTGCTTTCACAAGGTTGTCAGTTTCTGGTAAAGATGATTGATCTAGAGAATTTGCTAATACACTGCTAACTAAAGTTAAATTTAGCGTTGCTGTTAATAGTAATGTTGAAAATTTCATATATAGTTAAAAACATAATGGGTATTAATCATTAAAGCTTACCTGTGTCGTTGTAAAAATTCCATTAAAATACGTGGTTTTATCAAGTGATAGTTGACTATATAGTTGCTTGATTTGGCTAAATTTTATAACGTGTTCAGCGTAAGGTAATGTTATTATTACTTTAACCCCACAAGCTTTTAGAGGTAGCACTTCAATAATGTCGACCCGACTACTCATTTGTGACGATTCAAATATGGCACGTAAACAAGTGGCCAAATCATTACCTGACGACTGGGAAGTTGAAATCAGTTTTGCTAGCAATGGTAAAGAAGGCATTGACGCGATTAAAGCAGGGAAGGGGGATGTATTGTTACTGGATTTAAATATGCCAGTAATGGATGGCTATGAAGTTTTAGAAGCCATAGTTAAACAAGATTTACCAACGCTGACCGTAGTGATCTCTGGTGATATTCAACCGGAAGCTTACCAACGAGTGACCAGTTTAGGTGCGCTGGATTTTATTCAAAAACCGATTAATAAAGAAAAGCTTACTGAGATATTATTGCGTTACGGTATTTTTACGCGAGAAAAATATCAAGAGCCAAAAGAAGAAGCTGCGTCATTAACTTCTACTGCCAGTGAGCCGTCTAGCAATGCTTTACATCAAGCGTTTATTTTGCCAGAAAAAGAATCTCCGGCGCCAACGGTTGCACCTTCTTTTGAAGCAGCGCCAAGCATTGTACTCGCGCCAGACTTAAGGGATTGTTACCAGGAAATTGCCAATGTTGCTATGGGGCGAGCAGGCGATTTATTAGCGCGGTTATTAGATGTATTTGTGTTATTGCCAATTCCTAACGTTAATATTATCGAAGTAAGTGAGCTAAATATGGCGTTAACCTCGGTGGCTGCCAATGACAGTACATCAGGTATTTGCCAAGGCTTTATTGGTGCTGGCGTTAGTGGTGAAGCGCTGCTTATCTTAAGTGATTCAAGCTTTAAGGATATTGCCAAATTAATGAACTTTACTGGCGAAGTTGATGAAAATACCGAGCTAGAATTGTTAATGGATATGGCTAATACCCTCATAGGTGCTTGTTTAAGTGGTATCTCAGAGCAGTTAGATATGACCTTTAGTCAGGGACATCCTGTGGTATTAGGTCAGCATCGAAAAATTAAAGATTTGATTGCAACTAACTCATCTAGATGGCGACAAACCTTAGCTATTGAAATAAGCTACTCTATTGAAAATTATGATATTAAGTGTGATCTTTTGCTGCTTTTTACCGAAGCATCAATGAAAACATTAAATAACAAACTCTCCTACTTATTGGAGTAACTATGTCGTTTGAAACCTCACAAATCAATGAATTACATTGGCTAATGGAAATGTTGCATAACATTGATGTTGGTTTAGTGGTATTGGATCGAGAGTACAATATTCAGATCTGGAATGGCTTTATGGAAAACCATAGTGGCTTGTTGCCACGTGAAGCCAAAGGTCAAAACTTATTTAGTTTGTTTGATGAAATACCAGAGCAATGGTTTCGTCGTAAAGCTGAATCGGTGTTCCTGCTAAAAAATAAAGCCTTCACCATTTGGGAGCAGCGCCCTTATTTATTTAAATTTCAAAATTATCGGCCAATTACTGGCAGCGCCGATTACATGTATCAAAACTCAACATTTATTCCATTATTGGCGGCCAATGGTACGGTCAGTCATTTATGTTTAATTATTTATGACGTTACTGACACCGCTATTCATAAAAAAGATCTACAGCAAGTTAATCAGGAACTGGCGCTATTAAATCAAACCGATGGTTTAACCCAGTTATATAATCGGACCCATTGGGAGTCATGCTTACTTACGCAATACAAGCGTTGGTTGCGTAGTCAACACGATAGTTGTTTAGTGATGTTAGATATAGATCACTTTAAGCGTATTAATGATGGCTATGGCCATATGGTGGGTGATCAAGTGATTCGCCATATTGCTTTTATGATCAAAGAGCATGTTAGGGAAACCGATATTGCTGGCAGATATGGCGGTGAGGAATTTAGTATTTGGTTAGCTGATACTACACTTGCGAATGCTAAAGTTTTTGCTGAACGTCTACGAAAGTCAGTAGAGCAGACTGTGGTTAAATATAATGATATTGATATTAGCTACACCATCAGTATTGGTATTTGTCAAATTTCACCTAATATTCAAAGCTTTGAAGCTTGGATCGAATGTGCAGATGCGGCGCTTTATCAGGCGAAAGAAGCTGGGCGCAACTGTATTAAACTATACCCTATTCAAGGTGAAGAGTTTTAAGTCAAACTTGATAAGAAACAGTGACATTTAAGCAATAAAAAAAGCGCCACAGGCGCTTTTTTTATTGCTTTAGTTGTTTTAGCTTTATAGGTTTTGCATCATTAAGCTGGGTTTTCAATAAAAGCTATTTCGCAGAGTAAACCTGCTGGCCATTGACCCAAGTTTCAACAACATCATCTTGCCAAATTGTCGTTGGATCCTGTTTAAATAAGTCTTGCCTAATAAGGATAAAATCGGCCTTTTTACCCGGCTCTAAACTGCCTACAACTTTTTCTTGATGACCAGCGTAAGCCGCATCTATGGTAAAGCTTTTTAATGTTTCAGTTAGTGTTAATTTTTCTGATTCAATCCAGCCGCCAAGCGGTTGATTTTGACGATCTTGACGGGTTACCGAAGCGTGGATACCAAAAAACGGATTGGTTGGCTCAACAGGAAAATCAGAGCCATTAGCTATTTTTGCCTTGGCATTAAGTAGGCTGCGCCACGCATAAGCGCCTTTTAATCTTTCTTTTCCTAAACGGTCTTCGGCCATATTTTTATCACTGGTGGCATGAGTTGCCTGAATAGAGGCGATAACGCCAAGCTCGGCAAAACGCGGGATATCTTCAACACGTAAGACTTGCGCATGCTCGATACGATGACGTAATGCTTTAGTACCCGTTTTTTTAATTAGCTGCTCGTACTGATCAAAGGTTAATGAATTTGCATGATCGCCAATCGCATGGGTATTGACCTGAAAGCCTTTGTTCATTGCGGTTTCAATATAGTTGTGCAAATCTTTATTGCTGTGAAGAAGTAGCCCTTTATTACCTGGTTGATCGGAGTAGTCAGCATGAAGTGCTGCACCGCGACTACCTAAGGCACCATCCGCTTGAATTTTTACACTATTAAATGAAAACGAATAGTCATCACTGATATAACTGCCATTATCCAGCGCCGCCTGCCAGTTTGGACTTGGCAGGTACAACATAGCATTAACACGAATTGGCATTTGCTGTTCTTCTGCTAATTCTTTATAGATTTCAATGTGGTTAGCACTGACACCGGCATCATGAACACTGGTTAAACCAACACTTGCTAATGCCTCCATTGCTTTTACAAACACGGCTTTTTCTTCGTTTTTGGTGAGCGGCGGAATTTTAGCGAAAATCAAATCCATAGCATTATCAACAAAAACACCCGTTGGTTTGCCATCTTTATCTTTGATTATTTCACCGCCAGTTGGGGACTGAGTTTGAGCAGTAATACCTGCTAACTCCATGGCCTTGGAATTAGCCCAGCCGGCATGGCCGTCAACTCGGCTAAGAAATACTGGCGTGTCAGGAAAATATTTATCTAACGATTTTGCCGTTGGAAAGGCATTACTTGGCCATTGCACTTGGTTCCATCCTCGCCCTTGCAGCCAACGCTGATCTGGATTTGCCTTACTGTAAGCAACAACTCTTGCAACCGCATCTTGCTCACTTTGAGTATCGATTAAATTCACTCGTAGCAAGCTTAAACCGTAATTTAATACATGGCCGTGAGCATCAATTAGTCCAGGCAACATAGTGTTGCCACCACCGTCAATAACGTTTACTTCTGGGCCGATATTTTCAGGCTTACTGGCATAAATCGCGTCAACTTTATCATCAGTAAAGCTAATCGCTTGAAATTGCACCAATTGCTCGTTGTTGATGGTATAGCCATTAACGTTTTGAATAAGGGTGGTTGCAGCTTGTGAGCTAAGCGTTACGGTCAGGGGGATAACTGAAATTGCCGTATAAAGTGCGGTAAGCTTGTTCATATTAATTCTCTAATTATTATTGTCGTAAACCACTATATTAAGGGGATTTTAGAGAGTAATCAAAGCTTTGATTTATGCCCTCGTAATCGCTGGCTGGCTACCAATAGCAAAAATAATAGTCCGGCAAGGGCAAACGTTGGATAGCGTTGATAACGGCTAAATGGTGTATTGCCAGTGACTAACTCGACATCAGTTGTTAGTACCGCTTCTTCAAACTGTGCAATACGGCTAATGATTTGACCATCAGCGTCAATCGCTGCGGTAATGCCGGTATTGGTTGCACGTAATAGTGGTCGTCCAAACTCCAGCGCTCGCATGCGGGCAATTTCTAAATGTTGATGTGGGCCATGAGAGTGGCCAAACCAAGCATCATTACTCACGGTTAATAACATATCTGTACCTACCACACCTGAGTTACCACCATGAAAATTGGCATGAAGCTGTTCTGGGAAGGCTATTTCAAAACAAATTAATGGTGAAAGTACAATGCCATTGGCAATTAAGTTTTTTTGCACATAAGCGCCGCGAGTAAACGATGACATTGGTAAGTTAAAAAATGGTGCTATCGGCCTTAACCATTCTTGAAATGGCACAAATTCGCCTATAGGTAACAGGTGATGTTTATAGAAACGGTTACTATTGCCGTAATAATAGCTGCCTTGACTGTCATCACTATTTTGCTTGCCTAGTACAATTAAACTGTTGAAGTATTCTTTAGTTTCAAAATTGTAGTTGATAATACCAGAGATAATCGCTGTATCATTAAACGCCGCGGCACTGTTAACCATATCAAGAAATTCACCTGCGATAGGTTCAACTGCTGGAATAGCTGATTCAGGCCAAACAACTAGATCAACATTATAGTTTGGACGCGTTAAATCAAGGTATTTGAGCATAGATGGCCACTCTTGCTCCGGCCGCCATTTTAGCTCTTGTGCTATATTGCCTTGTACTAGTGCGACTGATTTGGTTTCGCCAGTTTTTTGAATAAAATTTTGGTTGGCCGAAATAATAATCAAAAGTACTGCACTGACAAGCATAAGTGCTGCTGGTATTTGCTGGCTCTTTTTAATTAGCGTACAAGCACTAACAATAAGCATTAACATAATAAAGCTAATACCGACTTCACCTATTACCGGTACCAGCGATGCTAGCGGTGAATCGATTTGGCTATAGCCAATAGATAACCAAGGAAAACCGGTTAACACCCAGCTTCTAAGCCACTCTATAAGCACCCAGACGCTTGGTAATAACAGTAAATTTAATTGCTTATTTGTGGAAAAACGCGCGGTTAAATAACCTGCTAGCGCAGGGTAGATAGCCAGATAACATACCAGTATCAGCATTAAACTTACTGAGGCGATAAGCGGTAGACCGCCAAATTGATCAATACTGACATGCACCCAACTGATACCTGCGCCAAACCAGCCAAGGCCAAAGCTAAAGCTCGATTGGGTTGCTTGTTTAGGCGTTAAACCATCAATTTGAGTCAGCCATAAAGCTAAGGCAAAGAAACTTAGCCACCATAATGAAAATGGTGCATAGGCAAATACCATAACCAAACCTGCAAAAAAACTCAGCAGGTTATGGCGGTTGGTTAAGGTCTTAAGCAGACGTTGTTTGATGCTGGTTTGCATTAATTTGACAAAGGTTTAAATCAATTGACATTAGGCTTAATCAGAAATTTTGCCTTTAACTTCATGATCTTTAGGAACGGTCACTTGTAGCATTTGCAAACGGCGATTATCGGCGGCAACGACTTTAAATTCCCAGTCGCCAATAGCAACTTCTTCACCTTTTTGCGGCATATGACCAAATTGATGAAGCACAATGCCACCAATGGTATCAGAGTCTGCTTCGTCAAATTCACAGTTAAAGTATTCATCAAAATCTTCTAAGTCAGTTAATGCTTTAACTTGATAAACATTACCGGCTAAATGTTTGATTTCTTCTTCGATTTCATCATCGGTTTCATCTTCAATTTCACCAACAATCAGCTCTAGAATATCTTCAATGGTTACTACGCCAGAAACGCCGCCATATTCATCGACAACAATTGCCATATGGTAACGTTTAGAGCGGAACTCTTTTAAAAGTGGCTCTACTTTTTTACTTTCAGGAATAATCATCGCAGGGCGAATTAGATCACGTAGTGAAAACTCTTCTGCTTCTTCTTTAAAGGCGTATGCCAGCAAATCTTTGGCAAGTAACATGCCTTCAACGTTATCGATGTCTTCATTAACTACCGGGAAACGTGAATGGGCTGATTCTAAAATAATAGGTAAGAATGCGGCTAGTGGCTGGTTAATGTCTAGCGAGATAATTTGTGAGCGCGGGATCATAATATCGCGTACGCGCATTTCTGATACCTCTAACACACCTTCGATCATTTGTTTGGTTTCAGGTTTGATTAACTCGCGATCTTCAGCATCGTTAATCACACTAAACAATTCATCTTTGTTTTGCGGCTCTCCGGTAAATGCTTGAACGATTTTTTCGAGAAAGGATTTACTTGAAGAGCCGTTACTAGAATGGGGGTTGTCGTCGCTCATAGAGCTTTTATTATTCCTATAAAATTTCGTAAGGGTTATTAAACCCAAGTTTTTGTAAAATGTCTATTTCTAAAGCTTCCATTTCTTCAGCTTCTTCATCACTTATATGATCAAAGCCGAGTAAATGTAAGCAGCCATGAATCGTCATATGCGCCCAATGCGCATTTAACGTTTTATGTTGCTCATGTGCTTCTTGGTCAACAACCTCGGCGCAAATCACTAAGTCGCCAAGTAAATCCAGCTCAATACCATCGGGTACTTCAAATGGAAATGATAGGACATTGGTTGGCTTATCTTTAGCGCGATAAGTATGGTTAAGCGTTTGGCTTTCCGTTTCATCAACGATGCGAATGGTTAGCTCAAAAGGCTTGTTATAAGGTAAAAGTGCCGCTTCTGCCCAAAGTTGAAAGTCTTGATCAGTTGGCAAGTTTTCTTCATTAATCGCGCGTTGAATATCTACGGTTATCATTTGGGTTGCTTATTTCTCAGATGATTGCTGTTCAGCATCTTTTAATGCCTTTTCCGCAGCTTGTTTTTGCGCTTTGATTTTCGCCATTTTGGCATCAAATGCTTCATAGGCTTCAACAATTCTAGCAACCACAGGATGTCTAACCACATCTTTTGATTGGAAGAAGTTAAAGCTAACACCTGGAATATTATCCAATACTTCGATAGCGTGACGCAGACCTGATTTTTGACCGCGCGGTAAATCCACTTGGGTGATATCGCCAGTAATAACCGCACGTGAATTAAAACCAATACGGGTTAAGAACATTTTCATTTGTTCAACCGTGGTATTTTGGCTTTCATCAAGAATAATAAACGCGTCATTTAACGTCCTACCACGCATATAAGCAAGTGGCGCAATTTCAATAACATTACGCTCAATCAGCTTTTCTACTTTTTCAAAACCTAACATTTCAAACAGTGCGTCATAAAGAGGGCGTAAATACGGGTCAACCTTTTGCGATAAATCGCCTGGTAAAAAGCCAAGTTTTTCACCGGCTTCAACAGCTGGGCGAGTTAATAGAATGCGGCGAATTTCCTGACGTTCTAATGCGTCAACCGCGCAAGCGACTGCCAAATAAGTTTTACCGGTACCGGCAGGACCAATACCAAAACTGATGTCGTGCGTAATAACATGCTGGACATAAGCCGACTGATTGAGGTTACGCGGCTTGATGATGCCGCGCTTGGTTTTAATGGTGACCATTTTCTCGTAATCAATATCGACTTTTGCTGGTGCTTGCTCTAGAACGTCGGCATTTAAAATACCTAAATGCACCATTTCGGCGGTGATGGTTTTCATCTTACCTTTCACCGTTTCCGTTTCAACGTATAAATCTTTGAGTAAATGAGCAACGGCTTCCGTATTTTTCGGTTGCCCAACAATCTTAAACTCATTGCCGCGGTAGCTAATTTCAACACCTAGGCGACGTTCAATCACTTTTAAGTTGTCATCTAGCGGGCCGCAAAGGTTAGCTTGGCGGGTATTATCAACCGGCTCTAACGTTAGTAATGTGCTGTTATCTTTAGTCAATGATTTATTCCGTTTATTTATGCATTTAACTGTTAATTAGGGCGTATAAGTGCCAACACCAAGGTCGTCAGTACCATTGGTTGAAGCCATCGCGTTATCGCCATGGTGGCTGTTAGCAAGAATATCTGAAGGCGAGTGGGCAATTCTCAGACCCATATCTTTTTCTTCACGTACTAGCTCGCCACGTAATGAGTTAGCGTAAACATCAGTAATTTTAACATCAACAAACTGGCCAATCACATGATGTGGCGCTTCAAAGTTGACGATACGGTTGTTCTCAGTACGGCCACGTAGTTCCATCGGGTTTTTCTTTGATGGGCCTTCAACTAAAATACGCTGCTCGGTACCTAACATTTGGCGAGCAATACGTAATGCTTGTTGGTTAATGCGATCTTGCAAAATTTGTAAGCGTTGCTTTTTAGTATCTTCTGAAATATCGTCAGGTAAATCGGCAGCAGGCGTACCAGGGCGCGCACTGTAGATAAAGCTAAAGCTTAAATCAAAGTCGATATCTTTAATTAAATTCATGGTTTGTTCAAAGTCTTCATCAGTTTCGCCAGGGAAACCAACGATAAAGTCTGACGACATGCAAATATCAGGGCGCGCTTTACGCAACTTACGAATTTGTGATTTATATTCAAGGGCGGTATGTCCGCGCTTCATTTGTACTAAGATGCGATCACAACCGCTTTGTACCGGTAAATGAAGGTGGCTAACCAGCTCAGGTACATCTTTATACACTTCAATAATATCGTCAGTAAATTCAACTGGATGTGAAGTGGTGTAACGAATACGGTCAATACCATCAATGGTGGCGACAAGGCGTAATAATTCTGAGAATCGACAAATGCTGCCATCATGAGCTTCACCGCGGTAAGCATTAACGTTTTGACCTAACAGGTTAACTTCACGCACGCCTTGTTCGGCAAGTTGGGCTATTTCGTAAAGTACGTCGTCTAACGGGCGGCTCACTTCTTCACCACGCGTATAAGGAACCACACAGAAAGTACAGTATTTACTGCAACCTTCCATAATCGACACAAACGCTGTAGCGCCATCAGCCTTAGGCTCAGGCAGACGATCAAACTTTTCAATTTCAGGGAAGCTCACATCAACTACTGGTGATTTTTCACCGGTAACTTGTTGGATCATTTCTGGTAAGCGGTGCAATGTTTGCGGGCCAAAAACCATATCTACGTATGGGGCACGCGCACGAATGGCATCACCTTCTTGAGAGGCGACACAACCACCAACACCGATAATTAAATCTGGGTTATCGTTTTTTAAGTTTTTCCAGCGGCCTAACTGATGAAATACTTTTTCTTGTGCTTTTTCACGAATAGAGCAGGTGTTAAGTAAAATAACGTCAGCATCTTCCGCTTCTTCTGCTAACGAGAAACCATGGGTTGAATCTAATAATTCTGCCATTTTCTGCGAGTCGTACTCGTTCATTTGACAGCCCCAAGTTTTGATATATAGCTTTTTACTCATTAATACACGCCTACTTTTCTTTAAAAATTGATTCTAGTTTTTGCTAGAGAATTTAAGGGCGCACATTTTACTCTACCTTTGCCGCCGACGCTAGTTTCGAAAACAGTTATTCGATTTTCGAAATTACTCTATGTCATTGCTTAGTTGCCGCTTAGTTGCCGCTTAGTTAGCTAAATAAAACAATATGGGTAAATGGCGCCCATTTGCTGGGCACCACATTTATTTAGGAGTTTCTATAAAGTTCCGGTTTAAAACGCATTGAGCGAAGGGAAGCTTATTACCAGTTGACTACCTTTATCATCGGTCGGTTCAAAGGTGTTGAAAGTCGCATTATATTTATTGGCAATTTGTCTAATGTAATACATTGACATATTGAAGGTGATTTTATTGTTAAAGTGAGAGAAAGAGGTTTCATCATCACTTATCGTTAGCCATAATTTCTCTTTAAATTCTTGAATGGTAACGTGAAATTTTCCACCGTCACCGTTAACAACGGCACAGATCACTGCCTCATAAATAATTTTATACAGGTTAGATTGTAATTCATAACTAAGCGTATTTTGTTTAAGATCATATTCAAAGGTTAAGTGAACATGATATTTATGTTGTAGATAGTCAGCAAAATAAGGCAGGGCTACATCTAAGGTGTTGCCATATAAACCATCGGGCAGTTCAGTGTTACTCTCTTTTTCAATGCTCTCTAAACTTTGTGCGAGCAAAGTTTTAGCATTATCGATATCACCATCTTCCAGTAACTTTAGCGTTTGGTTGATATTTCTTCTTGCGGATAAATCGCGTTTACCTTTTGTTTTAATTTCATCAGCTAGTAATAAATGAATATTGCGTATTGACTGCGCCCTAAGGTAGATAAGCCATAAAATTAAGCTAATAAGACATACTAACGTAACCGTATAAATGATTCTAATTTTAGGTGTCCAGTACCAAGGAAAGGCAACATCAATATTGGTAAATGCTCGGTTGTTACTCCACTGGCCAAGGCTATTTGTCGCTTTTACTTCAATATGATAACTGCCAGAGGCAAGCCCTGTTAACGTTAGTTGGTTACCATTTACTTTTTGCCAAGTGCCGTTATTGATTTTGTATTGAAACTTTTTTTGCTGGCCAGGGCGGTAATCTAAACTGACTAAGTCCAAGGTAATGACATCATTTGATGAGGAAACATCAATTTGGCGATTTAATAGGAATTCTTTGCCCGACACTGTTGTTTTCGCAACATGCACTTTTGCATTAAATTGGCCTGGCTTTTTAACTGGAACCGATAAGATACCGCCATAATGGGCTAAATAAGCTTTGTCGCCTTTGATATGGGCTTCACCTGAAAACGAATATTTTTCGGTGCCAGGCATAAGTGTGTATTGGTGAGTTTTTGGATTAATCGTATATAAACCAAAAGCGGCACCTAGCCATATTTCATCATTAATGATGGTGCTGTAGGTAAATTCTATACCTCTGGCAATAATTGATAACAAGGTGCCTTGAAGATCGTAAATAAAGACGCCATCGCCTAAGGTTGCAGCAAATATTTTCTCATCGGCAAATGCCATAGAGATATACTTGCTAGGGCCTTTACCTGGTATGTTTTTGATTTGCTTTGAGTAACGATTATAAATCGATAAACCATCGATTGTGGCAATCCAGATATTACCATCTTCTAGCGCAATTATATCGGTTACTTCATTGGCAATTAGCCCATCTTCAATAGAGATTTGATCGACTAATTGCATGCTTACAACATCATAAATAAACAAGCCATAGTCATTACTACCAATATAGAGTAAGCCGTTGGCGTAAAATAACTTTATAAGTATTTTATCGTTGCCTGAAAATGACAGCTTTTTTAATACGTTATCTTTAGTGGAGTAATGCCAAGCGCCATCAAATGTCGCGATATATAAGTCGTTATTTACCGTAAGTACATCCATTATCCGCAGGGCTTTTTTAGTAAATAACTGATTAATATTTTCTGGGAATAATGGTGGCTCATTGGGCATAGATTGAAGCCCCATGCCAAAACTACCGATAACTACCTGATCATCAATTAAGGTAATTTCATTGGCATTGTTGGCAATATCAAAGACAATGGGGTAGTTCTTTATTGCACTTTCGGAAAGCGTTTCAATACCTACGTTTGTTGCTAACCATAGTACATTTGAAGTGTCATGATAAGCCGCTTTAACCCGAGAACTTCTCGCTTTACCATAGTGATGGCGAACTTGTTTTAATTCTGACAACTGATACTTTTTAATATTCCCCTGATCTGAAATAGTAAAAAAGTTACTACTATTGTTTTCTTGGCTTAGTCCATGAATTGACTCGTCAATTGATTTTCTAGCGATTACTTTACCGGCAGATAACACCATAAGCTCAGTAGGCGTAGTGATAATAAGCTTATCTTCTATAGCTAAACTTGCTAGTACACGCTGTGTGACAACTTGGCTAAACTTATCTCCAATGAGTAAATACAGACCTTGAGGACCAGCGTTAACAAATAAGTCAGTTGTCGTATTAATTAATACTGCAGCGTTATTGAGCGTAAGCAATTGCTTTGTTGCGCCAGTTTGCGGCTGATATTGATAGACTTTTTTAGAAGAGTAGCTATAAAACGACTGGTTAAAATATAATGTTGAATAATGACTGTTGAGCTCGGTGTTAATAGGGATCGGAGATGTTTGCCCATTATTAGGATCGAATAACCAAGAGCCTTTGTTTTCTGTTGCTACAATAAATTGGTTATTGTATGACTCAATGTGGTGAGCCCAAGTGAATGGGGTTTGCCAGTTTGCACTTGTGGCGGAAAAATTGATACTACTAACGCCGTCATACCTTGTAATACCATGGTTTCCGGCTAACCAGATAAAGCCGTTATTGTCTTGTTTAATACTGTAGACTTTAGCTAAGTCTTGAACATCGACTGCTGTGGCTGAAAAAGCCTGAGCTGAAGAGAGCAATAAAAGTGGCAGTAAAAACTGCCACCAAGTTCTGTTTGCTTTACAAAATACAGTCTGGCGGCACGATATTATCATGCTTTTTACCGCCGCAAGTGGCGAATACTTTTGGCAGAGCACCTGGGTGCTCTGGTTTTTGAACCAGCAAATAACTAGGCTTTCTAGGATCATTTTCTTGTTGTTTTTCTCGCCAGGCTTTTTTGATGCATTCAGCTGCTTCCGTGCCATATTTTGTTTGGAATGCTGTCGCTAGTAACTCTACACCAAAGTCGTCCATAATCATCATGATATTACCATGGTAGCCACTTGTTGTATCAAAATCTACATCTACGGTTAGGATGTTATCTTCCGGTAACACTAAATCTAAACGCATACGTGCCATTACCGCACGATCTACTTTTGCTTTAAGATGCGTGTTATTTGGTTTTACCGTGAGGTCATAAACAAGTTTGATATCCGGTGAGACAATTTTTTCTTCTTTTAATGCTGACATAATCTTTCCTTAATTTTATTTTCGGCTTAATTGCCGTTGCTTAGTATAGATCAAATATCAACCTATATTTTATTGGTTGAGCGTGATAACACGCTGTTATTGCTCGCTTATCTTATTCAATGCTTTACAATAGCTTTTATCAGGTTTTTGGGTGATAAAAGTGATGAAACAAGTAGATGTTATTGTTGTTGGTGGCGGCATGGTTGGGGCTGCAAGTGCATTGTCGTTAGCTAACTTAGGACTATCGGTTGTCATACTTGAGCGCCTAGCCCCTATTGCATTTGATGCCAAGCAGCCAATTGATTTACGAGTTTCTGCTATTTCTGTTGCCTCAGAGAACTTATTAAAAGATTTAAATGCTTGGCAACAAATCTTGCAATGGCGTGCTTGCCCATATCGCCGGCTTGGGGTTTGGGAAAAAGAGCAGGCATATGCCGAGTTTTCAGCAGAGCAGATTAACAGCCCATATTTAGGTCACATTGTTGAAAATCGCCTAATTCAATTGTCACTGTGGCAACAATTAACTCAACATTCGAATATTGAGTTGTTGATTGGTGAAGACATACAAGCAATTGAACAAGATGAGAGGTTTGTTAGCGTCAGTACTTCCCAAAGTACTATTAGTGCTAAGTTATTAGTCGCTGCTGATGGTGCTAATTCATATATTCGAAAGCAAGTAGGAATAGGTTGCACAGGCTGGAACTATCAGCAATCAGCGATGCTTATTAATGTCAGCACAGAATTGCCACAGCAAGACATTACTTGGCAGCAGTTTAAACCGACTGGTCCTTTAGCAATGTTGCCTCTCCCTAGTAAAGAGCCCAGTAAAGAGCAAGTTAGAAAAGAGTTTGGTGCTCAGGTACCAGTTCACCAGGCTTCATTGGTTTGGTATCACCATAAAGATCGTATTAAGCAATTAAATCAGTTATCTAAAGCTGAATTGAAACAGCAGATATTGGCGGAATTTCCTCAGCGTCTTGGCGATATTTCGGTCATTGACCACGCAAGCTTTCCATTAACAAGGCAACATGCGAATCACTACTTTTCTGGACGTGTCGTTTTATTGGGCGATGCTGCTCACACTATTAACCCATTAGCTGGACAAGGTGTGAACTTAGGCTTTAAAGATGTTAAGGCATTGAGAACAGTGATTGCCAAAGCCATAGGTGAAGGGGAGTGCTGGCATCAACAAGCGACGTTGAAAGCTTATGAACAACAAAGACGCCCAGATAACTTATTAATGATGACAGCAATGGATAGTTTGTATCAAATGTTCTCGAATGAACTACCTTTGTTAAAGTTCATTAGAAACCTTGGATTATATAGCGCAGAAAAAGCACCAAAAGTTATAAAAGATAAAGTATTAGCTTATGCCTGTGGTTTGTAAAAGCTCTAGTTTCTTACAAAGCACAAACTAAGTTAGAACAACACTCTTTTAAAGGTAATAGGAAGGAAATTGAATGCTCATAGCTAAAAGAGATTGCGAACAGGAACGTTAAAACTAAAAATGCTAGCGTATCTTACAATTCCGCTATTATCGAAATATTTAGCTTTATAAGCTAATAGAAAAAGAAAGGAACAATACAAAGAATTACTTTTCAAAATGGTACGGGGTGAGAGACTTGAACTCTCACATCTTGCGATACTGGAACCTACGTTTCTTCGGCAAGAGTAGCGCGTTTACCAATTCTGGCAATGATAAAAATATGATGTAACATCTAATGAAATAAAGAAAAGAGGATACTTTTAAATGGTACGGGGTGAGAGACTTGAACTCTCACATCTTGCGATACTGGAACCTAAATCCAGCGCGTCTACCAATTCCGCCAACCCCGCATTTTGATATGAGCATAGTTTAGGAGCTTGCAACTCCAGCGTTACTGAAACGCTAATACCTAAAAATGCCAGCGAGTCTTCAATTCTGACAAACCGCATAGTAGATATGAGCATAGTTTAATGAGTTTGCGACTCAAAATAAATAACCATTTCTTAATGAATATTTTGAAGTGTTAAGAATTGGCAGGGGTAAGAGGATTTGAACCTCTGAATGACGGGATCAAAACCCGCTGCCTTACCGCTTGGCTATACCCCTTCCGGAATTCTTAAGAGAAACATTGTTGATTTATACTCCCACTTTCGTTGACTTAACAGAATCAAATAAAAGAAACTGTTATGAAAGTGGCAGGGGTAAGAGGATTTGAACCTCTGAATGACGGGATCAAAACCCGCTGCCTTACCGCTTGGCTATACCCCTACAATGTCTCATATTCTCGCAACTGATGTTGCTTGAAATGGTACGGGGTGAGAGACTTGAACTCTCACATCTTGCGATACTGGAACCTAAATCCAGCGCGTCTACCAATTCCGCCAACCCCGCATTGTAAATGGTGGCTACACCGAGATTTGAACTTGGGACCCCATCATTATGAGTGATGTGCTCTAACCAGCTGAGCTATGTAGCCATTTACAATCTTGCCTCTCAGCAAGTGGCGCGTATTATGCAAATCTGTTTGCGACACGTCAACCGTTTTTTTAGAAAAAATTTACTGTTTTTGTTCGTTTGAACAATTTGTCAGCAAACTGACTTATAAGTGTGCTAATCACAGTGTTTATTTGATAAAAAAGCGAGCAGGTGCTCGCTTTTTACTTTATTCGTTATCTGTTGTTTTATTGAATAAAACTACTCTACGCGTTTTTTCGCAGCTTCTGCTAAGTGCGGCGAGTGTTTGGCAATTTCTTCTAAATTAGCTGTAACTACTTTAGCTGGCGTTTTACCAATAATAAATTCACCTACTTCTAGTGCGTTATTCGTTGCTGAAAAAATTAGCAAGTTTTGATCATTACAACTTATGTCATCAAAAACTGAACGAATGTTCAATTTGTTCTGCTTTAAGAATGTACGTAATCGGTTTTTATCGTTGGCTGCTACATATTCACAAATACGTAGTGCAGCATCATTTGCACTTGCAACTGGCGTATATGAAGCTGCTGTTGCTGTAACGATAAGGCTTGCAATCAATAGTGTTTTTTTCATAAAAACAACCTTCTTATTTTAGTTTATAAACATAACAAACAAAGTTTGCCATGACATCGTCCATGTTAAGTTTGGTCGATATTTAAAATAAAACAAGGAACTATAAGTTCCTTGTTTTATTGGGCGCATATTATGTTAAAAAACTAAACATTAAAACGAAAATGTATAACATCGCCGTCTTTAACTAGGTAGTCTTTACCTTCTAGGCGCCATTTCCCGGCTTCTTTAGCGCCAGATTCACCGTTACAGGCGATAAAATCATCAAACCCTACAACTTCAGCTCGGATAAAGCCTTTTTCAAAATCGGTGTGAATAACGCCAGCGGCTTGTGGGGCTGTGGCATTTTGTTTTACGGTCCAAGCACGCACTTCTTTGACACCTGCGGTGAAATAGGTTTGTAAGCTTAATAAGCCGTAACCTGAATTAATTACGCGGTTTAAGCCTGGTTCTGTTAAGCCCATTTCTTCCATGAAAATTTGACGATCTTCTTCGTCCATTTCAGAAAGTTCGCCTTCAATTTCCGCACAAACCGGCACAACGACTGCACCTTCTTTTTCAGCAATTTCACGTACTTGATCTAAATAAGGGTTGTTTTCAAAGCCATCGTCGTTAACGTTAGCAATGTACATAGTTGGTTTTACCGTCAAGAAGTTAAGGTATTTCACTGCTGCTAACTCTTCTTTTGAAAGATCTAGCGAGCGGATCATATGGCCTTCTTCAACGTGTTTTAGAATTTTTTCTAATACTGGCAATTCAAACTTGGCATCTTTATCGCCACCTTTGGCTTTTTTAGTTTGACGTTGAATGGCGCGCTCAGCGGTATCCATATCAGCTAATGCAAGCTCGGTATTGATAACATCAATATCATCTAGTGGATTAACCTTACCTGAAACATGAACAATATTGTCATTTTCAAAACAGCGAACTACGTGACCAATTGCGTCGGTTTCGCGAATGTTAGCTAGGAATTTATTCCCTAAACCTTCACCTTTTGACGCGCCAGCTACAAGACCTGCAATATCAACAAATTCCATGGTAGTAGCAATTACGCGTTCAGGGTTAACGATAGCTGCTATTTGATCAAGGCGTGGATCTGGCACCGGAACAACACCTGTATTAGGTTCAATAGTACAGAAAGGGAAGTTTGCCGCTTCAATACCGGCTTTAGTAAGTGCATTGAACAGTGTAGATTTACCTACGTTTGGTAAACCAACGATACCACATTTAAAACCCATGATAATTTCCTAATATTTTTACCGCTTAGTGCGGTAGATAAAATCGGTTACTGTGCTTTGAATGAGTGCAAACGATTTTGTGCTTTCTTTAAATCGTCTTTTAGCCAAATATCAAAACAACGGCTGGCTTCATCAACGGCTTGATCAATTAATGCTTGCTCTGCTGCTGGTGCTTTGCCAAGTACATGACCGGTTACACGTTCGCGGTGGCCAGGGTGACCAATACCAATACGTAACCGATAGAAATCTTTATTATTTGCCATGCGGGCGATAATGTCTCGTAAGCCATTATGTCCACCATGTCCGCCGCCAAGTTTAATTTTACAAACACCGGGATCCATATCTAATTCATCGTGAGCAACGAGAATATCTGCAACAGGAATTTTAAAAAAGTTCGCAAGTGGCGCAACAGCTTGGCCGCTTCTGTTCATAAAGGTTGTGGGAATTAGTAAATGTACTAAATGACCAGCAATCTGTCCTTTACCGTACAGACCTGCGTATTTTTTATCGGGAGTAAGAGATATATTGTGTATGCGTGCTAATTCTTCGACGAACCAGACGCCAGCATTATGGCGGGTTTGAGAATATTCGGGGCCAGGATTACCTAGCCCCACAACTAACTGAATAGTCATAACTTAAGTCGTTATAACTTATTCTTCAGTAGCTTCTTCTTCAGTAGCTTCGCTGCCGCCTTTTGGAGCGTTAGCTGTAACTACTGCTTGGTCGTGATCAGCACCTTTGGCTAACTCATCTGAAGTAACACCTTTTGGTAACGTGATGTCAGATAAGTGAAGTGTTTGACCAACTTCTAAACCAGCTACATCAACTTCGATGAACTCTGGTAAGTCACCTGGTAAACAAGTCACTGCGATTTCAGCTAAGTGATGAGCTACAACACCACCTTTTTTCGCTACTGCTTCTTCGTTGATGAAGTGAACAGGAACGATAGTGTGGATTGGGTGAGTAGCATCAACACGCATGAAATCCATGTGCATGATAACTGGCTTGAACGGGTGACGTTGCATGTCTTTGATAACACACTCAACAGCTTTACCGTCTACATTTAATGTTAAAACGTGTGAGTAAAACGCTTCTTCTTCTTGAGCACGGAATACTTTGTTGTGCGCTAAAGTTAAAGAAACTGGCTCTTGGCCTTCACCGTAAAGGATTGCTGGAACTTTGTTCGCGTGACGTAGGCGGCGGCTCGCACCTTTCCCTAAATCAGTACGTACTTCAGCATCCAAAGTAAATAAATCTGTCATGATAAATACTCTATTAATAAGTCAATTTTCGTTGTTTTTTGCGACCAAAAACAACCTGAATACTTTTTATCTGAACTAGCCAGAATAAAAAGGCGCGGAATGATACCACGCACTTGATTTAAAGCCAAGTTTATTAACTTTTAAAAAAGGGCCGTGCCTATTAGGATTTTACCGTGTATAAAAAAAAGCACCTATTGGTGCTTTTTTTGTAGTACATTTTGCAGAAAATGTTTAGCAATTAAGCTTCAAACATTGCTGAAATAGATTCTTCGTTACTTACACGGCGGATGGCTTCAGAAAGCATACCACTTAATGTTAGTTGACGTACGCGATCGCCTAACGCTTTAATTTCGTCAGACAATGGAATTGAGTCGGTAACAATCACTTCATCAATCACAGATTCTTTTAAGTTTTGCGCAGCGTTACCAGATAAAACTGGGTGAGTTGCATAAGCATAAACATTTTTCGCACCATGATCTTTCAATGCAGCAGCAGCTTTAGCTAATGTGCCGCCAGTATCAATCATGTCATCAACAATAATACAGTCACGACCTTGAACATCACCAATAATATGCATTACTTGCGCAACATTAGCTTTTGGACGACGTTTGTCGATAATGGCAAGATCGGCATCATCAAGTAACTTGGCAACAGCACGGGCACGGACAACACCACCGATATCTGGTGAAACAACTACTGGGTTTTCTAGTGCTTTAGCTTTCATATCTTCTAATAAGATAGGCGTACCGAATACGTTATCTACCGGTACATCAAAGAAACCTTGAATTTGCTCAGCGTGCAAGTCAACGGTTAATACACGGTCAACACCAACACTAGATAAGAAATCGGCAACTACTTTAGCAGTAATTGGTACACGAGCACTACGTACGCGACGATCTTGACGGGCATAACCAAAGTAAGGCATTACCGCAGTAATTCGGCCAGCTGAAGCACGGCGCAGTGCGTCAACCATGACGATTAATTCCATTAGATTATTATTGGTTGGGGCACAGGTAGATTGAATGATGAAAACATCAGCACCACGAACGTTTTCAGTGATTTCAACACTGATTTCGCCATCGCTAAAACTACCTACTTTTGCTTCACCTAAACCTATGTATAAGCGATCCGCAATTTTCTTTGCCAGTTCAGGGGTGGCGTTACCCGCAAAAATCTTCATGTCAGGCACAATCAGTTCCTCAGAAACTTGTGACATTGTAAGTTCACACTGATAGTTAAACGTGCATTAACTATCAGCAAATTATTCATTTTTTGCCAGTTACTTAACCATATTTTTTAACATGGCATGAACTGGAGATTGGTTGACACCTTTCGCAACAAACGACTCAATTTCACTGGGTAACTGAGCTTTAATATGCAGTGCCTCTTGTTCACTAGTACAACACGTGAAAATACATGCGCCGGTACCCGTCATTCGAGACGGCGCGTATTCTACCAATGTCGACAACAGCTTGGCAACCTCAGGGTAGTGTTTTATTACGACGACTTCACAGTCATTTTGCCTATGCTCTGTATCGAGTGCTTGATGAGATATTTTAGGCGTATCTCTTGGTAAATCAGGGCTTTGGAATACGACTTGGGTTGATATGTGGCAATTAGGCTTGCTAACTAAATACCAACATTCTTTGGGTGATGCAGGAAAAATCTTTTCACCAACCCCTTCGGCAAATGCCGCAACGCCATGAATAAATATGGGAACGTCAGCACCTAGCTGTAAGCCAATGTCAGCAAGCTGGGTAAGAGTAAAGTTTATTTGCCACATACTGTTAAGCGCTAACAAAATAGTGGCCGCATTTGAAGAGCCACCGCCTAAACCGCCACCCATTGGCAGTATTTTCTCAATACTAATATCAATGCCATAAGGGGTTTTATTATATGGCATTAACATCATAGCCGCTTTGACAATTAGGTTATCTTGTTCATCAACACCGGCGACTGGCGTAAGTAAGTTAATCGCTTTTGCATTATTTAACGCTAGGGTAATCGTGTCGCCGTAGTTTAGAAACTGAAATAGTGTTTGTAGCTCGTGATAACCATCAGCTCGCCGGCCATTAACATGTAAGAACAAGTTAAGCTTGGCTGGCGATAAAAGCTTATGTTCAGTAAATTGCTGCTTAGTAAATGAAGTCATGTGATAAAGGCGTAGTGCTCAATAAATAGTGATTAAATTGACCAGTCGTTGATCGCAAGTTTAATGGTTAAATTCTGTTGTTTAATTAATATTGCTGAAGGTAGCGCTATATTTTTTACTTGTTTATAGCGTTGATATTGTATTTGCCAGATTTTATTTTGATAAAAACTGGTTATGGTATCAGGCAACTGGCTTTCAGCGTTTAGGGCAACTAAGTCGTCATTAGAATAGGGCAGTGCTTTTAGCCAATAGCTTAATGCATCGCTTGGAAAGTCTAATCCTGTTAGCTGCAAAATAAGCTCATCCAAGTTATCGCTGCGATACTTTTTACCCTCTACTTCTAAAACATGACCATGGGTATCGGAAGTTAAGCTCAGTACATTAATACCTAAATAAGTGGTTAAATTTAATCGTTGTTCAGCACTATTTTTTTGCCAAAAAATGCTGGCTTTTTCGCGCTTACTTTCTTGTAGGAATGCTATTTGACCACTAATTTGCCAATGCTTGATATTTTGCAGTTGCTCTATACGAGTATTGCCAGAAAGATCGTTTTTAAGGGCTGATTGATTTGAGCTGGGCGATTGGGCACAACCGGTAAGTAATAGGCTAATAAGCAATAGACGAATAAATGATATGTTCAACAGTGAAACGGTCGATAATTTCAAATAAACAGCGCGCAAAATTGCGTCCTTGAACCGGATTTAAACCAGTTTAGTGTGATTTTAGACAAGTTATATTTGAACACATAGCACTAGTGACTTTCAATCGTGTTAGATATTTCGTAAAATTAGCCACAAAATTTGTCAGAGAATATCGTTTACGCTCTTATTTGGCCTTAATTTGACCTTGGCTGGTGATAATTTGTGCGTACGATGCCTGCTTTTCTTTCGATAGTTTCACTTGTATCGTCAGTATTTGTTAAATACTTTGGCTATATGAGTGTTGTTGGTATTGCACTAGGCTGAAATCAGAAATATGTCCATTGTTGCTGTTGGTATAAATCATAAAACTGCTCCAGTAGCGGTGCGGGAAAAAATTTCCTTTAATCCTGATAAATTAAGCCACGCCCTGCAAGAAATGTTGTCTACGGTTAACTGTAATGAAGCAGCAATACTTTCCACCTGTAATCGAACGGAACTTTATCTGATTCAAGATGGCTCATTAGAAGCTACTCAGCAAAAAGTGGTAAATTGGCTTGAGCAATATCATCAAATACCATCATCGTCGATTATTCCAAGCTTATATTGGCACACCGACAAACAAGCGGTGAATCATATTATGCGTGTGGCCTGCGGGTTAGACTCGCTAGTATTAGGCGAACCGCAAATTCTTGGCCAGCTAAAACAAGCATATTCTCAGGCTAAAGCGGCGGGCTCGATGGCTTTGGTAATGGATCGCTTATTTCAGCGTACTTTTGGTGTCGCCAAACAAGTGCGCACCGAAACCGAAATTGGTGAAAATGCGGTATCTGTTGCCTTTGCGGCAGTAAATTTAGCCAAGCATATATTTGATAGCCTGAAAAATGCACGGGTGCTATTAGTTGGCGCCGGTGAAACTATCGAGTTAGTAGCCAAGCATTTATATGACAATAATGTCGGCAGTATTACGGTTGCAAACCGTACAATATCTCGCGCTAAAACTATGGCTGAACAAGTGGGCGCTGATGTGATTACTTTGGCACAAATTCCAGAGCATTTAGCAAAAGCCGATATCGTGATTAGTTCAACCGGCAGTACCTTACCAATTATTGGTAAAGGTATGGTGGAAAGCGCACTGCAGCAACGTAAACATCAGCCGATTTTTATGGTCGACCTTGCCGTACCACGTGATATTGAAGAGCAAGTTTCTGAACTAGAAGATGTCTTTTTATATACTGTTGACGATCTGCAAGGCATTATTGCTAAAAATATTGAGAATCGACGTAAAGCGGCTGTGCAAGCCGAGGGAATTGTTGGCGAGCAATCAGAAGTGTTTATGTCATGGTTGCGTGGTTTAAATACCCAAGATGCGGTTCTAAGTTATCGTCAGCAATGTATCAATGAGCGTGATATTTTATTAGAGAAAGCCATCAGCCAAATAAAAAATAATAAAGATCCAGAAGCGGTAGTTGCCGAACTTGCAACTAAGCTCACCAATAAATTAATGCACGCGCCAACGAGTGCATTACAATCAGCCGCCCAAGGTGGCGAGCTCGACAAACTAATTTACTTGCGTGATATTTTTGATTTGGACAAGCCAAACAATTAATATTGCGCGACTTTTACATAAGATAGTAATCCATGAAAGAATCTGTATATAGCAAACTTGAAGGCTTGGTAGAGCGTTTTGAAGAAGTTCAGGCGTTATTGTCTGATCCCAGTACCATTGCCGATCAAGAAAAATTTAAAGCACTTTCTAAAGAGTTTTCTCAGTTAGAGGAAACTACTAAGGTCTTTAAGCAATACCAAGGTGCGGAAGAAGATTTCGCCATGGCAGAAGAAATGCTTAAAGATGACGATCCTGATATGCGTGAAATGGCACAGGACGAATTTAAAGCGGCCAAGCAAGCAATTGAAGACTTGGAAGGTGAGTTACAGATTTTATTACTACCAAAAGATCCGAATGATGATAATAACTGCTTTATCGAGATTCGTGCCGGTGCTGGTGGTGATGAAGCCGCGATTTTTGCTGGCGATTTATTCCGTATGTACAGCCGTTATGCAGAAAAGAAAGGCTGGAAAGTCGAATTAATGAATGCCAATGAAAGTGAGCAGGGCGGCTATAAAGAAATTATCGCCAAAATGGTCGGTGATGGCGTTTATGGTGAAATGAAGTTTGAGTCAGGCGGTCACCGCGTGCAACGTGTGCCAGAAACTGAATCACAAGGCCGTGTGCATACTTCAGCTTGTACTGTGGTAGTGATGCCGGAAATTCCAGAATCTGAAGCGATTGAAATTAATAAAACTGATTTGAAAATTGATACCTTCCGTGCTTCTGGCGCTGGTGGTCAACACGTTAACAAAACTGACTCGGCCATTCGTATTACTCATATCCCAACGGGAGTGGTTGTTGAGTGTCAGGATCAACGTTCACAGCATAAAAACCGTGCTCAAGCAATGTCAGTACTTCAAGCGCGTTTACAACAAGCTGAAGATGACAAACGTCGCGCTGAAGAAGATTCGTCTCGTCGTAGCTTAGTGGCAAGTGGTGATCGTTCAGAGCGTATTCGTACTTACAATTATCCACAAAGTCGTATGACAGATCATCGCATTAACTTAACGCTTTACCGCTTAAATGAGGTGATGGAAGGTAATTTACAATTGGTAATGGATCCGATTTTACAGGAAAACCAAGCAGACTTATTAGCATCTCTTGCTGATCAAAGTTAACTGTTTGGCTTGTAAAGTCTATGTTTATAGGTGATGAACATCTAACCATTGAACAACTTATCAGCTCAGCAAGTAAACAGCTTGCTGAGCACTCAGATAGCCCACAACTTGATGCGCGAGTTCTACTTGCTCATGCACTGAACAAAGAGTTAACCTATTTACTGACCTGGTTTGATAAACGACTTGATGCGGACGTTGTTGCTAGCTTTGAAACTTTACTGCAACGTCGAATAACCGGCGAGCCTGTTGCTTATATTATCGGCATTAAAGAATTTTGGTCACTACCATTTTTAGTTTCACCATCAACCCTGATCCCGCGTCCTGATACTGAAACGCTAGTTGAATTAGTATTGGATAATCATCTTGATCAGCCAATTAAATTATTGGACTTAGGCACTGGCACTGGCGCAATAGCCTTAGCGTTAGCATCAGAACAGCCCATGTGGCAAATTGATGCGGTCGATTTTAATTCTGATGCGGTAAACTTAGCCAAGCGCAATGCTAAAGCACTTAAGCTGGAGCAGGTTAATATTTATCAATCAAACTGGTTTTCTGGCATAGATAACTCCAAACGATTTGATGTTATTGTCAGTAATCCGCCTTATATTGATCAAGATGATCCGCACTTAGTGCAAGGTGATGTGAGATTTGAACCCGAGTCAGCATTAGTCGCAGACAATCACGGTCTTGCTGATATTGAGCATATTTGCCAAATGGCAAAACATTATTTAACGGCAAATGGCGAACTGTATTTTGAACATGGCTTTGAGCAAGGTTCATTAGTGCAGGGAATACTGGCAAATCATGGTTACCAAGTTATTGAAACGGTAAAAGATCTTGCTGGTAATGATCGTATTACTTGGGCTAAATTATAAACCAAAGAGTAAAAACAAGAACAATAAGAGTAGGAATAACTTTATGAAACATCTTCATATGTTGCTGGCAGTGATCAGCGTGGCATTTTTCACATTACGATTTTTCTGGCTAATGAAATCGCCAACCATGCTAGATAAAAAATGGGTAAAAATCTCACCGCATGTTATCGATACCTTTTTACTGGGCATTGGTGTGGTAATGGCGGTTAAATTAGCCATTAACCCGATGGAGCAATTGTGGCTTGCTGAAAAAATTATGGCGATTGTTGCATATATTTTTACTGGTTTATATGCATTAAAATTTGCCAGAACCCGCGTTATGCAAATATTTGGCTATGTAGGAGCCATGGGGTGGGTCATGTTAGTGTTTAAAATTGCTCATACGAAACAAACATTTTTCTTTTAGTCGTTGATCCGTCACTGAGTGTTTGGCTTTTCTATTGGGTTATTATCGGGTTATTGCCTGTTTAGGTAGCATAACTATGCTACGCTGGCTCTGCTTTGTATAACAGCCAAGCACTTTGCTGCAAAAATAAACCTAAACGTTCAGCAGACTCAAGCGACGCTAATTTTATTTGGCGTTGCTCTTTAAAAGTGCATAGTGAGTCCCCACAATACCCTATTAACGTTGTACCCCCTAAGTTTATTAAGTGTCTAAGTATTAACTCCCATGAATGATTTGCTGTTATCTGAAATAAATACTGATCAAGAAGACATGCTGCGAGCAGTTATGTTGATTGAAGAATTTATCTTTGAACAAAAATCCAATGTTTTACCTGCTATTGAAGCATTGGTTGATTATTGTGAGCAGGAGTTAGCCGATATTGATGAACCGTTAGCACAAGCTGAACATTTAATTAATGTGCTGTTTATCGATTTATTACTATTAGAGTCAAAGAAAAACACTTGGCCAGTGGCGGCATTTACCTTAGAGCAAGCGATTGGCTATCGAGAAGTTCATCCTGTATTAAAGGCAATTCTAATTAAATACATTGCTGAGCAGTGTGGTTTTGAGGCTGATTTAGTTTTTGTGCCAGAAAAAGTAATGCTACGTTTAATTTGCGATCAACAATACGCGATTATCTTTGATCCGCTTAATGGTGAATCGCTAAATTGGCAGGAGTTAGATAATCGTCTTGAAGAGTCATCACAAGAGCCAAGCGCTTATCTTGATGCGCTAGACACTAAAGCTGTTGTTGTCGAGTACTTAACGGCACTGAAAAATGCGCTGATCCAAGAACAGCAATACACCAAAGCATTGCGCTGTGTTGATGTGTTAATTACGTTAAAACCTGATGACCCTTTTCAGCGCCGAGATCGCGGATTTTTGCTTCATCAGCTCGATTGCTTTAAAGTGGCTTACGACGATTATCAATATTTTGTTAATCAATGCCCGCAAGACCCTGCGGCACAAATATTAAAATTACAATTAGAAAATATCACTATTTCAAATACAGTTATTCATTAGATTCACGGAGCCTTAATGACTCACAATCCTTTAATTACCAACGATGCTGTTGTTCTTGGCTTGTTGGCATTTATTCTGGGCGCGGTATTTAAAACTGCCCATAGCAACCACCCTTGGTGTCGTAAGTTTTATAAATACGTACCGGCACTATTGCTTTGTTATTTCTTGCCATCACTATTAAATACCTTTGGTGTGGTCGATGGTCATAACTCAAACGTTTATTACGTAGCTTCCCGTTATTTACTGCCTGCGTGTTTGATTTTATTAACCATTAGTATTGATTTAAAAGCCATCATTAATTTAGGGCCCAAAGCGCTGATTATGTTTTTAACCGGTACTGTAGGTATCGTGATTGGCGGTCCTATTGCTATTTTAGTGATGAGTGCCTTTGTGCCAGAAGCCTTTGGCGGTAATGGCCCTGATGCCGTGTGGCGCGGCATGACAACTATCGCTGGTAGTTGGATAGGTGGTGGTGCTAACCAAGCGTCAATGAAAGAAATGTTTAATGTCGGCGGTAATATTTTTTCAGCAATGGTAACCGTTGACATTATTATGGCGAACTTATGGATGGCTGTATTACTGTTTATGACGGCACGCCATAAAGAAATTGATGCCAGAACTGGCGCTGATACCCGTGCTATTGAAGAGCTAAAAGTTAAGGTGGAAGCGTACCATGCTCAAAATAGCAAAACGCCACAGCTTAACGACTATATAAAAATGCTTGCTATTGCCTTTTCTATTACGGGCTTAGCACATTTTTGTGCTGATTTTCTTGGACCATTTTTTGGCGAAACGTTCCCGTGGGCTAAAGAGTTTAGTTTAAATAGCAAGTTTTTCTGGTTAATTATTATTTCAACCACTATAGGTATTGGCTTATCTTTTACTAAAGTAAGAGAAATAGAGTCGGTTGGCGCATCAAAGATTGGTCAAGTATTTATTTATATCTTAGTAGCCTCTATTGGCCTGCATATGAATATTATGGCGATTGCAGAAACACCGATGTATTTCTTGATGGGGCTGATTTGGATGTTAATTCATGCCAGCTTTATGTTGATTGTTGCCAAACTAATTAAGGCACCACTGTTTTATATGGCGGTTGGTAGTCAGGCAAATGTTGGCGGTGCCGCTTCCGCGCCAGTGGTTGCTTCTGCATTTCATCCGTCTTTGGCACCAGTAGGTGTATTATTAGCGGTGTTAGGCTATGGGGTTGGTACTTACATGGCTTATATTTGTGGTTTGTTGATGCAGGCAGTTTCCGGCTAAAACGATCAGGTTTAAAGAATCAGCTTAAAGCCTTCTGATTAAAAAGCCAGAGTGAAAAGTCAAAGTAAAAGATACGAGTTTAAAATTTAAGGAATATTAATGACAATTAATAAAGTGAATGTCAGCACAATAGAAGTGGCAAACGATAAGCCATTTACTTTGTTTGGCGGTATGAACGTACTGGAGTCTCGTGATTTAGCACTGAAAATCTGTGAGCACTATGTTGAAGTGACACAAAAGCTGAATATTCCTTATGTGTTTAAAGCATCGTTTGATAAGGCAAATCGCTCATCGGTTCACTCATACCGCGGTCCAGGTATGGATGAAGGCTTAAAAATATTTGAAGAGATTAAGTCAACGTTCAATGTACCGATCATTACTGACGTTCACGAACCATATCAGGCACAGCCAGTTGCTGACGTGGTTGATGTTATTCAATTACCAGCATTTTTAGCACGTCAAACCGATTTAGTTGTGGCTATGGCGAAAACCGGCGCTGCAATTAATGTTAAGAAACCGCAGTTTTTAGCGGCTCATGAAATGCGCCATATCATTAAAAAGTTTGCTGAAGCGGGTAATGAAAAAGTGATGCTTTGTGAGCGGGGTAGTTGCTATGGCTACAATAATTTAGTGGTTGATATGCTGGCGATGGATGAAATGACGCATTACGCGCCAGTGATTTTTGATGCAACTCATGCCCTACAAAAACCAGGTGGTCGTAGTGATTCGGCTGACGGTCGACGCGCGCAAGCGGCACAACTTGCCCGTAGTGGCATGGCATTAGGTATTGCGGGGTTATTTATTGAAGCACACCCAAATCCAAGTGAAGCCAAGTGCGATGGCCCGTGTGCATTGCCATTAGATAAACTAGAGCCTTACTTAGCGCAAATGAAAGCGATTGATGATTTAGTTAAAGGTTTTGAGCCCCTAGTGACTGACTAAATCTAAATAACAGTTTAAAAATCAAAAAAGGTGCTTTTAGCACCTTTTTTATTGGTTGTATTCTATGTTTATTGCAGATGTTAGGCTAGGTTGTTGTATTCTATGCCTAACTGGTTGTCTAACTAAGTGCCTAACTAAATTGATTAAATTAACAAACTTAAATTATTCAGCGACGTTTAACTTTTGATCGGCACTGGCATATGCCATTAAGGTATTAGCACTTGCATTCACCTTAATCTGACTTTTGTTTAAGATCAGAATCTGTGGCTTTAATGTAATTGCTAAGTCTTTTGTGCCTTGCTCAGATATATAGTTATGGGCAATAGTGACATAAACTTGATTGTTAATTTTTGTTGCTTTTTCGGCAACAGTAGCAGTTTTAGCCTGTACTTGGCTAACGACGAGCGATAATATCGCTGCAATGGTTAGAGTGATTTTTTTCATGAGGTTACCTTTAAATTACGTCAATTTTCCTTATAGATGTAAAAGAACCTATCTCCACCGGAAATGATTACGGGTTGGGAACGTAATCAAATTTTAAATAGTCAAATCAAGACTTAGAGATGTTGTCCTTCATCTACAGGGGAAATTTTAAGCCAAATGGTCAAGAGTTAACACTGACATAAATTCACTTTTTACATTAGAAAAACTAATGAATTAATTTGCCGTGATTTCATTTCTTTGTCATAATCCCGCGATAGTCTTTTTTCTCTTTATCAGGTAGGTTGCTTTGGCCTCTCGTCTCCCACCGTTAAATGCCTTACGCGCGTTTGAAGCGGCTGCTCGGCAGTTAAGTTTTACTCGTGCAGCAGAAGAACTTTTTGTTACGCAAGCAGCAATTAGTCATCAAATTAAAGCATTGGAAGAGCATTTAGGCATTAAACTGTTTATGCGAAAAAACCGTGCATTATTATTAACAGAAGAAGGCCAAGCCTATTATTTAGATATAAAAGATATTTTTAATGCACTACACGAAGCCACTGAGAAGCTTTTAGCTCGGGGCGCCAAAGGGGCAATTACCGTTGCACTGCAGCCCAGTGTTGCTATTCAGTGGCTGGTACCCAGACTAAACGCGTTTAATGCATTACACCCCGATATAGATGTGCGAATTGTCGCGGTGGATCAAGCTGAAAATTCATTAACCGAAGATGTTGATGTTGCAATTTATTATGGTCGCGGGCGCTGGAGCAAAGTATTAGCGGAAAAGCTATATACCGAATATTTAATTCCAGTGTGCTCACCGCTGCTAATGAATGGTAAAAAGCCGTTATATACGTTGAATGATTTAGCTAATCATACATTATTGCATGATACCTCTCGTCGTGACTGGAAGCGCTGGTTTAAAGATGTTGGTGTTAAAGGCGTTAACGTTAATCACGGGCCTATTTTTAGTCACTCGTCGATGGTTCTTCAGGCTGCTATTCATGGCCAAGGTATTGCGTTAGCCTACAGTGTTTTGGCAAAGCCAGATATCGATGCAGGTCGGTTAGTTTGTCCATTTAATGATGTTTTAGTGAGTAAAAATGCTTATTACATTGTCTGTAGAGAACATCAAGCAGATGTCGGTAAAATTGCAGCGTTTCGCGAGTGGATGTTAACGACAGTTGAAAGCGAACGTGAGCACATTGAAGATGGGCAAATTCGATGACAAGCTCAGTAATTATTCAACACGCAAAAACACCTAAAGCCAATGTGCTCTTTGCTCATGGTGCCGGTGCAGATAAGTCGTCTGATTTTATCGTTAAGGTCAGTGATTTATTAGTTGAACAAGGTATTTCGGTTATTCGATTTAACTTTCCCTATATGGATAAGCGTTTAGCAGATGGTAAACGCCGACCGCCAGATCGCATGCCTAAACTTCTTGACTGTTTTATTGATCATATTAATCAAACTTCAAATGACTTGCCGTTATTTATTGGCGGAAAATCTATGGGCAGCCGTGTCGCAGCAATGTTGACCAGTGATATGGAGCTACCTTTAGATACTCAGCTTAATAAGTCTATTTTAGGTACTTTTTGCCTAGGTTATCCTTTTCACCCAATTGGTAAACCTGAAAACCTAAGGCTAGAGCCACTGACTCAGCGTGATAACGATATACTGATAGTGCAAGGTGAACGAGACAAGTTAGGTGATGAAATAGAGATCGCCGGCTATCAATTGCCCGAGTTATGTAAAGTGAACTTTCTGCCTGATGGTGATCATGATTTAAAGCCGCGAGTAAAATCGGGTTTTAACTATAGTGCCCATATTAAAAGTGCGGCAGATGCTATTGTTAATTACATTAATGAGAAGCTAGCAAATGCTTAATATATTTATTGCGCGATTTATTCCTATTTTTATTGGTGTTAGTGGTGCTTTCTGCGTATTATTCGGCGCTTGGTTAGCTCATGCCGGCGTAAATTTGTCAGCAGAGCTAAATAGTCGGCTGACAACAGCACATCATTATCAAGTAATTCATACGCTTGCGCTACTAGCGGTATATGTACTAATACAGTTCAAACCGCGTAAAACCTTATATCTGAGCGCTGGTTTATTGGTGCTGGGCATTTTATTGTTCAGCGGTACGTTATATTTAAAAACCCTGTTGATGATGCCCGTTATTGGTAAATTAACGCCAATGGGCGGTGTAACGTTAGCTTTGGCTTGGCTGTCTTTGGTATATACCGGCGTTGTCGTTAAAAGGTAAAAGAAAATGAAAACCTCAATAGTTTTATATTGTCGTCCAGGCTTTGAAAAAGAATGTGGCGCTGAAATTCAAGAAAAAGCCGCATGGAATGAAATATATGGCTACCTTGAAATAATGAAAAAGCAGGGTGTGGTCTTTTTTCATTTACACCAAGCTGAAGATGGCGAAAAGTTGATGGAAAAGTTGCCATTAAAGCGCCTTATTTTTGCTCGCCAATGGTTTGTTACCTTAACCGAAAAAATTGAATTACCTGACTACAATCGTGTTGAAGCAATTTGTGAAGCGCTTGGCACAGATTGGCAATATGCCGATTTACGCATGGAAACGCCAGATAGCAACGAAGGTAAAGAGTTAACTAAATTTTGTCGAAAGCTTGCCGTACCACTGCGCCAAGCATTGCGTAAAAACAAAGTGTTAACTGAAAAAGATGATAATGAAGGCGCGGTTTTACATGCGCTATTCTTCTCTGGCAGTGAAGTGATTTTAGGATTTTCATTAGGCACTAATACCTCGCCACATGTGATGGGCATTCCAAGGCTTAAGTTTCCTTCTCAAGCGCCGAGCCGCTCAACATTAAAGCTTGATGAAGCGTTTTTATACTTTATTCCTAAAAGCGAATGGGAAACTCGTTTAACGTCAGGTCTACGCGCGGTTGATTTAGGTGCAGCACCCGGTGGTTGGACTTATCAGCTAGTGCGCCGCGGTATGATGGTGCAAGCGGTGGATAATGGCCCTATGGCAGAATCGCTAATGGAAACTGGGCAAGTTAAGCATTTTATGGTGGATGGTTTTAAATTTATTCCGGCAAAACAAAATGTTTATTGGCTGGTCTGCGATATGGTAGAAAAGCCGCATCGTGTAGCCTACTTAATGACAGAATGGCTATTGCATGGCTACTGCAAAGAAGCGATGTTTAATTTGAAGTTGCCAATGAAAGGGCGCTACCAGCAAGTACAAAAAGACTTACAAATGATCAAAGACAGATTTGCCGAGCATGAAGTGAAATACGAAATGTATGCTAAGCATTTGTATTATGATCGTGAAGAAATTACCGTACATGCACGGTTATTATCACCACCGCCATTGGTAAAGGGTTAGCTTTACTATCAAATTCAAGCTCCGAATTAATTGGAGCTTGAATTGTACTAGGTATAGATTATTCACGTAAAAGTACAAATAATCCGTTACTGATGACTTAATTTTCGAAGTAACACAATTAAGGAAAATAACATTAATGCTATAGCAGGGGGCTCAGGTACTGAAACAATGCTAAGTGAACTGGCAAATATTGCTTTCACTTCTTCATCACTATCTATCCCCTTTATACCTAAACTTGTCGTCATGGTATTTGCAGAATCAACCCAACCTCCGTTTAATGCAAATGCTTGCGATAGTCCCCAAAGTTGGAATTCGTCACCGTTGTTTACTTCGAATGAGATAGTCATATTTCGATAGTTTTTACTAGTGTCAACAATGCCATTATCTTCTGCAGACAAGTAAGAACTAACATCCAAAGATTCTCCCCAGTATTCAGGAAATAGCTGTTCACCAAATGTCATATTTTGGCTAGCGCCAATTTGTAAAATATAAAATGAATCTGGATCGTTTCCCCAAGCCCCATTTGATAGAGCGAAATCAAAGTTAGCGCTGAACTCTAGTGTTGTCGTTTCGCCTGACCATAAATAGCTTTGAGCCGAAAATAAATTTGCAGAATTTCGTTCTCCATAATCCGCGTTAACTACGAAATGAGCTTCGGGTAATGCCAATTCAGTATCATCTAGCTCAGCTTGCAACCAAATATCACCATCATCATTTTCTAGGTAAGCACTACTAATATTGGGGGATATTTGATCCATAGATATTTTTGTACCAGGATTTGCTCCTTCAAAAAATACCTCCCATTGTGTATTGAAAATACAGGCGTCAGCCGGGGTTAAATCAGCCTTATTATTTGAAAAGGGGAAACCATGATCTGGATTAGACATGGTATCTCCCCACTTCGCTATGTAGCCATCGAAATCATCGGCTACAGAGGTACAAGTTCGCTGGGTAAGGTTAACCGATGTGGAACTTTTGACTAAGCCTGCTTGGCTAGTAAAAGAGGCAAGTATTGTGGCAGAAGTAACAGCGTAAAAAAGTGTTCTTAACGTTTTGTGTTTCATAGATATTCCTTCTCATTGTTTTTTTTGGTTGAAAATTAAGCAGTTGTTGTGCCGAATCTTTAACCATTTGAATATTAAGAAGTTTAATATTTTGCCTTGTAAAAAATGTGTTAAATTTATTAAAAGGAGAGGTGTTTTGTCGGGAATATATATTTTATTGTAAAAAAACTAGACATTTACAATGACTTAATAAAAAAGCCCCGTTAATGGCGGGGCTTTTTATATTAGCTGTTTGAGAAGTTATAAAATTATAAACGCTCTAATACTGCTTCAGTAAAGTCTGTAGTACCGTGTGTGCCGCCTAAGTCACGCGTAGTACGGTCACCTGATTCAATCACGTCAGTAATGGCTTTACGAATTGCATCGGCTTTATCACCCATTTCTAAGTATTCAAGCATTTGAATAGCTGCCAGAATAACAGACGTTGGGTTGGCTAAGTTTTTACCTGCGATATCTGGCGCACTACCGTGAACCGCTTCGAAAATTGCACAGTCTTTACCAATGTTAGCACCCGGTGCCATACCTAAACCACCAACAAGACCGGCACATAAGTCAGATAAAATATCACCGAATAGGTTAGTGGTAACGATTACGTCGAACTGCTCTGGGTTCATTACTAACTGCATACAACAGTTATCAACAATCATTTCTGCAGATTCGATATCTGGGTAACGTTCACCAACTTCACGAGCAACTTTTAAGAATAAGCCAGAAGTTGATTTTAAGATGTTTGCTTTGTGTACGGCAGTAACTTTCTTACGGCCTTCTTTACGTGCCGTTTCATAGGCAAACTCGACAATGCGCTCAGCACCTTCACGAGTAATTAAGCTCATAGCTTCTGCTGTTGCGCCGTCTTCAGAAATAGTTTGACCAAGTCCTGAGTACATACCTTCAGTGTTTTCACGAATGGTAATGATATCAATGTTTTCGTAACGCGCTTTTGTGCCTTTAAATGACAATACCGGGCGTACGTTAGCATAAAGTTGGAATTGCTTACGTAAAGTTACGTTAATAGACGTAAAACCTTCACCTACAGGCGTTGTTAAAGGGCCTTTTAGGGTGATTTTGTTTTTCTTGATTAGTTCTAATGTTTCTTCCGGTACTAATTCACCGTGCTTTTCTAATGCTACTAAACCTGCATCAGCATATTCATAATCGAAATCACAACCTGCTTTATCTAAAACTTTAATTGTTGCATCGATAATATCTGGACCGATACCGTCGCCAGGAATTACTGTGATAGTTTGCTTAGCCATTTAATTTTACCTTTAAACTTTGAATGAAGGGTTTTCAAAGCATAGTTGAAAAGCAGAAAAACGCTGCTTGTCGTACCACTTTGAAAAATTGCGCGTGTTATACCATGGCTTAGGCTTGTAAGCCAGTAATAAAGCTTTCAGTATGAATTACAGAAAGCCGCAATATTTTATGCGGCTAGGATGTGATTAGGAATAGTGCTTTAGTCTAACTTTAAATCGCTAAATTGTGTGTAGGCAACATTGCCGATAGCGGTAAGTACCCCGTTACTAAAGAGCAATGGTGTACACTCTTCTTGGGTGGTTATACCGTCTGACTTTACGTGTTGTGTGCGATAAAACATTACTTGGTAATTGATACCATTCACTTTCTTAGCCTCAGTAATATCTGGGCTACCTAAATCTTCAATCGCTTGCTCAAAGGTAAAATCTTCTAATTTTAATTTAGCGATGTATTGTCGATTGTATGCTTCTCTGTCTTCCCACTTCATATTGGCAGGGTTGTCGTCATAAAAATTAACGACTAATAAAACGAAAACGCCGTAAGCGGCTAAAGCTAATAAAATGCGAAGAATGACTTTTTTATTCATGTTAATAGATACAGCAAGGACCTTGTTTTTATGCTGCCGATAGCATAGCGATTTGACCAGCATTTTTAAATAGTTAGTTAAAATTTTGTCAATGTTTTTTAGTCAACATCACAGCTGTTATCGCTTAAGCGAATATCTTTTAAATTAAAACCTAGCGGGATATTTTGTTTTAAGGTCAAAAGTTGGTGGCTAAGTTTTAGCATTTCTTTGCCTTGTTCAAGCTTTTCTTTAATGGAGGATTTAACTTTATCCGCCGCTAATATCGCACTAAGGGAGCCGTAAGTGTTGATAAGTTCGGCGGCGGTGATTTGACCAACACCGGCAACGCCGGGGATTTTATTGGTGCTGTCGCCGGTTAGCGCCCATAAATCAATAAGTTGGCTAGACTTTACACTGAATTTATCTGAAATGTACTGATCATCTAAATAGCGTCGATTGAAATAATCATATACATGAATATTGTTGTTTAATAATGAGAGAAAACATTTGTCGGTGGAAACAATCGTTACTTGCTGATTGCGCAGTGCCACTTTAATAGCCAGCGTTGCAATAACATCATCGGCTTCGTCTTCCTCTGGTTCAATTGAGTCGATACCGATCGATAAAAAGCCGTCTTGGATCACCGGTAATTGCTCAGCTAAATGCTGGGGCATTTTTTTACGCCCCTTTTTATAGTCAGGGTACAATTGATAGCGCCAGCATAGCTGCTCACTATCAAATACCGCGACACCATGAGTAGGTTGCAATTGCGCTAAAATATTGGCTACTGCTGTAGTGCACGCTTGAACTGTGTTGTGTAATACTTGCTTTTTGGTGTTGTCAGACAGTTCGTTATTTAATAAAAATGGGCGCTCTTGCACCGCATATATTCGTCTGATCAGATTGAGTGCATCAATTAAGACAACATGTGCAGTCATTCAACCTATCCTTGAGCAATTTGATAACAGGGTACATATTCACTACCAGGCAACTTCATTCGTTGTTGTTTTACAAAAGACGCTAAAAGCTTATCCATTAATGCCATAATTTTCTCTTCACCAGAAATAACAAATGGGCCATGCTTTCTTATCGCTTTTATGCCATTAGATTTTACATTGCCGGCAACAATACCAGAAAATATCCGGCGTAAGTTCGCAGCAAGTTCAGCAGTGTTCATGTCACTTTTGACTGTTAAGTTTGCCATGTTTTGGTGCGAGGGTTCAAATGGTTGTTGAAATTGTTTATCAATGGCTAACGTCCAATTAAAGTGAAATGAGTCACCCGTTGTCTTGCGGTACGCCAATACTTGCTCAAGCGATTGGTTTAGGGTTTGGGCAACTTTTGGCGCATCATCAATAATAATTTGATACAAACTTTGTGCTTTTTTCCCTAAAGTGGCACCAACAAAGTTATCAATTTCAGTAAAATACTCGGCACTTTCTTTTGGGCCAGTTAAGATAATTGGCAACTTTTGCTCTGCATTTTTTTCATGCAGCATAATACCTAAAATATACAGAAATTCTTCCGCAGTACCTGCGCCGCCAGGGAAAATAATAATGCCATGGGAAAGTCGAACAAATGCCTCTAAACGCTTTTCAATATCAGGCATAATAATCAGTTCATTAACAATAGGGTTGGGGGGCTCTGCAGCAATAATGCTCGGCTCGGTTAGCCCTAAATAGCGACCTACAGGGTTACGTTGCTTGGCATGGCCTATAGTTGCACCTTTCATTGGCCCTTTCATTGCGCCAGGGCCACAACCAGTGCAAATATTAAACCCACGCAGGCCTAATTGATAACCGACCTCTTTGGTGTATTTATATTCATCATTGTTAATTGAATGCCCGCCCCAACAGGTTATTAAGTTGGCTTTACTTTCGGGTAAAATCGCATTGGCATTGCGCAGGATATCAAACACTATGTGGGTCATTTTATCTTGTTCACAACTCGGCGTGTTGCATAGGGCATCATATTTATCGTTGATAAATAAAATATCACGCAGCACTGCTGATAGGTGCTCGCGAATACCTCGAATGATTTTACCGTCAACAAAGGCTTCTTCTGGTGGGTTTAGGAGGTCAAGCTTGACGCCACGCTCACGACGTACCACCGTAATTTGAAAGTCTAAAAACTGGCGATAAATTTGTTCAGCATCATCGGTATGGCTACCAACATTTAATACAGCAAGTGAGCAATTGCGATATAGGTCATAAAGCTTCTTGCTTACCGACTCTTGTAGTTGATCAACTTCATATTGAGATAATAGGTTCATGTTGCCAACAGGGTTTACTTGAATATGCATAGAAATCTCCCTTTTTTGGGTGAAAGACAGTAGGCGCTGTGTTTATTCTGCGTAGGTAACTTGGTTTTTGCCGTTGTTTTTAGATTGATAGAGTGCTTGGTCGGCTCTTTCAAACGCCTGATGAATGTTGTCTTCTGGTTTTATATAGGTGACACCAATGGAGGTACTGATATTGACTTTGGTGTTTTTAAATTTAAATGGTAATTTGGCGATGTGTTTGCGTAAATTATTGAGTGTTAACATTAAGTCGCCATAACTTAATTCTTCAAAAACCAGCACAAATTCTTCTCCGCCATAGCGAGCGGTAAACGCTAGCTCGCCTAATTGTTTATCAATCGTTGAAGCAATAACTTTTAGGGTTTTATCACCTGCGGTGTGGCCATAAGTATCATTGATTCGCTTAAAATCGTCTAAATCAATGATGGCTATTGCCAACTTAAATGGCGAATGATGGAAGCGAACGAGTTGCTTTGCGATATACTCATCAAATGCCGCGCGGTTGTTTAGTTTTGTTAGGCCGTCTTGCTTGCTCTTTTTTTGTTGCTCTAATAGGCGCTTCTCAAACGTCTGGCCTTGCTTTTCTAAATCCAGCACTTTTGCTTTCATTTGATCTAGCTGTGTTTCCAGTGAATTGAAGTACTCCAATTCATTTAATGATTTGATTTCAACCGTTTTAGCAATGGTTTCAATACGTTTTGACAAAGAAGATTTAACCTCACTTAACGAGTTCGCATCACTGAGCACTGTGGTCATTGCTTCAAGTTCAGTACTCAGTTTTTGATTAATTTTTTCGTGTAAATGTTTTTGCTCGTCAGAGTAAATTAAGGTTGATTTTACCGCGCGCTGTAACTTAGTCAGAGCTCCAGATAACGTTGATAAAAAGGTTTTAGCTGTGGCGCGCTCTTGCTCCATATCTGCGGCAACAATTTGAAAGGCTTTCACCATATTCTCTAGCACGGCATCGTTGATGTCAGTAGAGCTGGCAAGGCTTGCCTTGACCTGTATTAACTTTTTCTGTTGAAGATCGGACAGCACTAAGTTATCTAATATTTCAATGAACTGGTTAATACTTTGCGTTGAGCCGGTATATTGCAGTGCTATTGGTTTCGCGTCTTCACGACTAAATGGCAACGTCGCCTTAATATTGTCTTTTGTTGCCAAAACCTCGGCATATATGGCTAATAGTTCATTCAATTTAGGAATATATTGAATTAACGAATCTTTGGTGTCGCTGTTGTTAGTTAAGAGCTCTCTAAGTTGACGCCTAGACTGGGCTGGCATACCTTTACTTTTTTGCAGTAGTTCGCCTGCATGATGAAACTCATTGTGCATTTGGCGAATATTGGCATCATTTTTATTCGCTTGTTGCTGTAAGAGCTTAGTAATGCTTTCAAGCTCTGTTTCTAATGCCGTTACAGTAAATGGCTTTTTAAGCATATTTCTTAATTTAGCCAAGCGATTGTCTAGTACTAAGTCGACGCCTTTGCATAATAAGGACAATTTGGCGATAAATTCATTGAGCAAACTAGAACGTTTTTTAAAATCTTCTTCTAGTTCATTGTGGGAGTTGATAGCGGTATCTAGCTTAATTTTTAATTGATTGAATTGACTGTGCGGTACAGATTTCTCGCTCATCGTTAATCATTTCCCTAAATTAAATTAACTTTCAATATCTTGAACAAAACTTTAGCGCAAAAATTTACACTTTGCTCTCACTATTGAATGTATATCAGAACCGGCAATAAAACTATTTTAGTGACAATAAATTTGTCATTAAGTGTCTAAGCTTGTGATTTTTGTTGGTTATCCATGGAAATTGTATACAAACAAGGTAAAATGCTGGGCTTCATATTTTGCTAGAGTACGCTCTAATTATTATAAGGCACGTTTTAATATGCATGTTTTGACTCGTCGTTTTGGTCAATTATCCATTATTCTTTCTACGGTGTTTTCTGCGCAGGTTTTGGCCGACGTTAAAGTAAATATCGATTTACTTAAAGCCGAGCATCATTATGCCAACGTATCGTTGACGCTTCCTGAATCAGATGCTGTTTCTGTTGATTTAAAGTTACCAACATGGCGTACAGGACGTTATGAAATTCTAAACTTAGCCAACGGTATTCGCGAATTTAGCTTAGGCGATGACACTCAAACATGGCAGAAAATTGATAAAGATACGTGGCGTATTTCAGGTGACTTATCTGACGGTATCAAGGTGAGTTACCAAGTTTACGCTAATCAATTGGGGTATCGTACACGTCATGTTGATGACAGCCATGCATTTTTAGATGCTTCAGGCGTGGTGATGTATACCGAAAAAACGCGTGATGATAAGCATGTTATTCAATTAAAAGTACCTAAAAAGTGGCGCAGTGTATCAGGCTTAGCAACGGGTCGTAATAAGCACCAATTTATTGCCCCTAATTATGATGTATTAATTGATTCACCGATTGAAACGGGAATTAACGAACATCACGAATTTAGCGTAGATGGCCGTGATTACGAGTTAGTGATCTGGGGTCAGGGTAACTACGATAGCAAGCAAATGGTGAAAGATCTTGAAGTAATGGTCGCTCAAAGTAGCGCCATTTGGTCTGACTACCCATTTTCTCGATATGTGTTTATGGTGCACGCAACCAGCGGTGCGCGCGGTGCAACAGAGCATTTAAACTCAACCATTATCCAACGTTCACGTTTTAGCTTTTCAGATCGCAAAGACTATTTAGGCTTTTTAGGCACTGCAGCCCATGAGTTTGTTCATACATGGAACGTCAAGCAGTACCGCCCAGAAGGACTAGTGCCTTACGATTATCAAAATGAAAATTATTCAAACTTGTTATGGTTATCAGAAGGCTCAACTAGCTACTTACAAAATCAATTGTTGATGCGTGGTGAGTTGATGACTGCTAAAGAGTGGTTGAAAAACCTAGCTGGTCGAATCAAAGGTTATAACCATAAGCCTGGTCGTGATGCGCAATCGGTTGCTGAGGCGAGCTTTGATAGCTGGATAAACGAGGGTGGTGATTACGGTAATAACCACAGCGTAAATATTTACTCGGAAGGCTTCTTAGTGTCTTGGATGTTAGATGTTGCAATATTAGAGCAAACAAACTTGGTGAAAAGTTACCGCAATGTTCATGATATTCTATATAAAGAGCATAGCATTCCTAAGACCTTTAACGATCAAGATGTAATTAATATTATCAACCGAGTAACAGGTGAAGATTATGCTCCTTGGTGGCAACAAAATGTTGATGGTTTTGCTAAACCTGATTTCGATGAGTTGTTAGCAAAATCGGGCTTAGAAATTAGCTATGGAAACGATGATAAAACTACTGCTTGGACGGGGCTTTCTACTAAACCACATAATAATGGTTTAATTGTTACTCGTGTTGAAAAGGGGAGCCCAGCGTGGAAAGCTGGTTTAACAACTGATGATATTATTATCGCGGTTGATGGTTTACGTATGGCAGATAAAGATCTAGAAAAACGTTTGAAGAACTTTAAAGCCGATCAGAAAGTGGCGTTTACTTTCTTTAGACGTGATGAACTTGCTAACAAAACGGTAAAATTACAGCCAAAACCTGCAGGTGAGTTAACGGTTGTTGCGAAAAAAGACGCAACTGCTGAGCAAAAAGCATTATTTGAAGCTTGGACAGGGTTAACATTTCCAGAACCTGCTAAATAATGCTGATAGTTAATTTTATATAAAACTGCTTTATTGCAGCGAATAAAAATCCACCTGCATAGCAGGTGGCTTTGACACGGCTCCCTATAAGGGAGCTTTTTTATTTATCAACATCCAGTTGTAATTGACGCTCTTCCTCTTCTTTAGCAACTTTGTCTTGGTATTTTACATACCTTTTTATTATTGCCTCGTTAGCGCCAACTGAATCAACAAAGTATCCTCTTTGCCAGAAATGATTTCCCCATAGCTTTTTCTTTCGTAAGTATGGAAATTTAGCAAAGATTCGGATTGCTACTCGGCCTTTTACATACCCAACCAACTCTGAAACACTCAAACTTGGTGGTGTTCGAACTACAAGGTGAACATGGTCTATCTGCACATTTAGCTCCACAATGTGACATTTCTTCATACTGCAGTACACGTAAATGCTTCGTACTTATTGCCTATAAGTGCGACAGCGTGGCGGTATACTATGCATAGAGCTTCGGTAAGGGTTGATGTCTAAACCTCCACGACGAGTATATCTAGCGTAAACTGTTAGTTCACTCGGCTGGCAATATTGCATGATATCGCAATAAATACGTTCAACACATTGCTCATGAAATTCATTGTGCTCACGGAAACTAATTAAGTACTTTAGTAGGGCTTCATGGTTGATTGGTGCGCCGGTATAGCTGATATAAACCGTTGCCCAGTCAGGTTGATTCGTGATCAAGCAATTAGATTTTAATAAATGACTCACTAAGTGTTCAGTGAGCTCGATTGCCGACAATTCACTGGTTAAATTAACCGATTGTTCTAATAGCTCAGGTTGATAGTGATAACTATCGATAGTGACATCAAGTTCGTCAATACAAACGGCATCTACTTTCGTTAAATCAAGCGCAGGGCAGTCATCAACAGGATATAAGGTAACGCTAACTTCAGCCTTGGCCGTGCTGGTTAAGTCTTTAATCAAGGCTTGGCGAACGTCGTTTATCGATTCAAACTTGCTTTGGTTAAAACTATTTAAATAAAGTTTAAATGATTTCGACTCAACGAGGTTTTCACTAGTACAAGGAAAAACAAACTCTGCTACCGCAACCACAGGTTTCCCCTTGGCGTTTAGCCAAGAAAGCTCATAACCATACCAAATGTCTTCGCCATAAAATGGCAGCGCTTGTTGATCGATAGCTAAATCATCACGATTTAAACTGCGTGGTACCCCTTGCAATAGGCTTGGGTCATACTTATTACTATATTCGGTTGCTTTTCCAAGCGTTAATCCGTGTAATAAGTCGTTATTTTGATACTTTGTCATATTGTGCTTAATCACTAGTTCAGCATTATTAGGCGTTATTTTACTAGGAAAATTAATTGATGGTACCCTCTAAATCTAACTTGTCTGCCCAAATTCATCAGCTATCCCAGCAATATGTTGAACTTTTTAAACAAAAGCATGGACATTTGCCTGTGGTCGAAAAAGATGAAAACTGGCCATCACCTTGTTTGTCGGGTGAATACTCAAAAGAAGCTGACTACTGGCATCCGGTAGTAATTAATGAAAATTTAAGTTTCGACAATATGGAATCCGCCTTAGGTTTGGCGTTACATCCAGATATAAAATGCTACTTTACCAGTATTTATAGTGAAAGCTTTGATTTAAGTTGCGAAGAAGGCCATTTCAGCTTGTTATTCATATGGAGTGAAGCTGACTTTGAGCGCTTACAGGAAAACTTAATTGGTCATATTTTAATGAAAAGAAAACTCAAACAATCACCTACGGTTTTCTTTGCTTTAACGGATGATGAAAACTTTATTTTATCGATAGAGAATGAAACTGGTGCTGTTTGGGTTGAGCAAGTAGGCAAGGCCCCACATAAAAAGCTTGCAGAAAGCTTGTCTGAGTTTTTAGCCCAAGCAACACCAATAATTTACGACTAATCGTTGTTAATTTTTATACTTTTCTCAAGGGCTATAACTTGTTGTTTTAATAATTCAATTTCTTTTACTAATGGAGCGATAGCGTTAGCTATTGCTCGTTCCAACTCCTGATCTTTCGTTGGCTTTTCGGACTCAGTAATATCCATTTTTGTATGGATATTCTCAGGCTCATGCTGCCAATTTTTTAATGCTTGTATAATTGTTGGTAATGGCGCAGGTTGGCTTAATCGCGCTTTTACTTTGGCTACACTAGGTGTACCACCTTCATTAGCTATTTGATTAGCAATGGATAATATTTCACCTTTAATCGTCATATTTCACATCTGGTATCGATATTTATTAAAAATTAGGAAATATGACCAACTCAATAAGTCTGTTTTGCAGCGCTATAAATAAATTTTATTTAATATCAATAACTTAGTTTGTTGGTCTATTATTTGCTGACTAGGTAAATAATAACAAACTTAAGGAATTATTACCTATGAAAAAATCACTAATTGTTTTACTTGCAGCACTACCATTAACTTTGTCATTAACTGGCTGTGTAATTTCCGTAGGCGGCGATGAAGATAGAGGCTATAGCTTTGATCATGAAGATCGTGCATATGAAAATCGTAAAAAAATTGCAGTACTACAATTAAACTCTAGTTTTGCAGATGTTCAACATACCTTGGGTGTCGCTGATTTTAATGAAGTGTATCAAAAAGACGATGAAAACATTCAAGTGCTTTACTATCGCACTAATCGTAAACACAAAGATGGTTTAACGACAAAAGATGAATGTACACCACTAATTTTCAAAAATGGTATGTTAGTGAGCTGGGGCGAAAAGGCCTATGCGTTACTTTAGACGATACTAGTATTGGTTTAAATTGATAGAGAATAATATAAAAGGGCTAATAAGCCCTTTTATATTTTAATAGCTGTCGCTGTAAGCTTTATATCGTACTAGTAGAGTAAAAATTAACTAGCTTCGCTGTTAAGGTTAAATTTTTTATCAAAATTTGCAGCTCTAAGTAATCGATAAGCTTGGCATTCTTGTGTCGGAAACTTTACGACTAAGTATCCTTTTTGTGAATCAACATAATCATTTAAGATTAATAACATAGCTAACGCAGATACATCCAAAGTTACGGCATTACTTAAATCCATGATAAATGTTGCTCCAATTATGCTCATGGCTAGAAATGCAGAGCGAAAGTCATAGTAATTTTCTATGGTTAAGGCTCCGTCTACTTTGATCGTAAATACTGAGTTACTAGTCGAATGATTTGTTTGTAAATTCATATTCAACCTATTACTAACTTGGTTAAATATATTTTTCCATCGCAAACCGCATCAATATATTTAATGTGCTTTAAACGGGCGATATTCTATATCAGGTCGTACCAGTTATCAAGCGGTAACAAATGTGCTTTGAAATGTAAAACTACTCACAATATTTGGTTTTACTGCGAACTAGAATTAACGAAGCATTGAATCTAGCGTGTCAACAAGTTCAGCCCAATCGGCATCATCTTCTTTTGCCTGATGAATAAAATTGGCTTGTGAAGGGCTCCAAAATGTTGCTTGTGATAACCCGATTGACATAGGTAAGCCTTGATGTTTTTTCACAAAATTTTCAATATCGGCATTTGAATTATCTAACCCAAGTTGGGCGAATAGGTCGTTTAAGCTGTGTTGCATAGACTCCATAATTCCTCCAATTTTTTTGCTGAAATCGATAAGTGTCTCTAACAGTATAACCTTAAACAAGGAAACTGTTTGAATATTGACCTACTTCTTAACTTGCTGGTAAGGTGGAGTTTCGAAAAAAAATAATAATAAAGTTTGCTGTCAACAAATAGCGTTGTATAAACCAATATAGTTGTATAGTTAAGAAAAATGGGGAAGGGTATGACAAGTACTGTAGCCACACCAAATAATGTAGATATTAGAGCAACTTACTTAGCTGCGGAAGATTTAAAAATTGCAGCGTCGTTACTTTATCAGGCATATCATGATGATCCGGTTTTTTTAGAAATATTTAGTGGTGATAAAGAAGACTATGAGCAACGGCTACGAGCTTCAATTCGAGAAGAACTGGGCGTGTTCTGGCAGGCGAAACAACCTATGGTTGGACTTTATTTAGGTGAGGCTATGGTTGGGGTTGCCTGTTTAAACAGTCCTGATGATGGGGTTGGATTTGAGCGTTTTTGGCATTGGCGACTGAAAATGCTGTTAAGTGCTGGTTACTTCTCAACCAAGCAAATGATGGAAAAAGAAAAAATTATCATGCAGGAAGTACCGCTGAAAAAATTTCATATGCTAAGTTTTATCGCCATTCATCCATTGCATCAACATCACGGTTTTGGTCATTATTTAATGGCGGCGGTAAATACCGTTTTAGAGACCCACCCCGATAGTGAAGGGGTTGCGGTTTATGCTACTAATGATAAATATCGAGCATTCTTTAACGATGTTGATTATCAGTTAATTAAAGAGGTACAGGTTGGCAAAGTTAGTGGTGCGTTAATGGTGCATTATCGGGAGCAAGATTAATGACTGATATAAAGAAATATCAGAGTTTTGAACAGTTTTATCCTTTTTATTTATCACAACATCAAAATAAAATTTGTCGCGGCTTGCACTATGTAGGAACGTCACTCGGCCTATTGTTATTTATAGGTGCACTTTATTATCAATCGTTACTTTTAATGGTAGCAGCAATTGTTTCTGGCTATGCGTTTGCTTGGGTGGGACATTTCTTTTTTGAAAAAAATAAACCAGCAACTTTTATTTATCCTTGGTATAGCTTTATAGGCGACTGGCGGATGCTTAAAGATAAGCTAATGGGCAAAGAAAAGTAATAAATCACTTTTTAATCGTCTGTACCTAACTAATTAAGGTTCATATAACTTCCTTGCATTGTGCTACCTTTAAGTGATAAGGAGATAATCACGATGAATGGAAGTTATCATTGTCACCATTGCTTAAAGTTCTTAACAGGTCCGCAGTACCTTCACAGCAAGTATTGTAACCTGCCGGATTGTCAACGTGCTAAAGCACGAGTTGCAATTGAACGAAAAAGGCAGCAGCAGCTTGTGTTGGAAGAACAGTTGGTGCAAGAAGTTCATTCGAAAGGTGACCAAGTAAATGAGTATCATCCAAGTGACGGAAAATTAGGACGCACGCTAGTCGGCTTGGTACCAAGTAATGTAAACGTGCTAAAAAAAGTGCCGAAAATACGTATTAAGCGCTTTACTCAGCATTTAACCCAAGTGCTTCAGCATAATGTAGAGTCGCATAAAAATTTCCCTTATTCGCAGTCTGACCATCAAATTATCGATCAACAACAAGACCCGGTATGGCTGGCTACAGCTTGTGCCACGTGCAAAGGACACTGCTGTCGTCTAGGAAAAGATCATGGTTTTTTAGACTTTAACTCCATAATACATGTAAAGAATAATTTAGGTACAAGGTATTCAGATGGTGAAATTGTAAATTTATATCAAAGCTATATAGTCGATGAGTCAATTGAAAACAGCTGTATATTCCAAGGGGGAAGGGGATGTCGTTTACCACATGAACTGCGTTCGCTTACGTGTAAACGCTATTTATGTGAGCAAGTAAAATCAATTATAGCGTCAGATAAAGCCCATCCTGCTAAGACAATATATTTTGGAGCGGTTAGTGATGAAAGTTTACATCGAATTGATATTTTTAAATTGCCTTGAAATATTTAGTGGTTGACTCCACGCTAAATAGAAGGGGGATTCAAGACTATTAAAAAATAAATCAAAAGTATTTAAATACAGGTGTTTTAAAGCAACATCTGTATTTAAATGTTGGCTATGTTCCCATTAACTGTTGTTGAATGCGAAATAGCTTGTTTTCATTAAGGTTTCCAGGAGCATCCATATACCTGAACCAACCAAGGTAATGATCAAGGTACTTTGTGGCGACTCCATGAAA
>NZ_JBQMTM010000014.1:0-122904 GCF_053470325.1 Colwellia sp. MEBiC06753 | reverse complement strand
TTGTAGAACCACCTGAACCCATGCCGAACTCAGAAGTGAAATGCAACTGCGCCGATGGTAGTGTGGGAGTTCCCATGTGAGAGTAGGACATCGCTAGGCACCTAATATCAAAGCCCGACTCATCTGAATCGGGCTTTTTGCTGTCTGAGATTTAACCTCCATAACTGCATGCTAAGAGACTGTTTTAAGCGCATTCTAGAGTCTCTATTTATTTTAATAACTGTATTATATAGAAAGTATCTCGACACCTAATGTTGTCGCTTGATAACAAAGGTGAATACTTCGTTAAATAAATGGTTTGTTTTGTCAGGCTATTACCGCATAATAAAATAAAAACACTTTTATGCGCCTATTTTCAAATTTAGTACTTTCTTTAACTTTATTAACTGTAGCTAATTCCTATGCTACTGGTTATCAACGTTCAGATTCAAACTTTAACTTTCCCTTTGTTGAAGGTGACCAGTTTATTGGTAATGTTAAGCTTAATGGCTTGATGATTGATAATTTTTTATTTAGCGAAGATACCCAACAATCAACTACTGGTTATCAAGTAGAGCCTAGCCTTTTTATCCAAAGTTTCTCTGATCACCAATTGCTTCAAATTTATGCAGATGCCAACTATAAAACATATGCTAAATTTAGCGATGATCAACACACAGATATTACAGCGCTTGGTAAATACTTTATAAAAACAATAGACCAACAGCGTGCTTTCTTTTCAGCTTCCTTTAATAAAAATTATGAGTTCCGTGGTACGGGTCTTTCTCAAGGGATAGCTAATACACTAGCTAAAGGTGACACTAGGGAGACTGCCCTGTTTAATCTAGGCTATCAGATAGGGCGACCGGAATCGGTTAGTCGACTAAATGCGTTAATTGGCGCAGAGCAGGTGAGTTATTCGACACGTAAGTTGATCACTTCTGCTTATGAATATGACCGAATATTTGCAGCTATTGATTTTAATTATTTATTATCTGGTAAAACCTACCTAGCAACTGATTTTGTTTATGGGCAATTTAATTACAAAGCCAACGAGGCATTTAATCGTTTACATGGGCACGGTTTAATCGGAGTAAAGTGGCAACCATCTGTATTGAGTGAGTTAAAGTTGCTACTGGGATATCAAGCCGTTTCTTTTGACGAAAATAACTATCGCCAATCTAGCTTTAGCTGGCTAGGTCAATACCTATGGCAACCTTCTGAGCTTTTCACCCTTTCTTTAAAATCTGCTCGTAGTACTGATGATACATCCGAACTAAACACCGCGGTAAAAATTACCGATAATTACGGAGTTGATATCAAATATCAGCTGACTGACACTGTTAACTTAGGGCTCAATGCTTCATATAGAGATAGTTTGGTGGTTTTGGCTGAAGGGGAAAGTAAAGATAAGCGCACAATTTTTAACGCTAAAGTTAACTATAAAATAACCGATACAGTATTAATTAACGGTGAATATTTATACACTGATAAAGAAGCTAATTTAACGACGTTAAATTATAATCGCCAAATATTTTCAGTAGGTCTTGAGTTAATAATTTAATGAGTTGTTGTCTGAAAAATACACTGTTTTTACTAGTTTTATCTATGCTGTTGAATAATTTCGCATACTCGGCCGATGCCAATTATTTACTAGGTGCTGGAGATAAAATACTAATCAATGTCTATGATGAGCCAGATTTACAAACGGAATTAAAAATTGATAAATCAGGCATGTTGTCATTTCCATTTTTAGCGGACGTTCGGGTGATAGGCCTGACACCTGCAGAAGTGGAGTCGTATATTACTAGTGGCTTGCGTGGTGATTATTTAGTTCGCCCACAAGTATCGGTTTCTATTTTAGAATATCGCCCATTCTTCATTCATGGAGAAGTTAAGCGCCCTGGGGGATATGCCTATCAAGATGATTTACGACTAGACAAAGCTATCGCTTTAGCCGGTGGTTTATCGGCAAGAGCGTCAAAGTCTCAATGGAAAATTACACGCTTAGTTGATGGAAAACCCTTAACGTTAAGTGCTGATATTGCAACTCAGGTATTGCCTGACGATATTATAGAAATAGAGCAAAGTTTCTTTTGATGAATATAGATAGTACTGCGTCAAGCTATAACTTCAGTGATCATGATCTCTCATTAAAAGAGCTCTTGAGTCCACTATGGAATAAACGCTGGTACATCTTGTTTTTTACTTTGGCCGTTACTTTTCTAGCTACTTCTTATGTCTCGCTTTTAAAGCCCCAATATCAAAGTAGTGCGATTTTGCAAATTGGCAGTAATATAGGTGCTAGTACATTATCTATTAACGAAGCATTTAATGATGTAAAAGCTTCCCAAGAATTAATTCAAACACAATATGAAATTCTGCGTTCACGCAAATTTGCTGAGCGGGTGATTGTTCAGCTTAACTTGATTGAGCACCCAGAGTTTAGCTCAAATCGATTTAACGATAGGTTGGCATTTTTAACTAACTCTACTACCGAAAAACCGACGTTGGCAGCGGTTGTCGATCGTTTCAGATCTCAATTAACGATTAAACCAATAGCAAATACCGAATTGGTTAAAATTACTTTTAGTTCATATTACCCTGAACTTGCAAAAGATATTGCTAATCAAGTTGGTCAAACCTATTTGCAATATCAAGATGAAATCCATAGCTCCACTAAAGAAAACACCTCGCAGTGGTTGGTTGATCAGCTAGAAGAGCTGGGGATGAAGTTAGAAGCTTCAGAATTAGCACTTCAAGAGTTTATTGAGCAAGAAGGTTTGGTCGATGTTAATGGTATTGCTGGCTTAGTCAGTGATGAAATTGGTGCATTAACAGAGCGAAGCCTCAAAATTGAAAAAGAGCTCGATGATCTGAAGGTTATCTATCTATTTATTCAAAAGTATAAAGGCAATTTAACTAAACTTGCCGAGATTAAAGAAGTTCATAACCACCGCGTATATATGCAATTAAAAGATGGTGAAGAGCGACTTTCGCGTAAACTTTCAGAGATATCTCGTCGATACGGGCCTAAACATCCTAAAAGAATTGCCGTTCAAGCTGAATTAGAAACTATAAAGGCCAGCATTGATAATCAGATTCATGACCGAGTGCTGTCAATTGAAAAAGATTATCTGTCAATGATAGAGCAAGTAAAAGCAAATCAAGCGAGATTGGCGACAGCTAAAGCCAACTTTTTGAGGTTAAGCCGCCTTAAAAATAAGTTTTCACAATTGCAGCGAGAAGTCGATACAAACAAAGAACTTTATAACAGTTACTTAATGCGACTAAAAGAAACTGACGCTATGGGCAATTATAAAGCGACCTTTTATGTAAGGTTTCTTGATAAGGCTATCATTGCTAAATCACCTTATTCGCCGAATAGGTCGCTAACTGTTGTTATCAGCTTTATTCTCGCTTTTTTAATTATTGCCATTTATGTTGTGATGCGTGAGCTATTAGTTGATACCTTAAATTCACGACGTAAGTTAGAAAGTTTTCATGAAGCTCCAGTTCTAGCTGTACTGCCTAAGTTCAAAAACACAGGGCAAAAAGTACAAGATAGATCTCAAGTTGACAGTCGCTTTACCGAAGCAATACGAACTCTGAGAACTGCATTGTTATTTAACAACGAACAAAGGCCTCCCAAAATTATTGCGGTAACGTCTTCAGTACCTGGTGAAGGAAAGTCTACGGTAGCACTCAATTTAGCGCGTTCTTATAGTGAAATGGAAAAGGTGCTGTTGATAGAAGCCGATCTACGTCACCCAACGGTAGCAAAAAATTTAGACCTAGAACCATATCGCCCTGGATTATCAAACTTATTAGCTAAAACCCATCAAATTAACGAATGTATAGTCCGTGATAAGCACGTTAAATTAGATATTTTGACCTCGGGTATTTCGCCAGCTAACCCACAAGCATTTTTATCGATGAAACGCTTTGATATGTTAATCAAGGTTTTTGGTAACTTTTACGATCGTATAGTGATTGAAACCCCGCCAGTTAACGCGGTAAGTGATGCAATTATTATCTCGCGATTAGTCGAAAGTGTGCTTTATGTTGTTCACGGTACTAAAACTAAACGTGAACAAATTACCTCTGGTTTGCGAATGCTAAAGCAGGCTAAAGCGCCTATTGAAGGTATCGTCATCAACCACAGTGAAAACATTGATACTTCGCGCTATCAAAATAATTATTATAATGAGCGTGCAAACATTATAAAATTACCGGTACGTAAACAAGGCTAAAGTTTTTATCTTAGATATTTGCCGAAGTTAGGCCGCTTAAGTAAACTAGCTCCAAAAAATTACCTGCCATATTATGAAAACAAGCTTTTCTACCAATACCCGCTTATACAACACCATGGCAATTGATGCTTATTGCCCTGAAATTATCGAAGTAGACTCATTCGAGGAGTTACAAACGTTAACGTCATTAGCCGACTATTACGTGTTAGGTGAAGGGAGTAATACTTTATTTACTGAAAATGAAGCGCCCAAACTTATTCGTCCTAAACTACTTGGTATAGCGGTTGAAGAAACGGCAGAGGACTACTTACTCACTGTTCAAGCCGGAGAAAATTGGCAAAAGCTAGTCACATATACTGTAGAGCATGGCATGCCAGGCTTGGAAAATTTAGCACTGATCCCTGGTAGTGTCGGTGCTGCACCTATTCAAAATATTGGAGCTTATGGCGTTGAGTTTGCCGATTTTTGCCAAGCAGTGCATTGGTATGACTTTAAAAGCAACCAAGTAACGATATTGGCAGCTTATGATTGCCAATTTGGTTATCGAGACAGCGTGTTCAAGCGGCAACTAAAAGGCCAAGGAATTATCGTTGCAGTAGAGCTAAAACTTTCGAAAGCGTGGCAACCTAGCCTTGGGTATGCCGGTTTGAATCAATTACCTGAATGTGCCAATGCTTTAGAGGTGATGAACACGGTAATGGCTATCAGAAGTAGCAAATTGCCAAATCCTGAAGAATTACCTAACGCTGGTAGCTTTTTTAAAAACCCTATTATTAACTGCGAAGAATTCAAACGACTAAAGCAGCAATATCCAGATATCCCAAATTACCCGCAGCCAGATGACCAAGTGAAAATTGCAGCAGGTTGGTTGATTGAGCAAGCACAGCTAAAAGGTTTTCGACTAGGAGATGCCGGAGTTCATAGCAAACAAGCTTTGGTACTCGTTAACTATGGAAATGCTAAAGGTGAAGATATCGTGGCATTAGCTCGGCATGTCATTGGCCAAGTACAAGAAAAATTTTCAATCACACTCGAACCTGAAGTGAGGCTGGTGGCAGCACTAGGTGAACGAGCGGCTGCAGAGATATTTAATCATGTCTAAACCAATTCGTGAACGACTGATTCGAGCGTTAGCTGACGGCTCTTTTATTTCAGGGCAACTATTAGCGGATGAATTAGGCGTTTCTAGAGCAGCAATTTCTAATCAAGTGAATGCCCTAGTAAAAATGGGCTTAGATATTTTTAAAGTCCGCGGCAAGGGCTATCAGCTAGCACAGCCAATTAATCTGTTAGATAAAGCTAAAATACAACAGCTATTGGCGAAACTTAATGCCACCAATACGGTTGAAGTACACAGTTTTATTGATTCTACCAATGACTATTTATTGAGAAAATTACCGAATCAAATAGAGCCTGGCCAAGTGTGTATTGCTGAGCATCAAAGTGCAGGTCGTGGTAGGCGAGGTCGCCAGTGGCTATCGCCATTTGGCTCACACCTCTACCTTTCTTATTATCGATTTCTAGTAGAAGGTATGGCATCTGCCATGGGCTTAAGTTTATTAACTGCCCTTGCAATTAGCGATGCAATTACTGAATTATATAATGTAGATGTCGAGTTAAAATGGCCAAATGATGTTTACTATAATGGCGTGAAATTAGCAGGGATCTTAATTGATCTAGAAGGCCAGGCAACAGGTACTTGCCATAGTGTCATTGGTATTGGCATTAACTTAAATATGCCAGAAAATATCGCCCATGAAATAAATCAACCATGGACTGACTTACAACGCCACATAAGCCAAACCATAGATCGTAATCTCCTCGCGGCACACATTGTTGTTGCGATAAATCGCCGTTTGGAGCAGCAAATACTAGAAGGTGTTAGTGCCATGCTGCCAGACTGGCATCAACGAGATTTATTTTTAAATCAACCCGTTAAAGTTATAACCGGTGAACAAGAAAAACATGGCATTTGTCGAGGGGTAAATGAACATGGGGCCTTGTTATTTGAAGTTGAAGGTAAAGTTTCACCTGTTTATGGTGGTGAAGTGAGTTTAAGGAGGCTAGATGCGCCTGCTGGTTGATATTGGCAATACTAGAGTCAAGTATTGTGCTGTTGATTCTGGTCAAATTAGCGCTGTACGGTTTTGCGATAATATTTCGCTGACTTACCGTTGGCTGGATGATAATTGGCAAAGCTGTAATGAGATTGTTTTGGCGAGTGTCGCCCAAGCATGTTTTGCTGAAGTAATTGAACAATGGGCGGTTAGTCGTAAGATAAGCTTAACTAAAGTTGAAACTTGTGAACAGGCGTTTGGTGTTACCAATGGCTATGATAATCCTTCACAATTAGGGATTGATCGTTGGCTAGGATTGTTAGGTGCCAATAAATTATACGCAGATTTGGCGTGTCTAATTATTGATGCAGGCACAGCGACAACTGTTGATTATATTGATGCCAGCGGACATTTTCATGGTGGTTGGATTTTAGCAGGAATTGATACTTTATTTTTTAGTATTCAAAGCCAAACAGCGAAAGTTTCGGGTACTAATCCTATAATAAATTCACAGGCTTTTGGGAAGAATACCAATGACAACCTAGCACAAGCCGCATGGGGAGCAACGCTCGGGTTAATTAATCAGGCCATTGAGCTACTAAAGCGTGAGCAACTTCCGCTAGATAAAGTTATTATTACCGGCGGCAATAGCGAGGCGTTAATTGCCTTGTTAGCGTTGAAAGTAGAGCATCAACCACTGTTAGTTTTTCATGGTTTAAGTCGTTATTTGCTCAATTAATCTTGGCTTTGTGAGTAAAAAAACAGCAAACAGGTTATTTTTATTAAAATTTTAATTTTAGCTATTGCAAGCTGAAATGCATTAATCTAGAATGCGCTCCACTTAATGTAGTGCCGACTTAGCTCAGTTGGTAGAGCAACTGACTTGTAATCAGTAGGTCGCCAGTTCGATTCCGGCAGTCGGCACCATTAGTAATTCATTTATCAGTAAATGAACAAAAGGTTATTGGAGGGGTTCCCGAGTGGCCAAAGGGATCAGACTGTAAATCTGACGGCTCCGCCTTCGGTGGTTCGAATCCACCTCCCTCCACCATTTTTTGCAGAGATAGTCTGATAATAGAAAGCGGGTGTCGTATACTGGCTATTACCTTAGCCTTCCAAGCTAATGAAGCGGGTTCGATTCCCGCCACCCGCTCCATCTTTGTATAATAGTGCTGATATAGCTCAGTTGGTAGAGCGCACCCTTGGTAAGGGTGAGGTCGGCAGTTCGAATCTGCCTATTAGCACCATTTCCTTAGATCTCCTATTCCCTCGCTATCTTTTGATATTTTTTAACTTACTCTACCTTTGAGGACTTAAAAGTGGCTAAAGAAAAATTTGAACGTTCGAAACCGCACGTTAACGTTGGTACTATCGGTCACGTTGACCACGGTAAAACTACATTAACAGCTGCTATCTCTGCAGTATTAACTAAAACTTACGGTGGTGATGTACGCGATTTCGCACAAATCGATAACGCTCCAGAAGAGCGTGAGCGTGGTATTACAATCAATACTTCTCACATCGAATACGATACAGAAATCCGTCACTACGCGCACGTAGACTGTCCAGGTCACGCCGATTATGTTAAAAACATGATCACAGGTGCTGCACAAATGGACGGCGCAATCTTAGTATGTGCTGCAACAGATGGTCCAATGCCACAAACACGTGAGCACATCTTATTATCTCGCCAAGTAGGTGTACCTTACATTATTGTTTTCTTAAACAAATGTGACATGGTAGACGACGAAGAGTTATTAGAATTAGTAGAGATGGAAGTACGTGAGTTACTTTCAGAATACGATTTCCCAGGTGATGACTTACCAGTAGTTCAAGGTTCAGCATTAGGCGCACTTAACGGTGAAGCACAATGGGAAGAGAAGATTCTTGAATTAGCGGGTCACTTAGACACTTACATTCCAGAGCCAGAGCGTGCGATTGACGGTGATTTCATCTTACCAATCGAAGACGTATTCTCAATCCAAGGTCGTGGTACAGTAGTAACAGGTCGTGTTGAGCGTGGTATCATCCGTGTAGGTGACGACGTAGAAATCGTAGGTATCAAAGACACAACAACTACAACCTGTACTGGTGTAGAATTGTTCCGTAAGCTTCTAGACGAAGGTCGTGCTGGTGAGAACTGTGGTGTGTTATTACGTGGTACTAAGCGTGATGAAGTACAACGTGGTCAAGTATTATGTAAGCCAGGTTCAATCAAGCCACACACTAAGTTTGAATCAGAAGTTTACGTATTAACGAAAGATGAAGGTGGTCGTCATACACCATTCTTCAAAGGTTACCGTCCACAGTTCTACTTCCGTACAACTGACATCACTGGTGCAGTAGAGTTACCAGAAGGTGTAGAAATGGTAATGCCAGGCGACAACTTGAAGTTTGTTGTTGAGCTAATTAACCCAATCGCGATGGACGAAGGTTTACGCTTCGCTATCCGTGAAGGTGGTCGCACAGTAGGTGCTGGTGTTGTATCTAAAATCATCGAATAATCGATAGATTTTCTAGAATACACCCTGAAAAAGGTCGCGTAAGCGGCCTTTTTTGTTGTCTGAAATTTATTGTTGGTACGACCAACATCAAAGAGAATCCTGATGATTGAGCGTGTTAAGCAATTGTCAGAGTGGACCAATGTTAGCAAGTGAAGGCGAGGGGCTTTGCGACGAAGCTAACGTTGCAGAGAAGGGCTGGTGTTGTATCTGCCCTTACCTAAAGAAACGCATCGAATTTGTGTCTGAAATTTATTGTTAAACAAGAGTCGGTTGAATCGTTTTAATTCTATTGCTAGCACTTTATACTACCGTAGAATTTAAAAACCTTGCTTTGGATTAACTATCTATGTCATTACAGGAGTTGCTTGAATTAAAGCATGTTGGCCAGTTAACGCTAGCGGCCGTAATAAAACAGGCTCAAACTAATAAGCAATTCGCTGAGCAATGGCTAATTCACGTGTTACGAAGTGAGGTTGGCATTGATGAAGTACTTTTGGCCGCAAGTTATGCCGTTCATTGGCAAGTGCCAGCATTGGCAAAGCTAAATAACTATTTGGCTTCTTTGTCGATATCCAGTGAATGTGAAGATGATATTGCACTGGCAATTAAGTCCAATCAAACATTAATCGAAGGACTGCCCTTCGATGCTATTGCGCCAGTTGCAGCGTCTATTTGGCAACTGATAATAAAAACACCAAGCAGCGAGCAAGTAGATGAACACATCGCTATTTCGCAAACCGATATTGCTAAATCATTAACGGAAGAAATACAAAACGATGTTTTGCCGCTATTACGGGATGTTACTTTATTTGGCGATCAAGGTGCGGGTAGTAAAAACCAATCCATTCGTAATAACAGTCAATTTTTAACGCCGTTGCCAAACACCTCAATAGAACTAGCTATTATTGAGCGTCTAACTGCTAACGTCGTTGGCCTAGCGATGAAGTATGCCGAGCCACCTGTGGTGTTACGCTATTTACCCGGTGAATATTACAAATGGCATTATGACCATATTTACCCACATAATGAATCAATTCAGGCGCAGTTAAACCAATTTGGACAACGTATTAGAACAGGTTTGTTCAACCTAAACGATAATTTTACCGGTGGTGAAACCCAGTTTAAACAGCCTCATTATTCCATCACCCCTAAACATGGACAAATTATTAGCTTTGCCAATGTTGATGCGCAGCATAATCGATTAATCGCTAGCATTCATCGAGGCAGTGAAGTGACCTCTGGAGAAAAATGGGTAATGACACTTTGGTTTAGAGATAAACCTTTTTGGCTACGCCAAGGACTGTTAACTCAGTAAATTTTAATTGCCTTTTAGCTAAGTTAAATATTTTGGTGTTCTATTTAACAAATAGCGCTTGAGTATAGTGATTGACTGAGTATAATAGCGAGCTCACTTCTAGAGTATCTCTTAATTTTTCCCAAAACAAACTAAGAAACACTCGATAAGTGTAAACAGAATTTAGGGGTATAGTTCCAATTGGTAGAACAGCGGTCTCCAAAACCGACGGTTGGGAGTTCGAATCTCTCTACCCCTGCCAAATTTTAAAAGTACAAACTGTTGTACTGTAGACTTTGCGTAACGCGAAGGTTTGTAGTCGATTAGACGAAAATTACAGGTCGTATTTATGAATGCAAGTACAGAAAACCAAACGAATGGTTCTCTAGATGGTTTAAAATGGGGGGTTATCTTCCTTATTTTAATTGGTGCTGTTGTAGGTAACTATTATTTTGCAGATCAATCAGTATTAGTTCGTGCGATTGGTGTAGTAGCTGCGGTAATTGTGGCGGGTTTACTCGCAATGCAGACGGAAAAAGGTCGTGCAGCGGTAACATTTGCTAAAGAGTCGCGCACTGAAGTACGTAAAGTAGTATGGCCAACTCGCCAAGAAACCGTGCAAACTACGGGTATCGTATTAGTAGCAACGCTAATTATGTCGCTGCTAATGTGGGGCTTAGACTCAGTATTATTCTGGGTTGTTGGTTTTATCACTGGCTTACAGGTATAGATTATGTCTGACGAATCAATCACAGAAAACACAAACCAAGAGAATAAGCCGAAATTACGTTGGTACGTAGTTCAAGCATTTTCAGGCTATGAAGCACGTGTGCAAAAAACGCTATTAGAGCACATTGAAATTCATGGCTTACAAGACAAGTTTGGTCAAGTACTTGTACCAACTGAAGAAGTTATTGAAATGCGTGCTGGTCAAAAGCGTAAATCTGCACGTAAATTCTTCCCAGGCTATGTATTAGTTGAAATGGCAATGGATGAAGAAGCATGGCATTTAGTGAAATCTGTACCTCGCGTATTAGGTTTTATTGGTGGTACATCAGATCGCCCAATGCCGATCACCCAAAAAGAAGCTGATCGCATTTTACAGCGTCTTGAAGAGACTGATGCGCCTAAGCCTAAAACCTTATTTGAAGTGGGTGAAGTGGTACGTGTTATCGATGGCCCATTTGCTGACTTTAATGGTGTGGTAGAAGAGCTTGATTACGAAAAGAACCGCATCAAAGTATCGGTACTTATTTTTGGGCGTTCTACACCAGTTGACCTAGAATTTGGTCAAGTAGAAAAAGGCGCTTAATAGCTTTTTTCACTAAATATAACCAGTTTAGGTACTGTTTTTAGCCTAAACCGAAAAAGAACTTGAAACGGCAGCGTTGATTAATTTATAATCCGCTGCCGTTTTTATTTGGCTTTTTAAAAAGTTCAACAAAAAAACGCAGTTTTTAATCCACGGGGAGCTGAACCGTTAAGGTTCCATACTGTTTTAAAGCAGTAGCGGTGCTCAAAAGAGCAGGGCGTTTGAACCCAAACATAGGAAATTTAAAGATGGCTAAAAAAGTCCAAGCTTTAATCAAGCTACAAGTAGCTGCTGGTGCAGCTAACCCGTCACCACCAGTTGGTCCAGCTCTTGGTCAACACGGTGTGAACATCATGGAATTCTGTAAAGCGTTCAACGCAAAAACAGATTCTTTAGAAAAAGGCGCTCCAGTACCAGTAGTAATTACTGTGTACAACGATCGTTCTTTCACGTTCGAAACAAAGACTCCACCTGCATCATTCTTACTTAAGAAAGCTGCTGGTATCAAGTCAGGTTCTGGTCGTCCTAACACTGAAAAAGTGGGTACTGTAACTACAGCACAACTTGAAGAAATCGTTAAGATGAAAGAACCAGATCTTACAGCTGGCTCAATGGAAGCTGCTGTACGTACTATCGCGGGCAGCGCTCGTGCAATGGGTTTAGTGGTAGAGGACTAATCAATGGCTAAATTATCAAAGCGCGCTCGTCTTATCCGTGAAAAAGTAGACGTATTAAAAGATTATGAAATCAACGAAGCATTAACGCTTTTAAAAGAATTAGCAACTGCTAAATTTAAAGAAAGTGTTGATGTTGCTGTTAACTTAGGTATCGATGCTCGTAAATCAGACCAAAACGTTCGTGGTGCAACTGTACTTCCAAACGGTACTGGTCGTGACGTTCGCGTTGCTGTATTCACTCAAGGTGCAAATGCAGAAAAAGCGAAAGAAGCCGGTGCTGACGTTGTTGGTATGGATGACTTAGCTGAACAAGTTAAAGCAGGTCAAATGGACTTCGACGTAGTTATTGCTACTCCAGATGCAATGCGCGTTGTAGGTCAGTTAGGTCAAATCTTAGGTCCACGTGGCCTTATGCCTAACCCGAAAGTTGGTACAGTAACTCCTGACGTAGTCACAGCGGTAAACAACGCTAAAGCTGGTCAAGTTCGTTACCGTAACGACAAGAACGGCATCATCCATACTACAATTGGTAAGGTTGATTTCGACGACGCTAAGTTACAACAGAACTTAGAAGCATTATTGGAAGCGCTTAAGAAAGCAAAACCAGCAAATGCTAAAGGCCAATATATTAAGAAGATCTCTGTTTCAACTACTATGGGTGCTGGTGTATCAGTAGACCAAGGTAGCTTAAACTTCTAATCTTCTTTTTTAGAAGCTTTACAGGGGTGAAATATTGAACTATAATTTCGCCCCTTAATTTTGGTAGGAACTGTTGGAATTCTCTGTTTACAGTTAGTTTGAACAGTCCCGTCAAAGACCGTAGGTGGTTGTAGTTACTTAGTAATTAGTAACCTTAATTAATGCCTACGTAGATGGTGATTACCCAGATATTTCCTTAAATTCTGGCTCTCGCCGTAATGGCTGGGGCAGTAATTATTACTGGCCCAGAGATGTTAATACCGGATATTTCCGGTTAAACCAGGAGTTAAAGCCGATGGCTATCAATCTTGATGATAAAAAAGCAATTGTTGCTGAAGTTCAAGAAGCTGCCAATGGCGCTCAATCAGCTGTTGTTGCCGATTCTCGCGGTGTAACAGTTGAAGCAATTACTGTATTGCGTAAGCAAGCACGTGAAGCAGGTGTATGGATGAAAGTTGTCCGTAACACTTTAGCACGTCGCGCAGTAGAAGGTACTCCTTTCGAATGTTTAAAAGATTCATTCGTAGGTCCTTCATTAATTGCATTCTCAAGCGAGCACCCGGGTGCTGCTGCGCGTTTATTCGCTGATTTCGCTAAAGAAAACGATATCTTTGAATTAAAAACTGCGGCATACGAAGGTGAAGTTGTAGACGTAAATATGTTAGCTAAGCTACCTACTTACGACGAAGCTATTGCACGCCTAATGAGCGCTATGAAAGAAGCATCTGCTGGCAAACTTTGCCGCACGATTGCTGCAATTCGCGATCAGAAAGAGCAAGAAGCTGCTTAATTTTAATTGGCTCACATGTAACGAGCATAATAAGCACTTTTTGTATTTATAGTTATTTAAAACAGGTCTTACTTTTTACAAGACTGTTTATTACAAGTAGGAAATTACACAATGTCTATTTCTAAAGACGATATCCTAAATGCTATTGCTGAAATGTCAGTAATGGACGTAGTTGAATTAATCGAAGCAATGGAAGAGAAGTTCGGCGTATCTGCTGCAGCTGCTGTAGCTGTTGCTGCTGACGCTGGTGGCGCTGCTGCTGAGCAAACTGAATTCGACGTAGTATTAGCAAGCTTCGGCGCTAACAAAGTTGCTGTTATCAAAGCAGTACGTGGCGCTACAGGTCTTGGCCTTAAAGAAGCGAAAGAAGTTGTTGAATCAGCTCCTAAAGCTCTTAAAGAAGGTGTTTCTAAAGAAGAAGCAGAAGCTCTTAAGAAAGAACTTGAAGAAGCAGGCGCAACTGTTGAAATCAAGTAATCTGTCTTTTGACAGATTAGCTGCCTAATAGGCAATGGCTGGTGATTTAAACGTCACCGGCCTTTTTGCGCTAAATAACGCTATTTTTTAAAACCTAGAATAAATTAGTTTTTTTTATAAGCAAAACAGTGCAATATTAAAAGTTTAGACGCTGCCAAGTTGATTAAATATTGAGTGATTCCAGTATTTAATCAACTTGGCATTTGATGTCATAGCATTAAGGCTGCCTTAGATTTAGTCGACAAATATAAGGCAGGTTCGGTACAACCCAGCTAGCTGAGGAACCCCATGGTTTACTCTTACTCTGAGAAGAAACGAATTAGAAAGGACTTTGGTAAAAGTGCACAAGTAATGGATTATCCATTCTTGTTATCCATTCAACTCGAATCTTTTAGAAAGTTTATTGATATTGATCCAACAGGTGAAACAGGTTTAGAAGCCGCGTTTCGTTCTATTTTCCCAATTAAGGCATATTCTGGTAGTTCAGAATTACAATACGTTAGCTACCGTTTAGGTGAGCCATTATTTGACGTGAAAGAATGTCAAATTCGCGGTGTCACTTATTCAGCGCCTTTACGCGTTAAATTACGTTTAGTAATTTACGATAAAGAAGCGCCAGCAGGTACAGTTAAAGATATCAAAGAACAAGAAGTTTACATGGGCGAAATCCCATTAATGACAGAGAACGGTACGTTCGTTATTAATGGTACTGAGCGTGTAATCGTTTCTCAGCTACACCGTTCACCAGGTGTATTCTTTGATCACGACAAAGGTAAGACACACTCATCAGGTAAAGTGCTTTATAATGCACGTGTTATTCCTTACCGTGGTTCTTGGTTAGACTTTGAGTTTGATCCGAAAGATAACTTATTCGTTCGTATTGACCGTCGTCGTAAATTACCAGCATCTATTATTTTACGTGCGCTAGATTACTCTACCGAAGAAATCTTAGCCATGTTCTATAGCACTACTGGTTATGAAATCAAAGGCGACAAGCTGATCATGGAACTTGTTCCTGAGCGCTTACGTGGTGAAACTGCGACATTTGATATTAAATTGCCAAATGGTGATGTAGTTGTTGAGCAAGGTCGTCGTATCACTGCTCGTCATATCCGCACCTTAGAAAAAGAAAATGTAAATGAGTTAGAAGTACCAGCGGAATACATCGTTGGTAAAGTGCTATCTCAAGCTTATATTGACGAGTCTACTGGTGAAGTTATTGCTGAAGCGAATGCTGAAATTACCTTAGAGTTATTAGCTGAGCTAAGTCAAGCCGGCCATAAGAAACTTTCTACTTTATATATGAACGAATTTGATGTTGGTTCATATATGTCAGATACATTACGTGTAGATAGCACAACTAACCGTTTAGAAGCGTTAGTTGAAATTTACCGTATGATGCGTCCTGGTGAGCCACCAACAAAAGATGCAGCTGAAGGTTTATTCGCGAACTTATTCTTCTCATTAGAGCGTTACGACTTATCAACGGTTGGTCGTATGAAGTTCAACCGTCGTGTTGGTATCGATGAGTCAACTGGCGAAGGTACGTTATCTAACGATGACATCATCGCGGTAATGAAAACTTTAATTGCTATTCGTGACGGTAAAGGCGAAGTGGACGATATCGATCACTTAGGTAACCGTCGTATCCGCAGCGTTGGCGAAATGGCTGAAAACCAATTCCGCGTAGGTCTTGTTCGTGTTGAACGTGCTGTACGTGAGCGTTTATCACTAGGTGATTTAGACGCAGTAATGCCACAAGATTTAATCAACGCTAAGCCAATTTCTGCAGCGGTTAAAGAGTTCTTTGGTTCATCACAACTTTCACAATTTATGGATCAAAACAACCCGTTATCGGAAGTAACGCACAAGCGTCGTATCTCTGCATTAGGCCCAGGTGGTTTAACGCGTGAGCGCGCAGGCTTCGAAGTACGTGACGTTCACCCAACTCACTATGGTCGTGTATGTCCAATCGAAACGCCTGAAGGTCCAAACATTGGTCTAATCAACTCTTTATCTTGTTACGCTCGTACTAACGACTATGGTTTCTTAGAAACGCCATACCGTCGTGTTGTTGACGGCTTAGTAACCGATGACGTTGATTACTTATCAGCAATTGAAGAAGGTAACTTTGTTATCGCTCAGTCAAATGCTGCACGTGACGAAAACGGTCAACTAACTGATGACCTAGTTAACTGTCGTCACAAAAATGAATTTACTTTGATGTCTAAAGAAGCAGTTCAGTACATGGACGTTTCTCCACAACAGATCGTTTCTGTGGCGGCATCATTAATTCCATTCCTTGAACACGATGATGCTAACCGTGCACTTATGGGCTCGAACATGCAACGTCAAGCGGTTCCTACGTTAAAAGTAGACAAGCCACTTGTTGGTACAGGTATGGAAAAAATCGTTGCGGTTGACTCAGGTGTAACCTCAGTTGCTAAGCGCGGCGGTGTTGTTGAATACGTTGATGCATCACGTATCGTTGTTAAAGTTAATGAAGATGAAATGATCCCAGGTGAAGCGGGTATCGACATCTACAACTTAACAAAATACACACGTTCTAACCAAAACACATGTATTAACCAACGTCCAAATGTTCACATGGGTGAACCAGTGGTTCGTGGTGATGTACTTGCTGATGGCCCATCAACTGATATGGGCGAATTAGCACTTGGTCAAAACATGCGTATCGCGTTCATGCCTTGGAATGGTTACAACTTTGAGGATTCAATGTTGTTATCTGAGCGAGTAGCTCAAGAAGACCGTTTCACAACGATTCACATTCAAGAATTAAGCTGTATTGCTCGTGATACTAAATTAGGTTCAGAAGAAATTACTTCTGATATTCCTAATGTTGGTGAATCTGCATTAAGCAAACTAGATGAATCTGGTGTTGTTTATATCGGTGCTGAAGTAAAAGGCGGCGATATCTTAGTAGGTAAAGTAACGCCTAAAGGTGAAACGCAACTTACACCAGAAGAAAAACTTTTACGCGCTATTTTCGGTGAGAAAGCAGCAGACGTTAAAGATAGTTCATTACGTGTACCTAACTCAGTTTCAGGTACTATTATCGATGTTCAAATCTTTACTCGTGACGGCGTTGAGAAAGACAAGCGTGCATTAGAAATTGAAGAAATGCAGCTTAAGCAAGTTAAGAAAGACTTAGGCGATGAATTCGCTATCTTAGAAGACGGCATTTATGCTCGTGCTAAGAAATTATTACTTTCTGCTGGCATGAATGAGTCTGACTTAAACAGCATGTCTCGTGACAAGTGGTTAGTACAGAACTTATCTGACGAAGGCACGCAATCTGAGCTTGAGCAAATTGCCGAGCAATACGATGCAATCAAAGCTGAGTTTGATAAGAAGTATGAAACTAAGCGTCGTAAGATCACTCAAGGTGATGATTTAGCACCAGGCGTACTTAAAATAGTTAAAGTTTACTTAGCAGTTAAGCGTCGCATCCAACCAGGTGATAAAATGGCCGGTCGTCACGGTAACAAGGGTGTTATCTCAAACGTTGTTCCGGTAGAAGATATGCCATACGACGAGAACGGTGTACCAGTTGATATCGTACTTAACCCGTTAGGTGTACCATCACGTATGAACATCGGTCAGATTTTAGAAACTCACTTAGGTATGGCAGCACGCGGTATCGGTGAGAAGATCAACCGTATGCTTGAAGAACAACGTGAACTTGCTAAGTTACGTGACTTCTTAAAAGAAGTTTACACCTTAGGTGAGTCTCGCCAGGAAGTGGATATTGATAACTTCTCTGACGACGAAGTATTACGTTTAGCTGATAACTTACGTGCAGGTCTTCCAATTGCAACTCCTGTATTTGACGGTGCAAGTGAGCGTGAAATTAAAGACTTATTCAAGTTAGCGGACATGCCAGAAAGCGGCCAGTTCACTTTAACTGACGGTCGTACTGGACGTAAATTTGAACGCCCTGTAACGGTAGGTTACATGTACATGCTGAAACTAAACCACTTAGTGGATGACAAGATGCATGCGCGTTCAACAGGTTCTTACAGTCTGGTTACTCAGCAACCACTTGGTGGTAAAGCTCAGTTCGGTGGTCAGCGTTTCGGTGAGATGGAGGTATGGGCACTTGAAGCATACGGTGCTGCCTACACGTTACAAGAAATGCTTACGGTTAAGTCGGATGACGTTAACGGTCGTACTAAGATGTACAAAAACCTTGTTGACGGCGATCACCGTATGGAACCAGGTATGCCTGAATCGTTCAATGTATTGCTTAAAGAGATCCGCTCTTTAGGTATTAACATTGAGCTAGATGCAGAATAACTGGCCAAGCAAGAGCTAAAACGCTGACAATAGTCAGTACACGTAGAGAGCAGAAGCAGATATTCTGCTCTCTATCAAGGTTAACTCCGACAGGAGATAGAGTGTGAAAGATTTACTTAAGTTTCTTAAGCAACAAAATCAAACGGAAGAATTCGATGGCATCCGCATCGGATTAGCATCGCCAGACCTGATTCGTTCTTGGTCATTTGGTGAAGTTAAAAAACCTGAAACTATTAACTATCGTACGTTCAAGCCGGAGCGTGACGGTTTATTCTGTGCGCGTATTTTCGGCCCAGTAAAAGACTACGAATGTCTTTGTGGAAAATACAAGCGCCTTAAGCACCGTGGTGTTATCTGTGAAAAATGTGGCGTTGAAGTTACATTAACCAAAGTACGTCGTGAGCGTATGGGTCACATTGAATTAGCCAGCCCGGTTGCGCATATTTGGTTTTTAAAATCATTACCATCTCGTATCGGTCTATTATTAGACATGACATTACGTGATATTGAGCGCGTACTTTACTTTGAATCATACGTGGTAACTGAGCCAGGTATGACTTCACTTGAAAAGAGCCAAATTCTTACAGAAGAAGAATACCTAGATGCACTAGAAGAGCACGGCGATGAGTTCGATGCGAAGATGGGTGCTGAAGCGGTATTAGCGCTTCTTCAACAAATCGATCTTGAAGGTGATATTGCGCAAATGCGTGAAGAGCTACCTGAAATCGGCAGCGAAACTAAGCGTAAGAAAATCACTAAGCGCCTTAAATTAATGGAAGCATTCGCCCAGTCAGGTAACAAGCCTGAATGGATGATTATGTCGGTATTACCAATTCTTCCACCAGATTTACGTCCACTAGTACCACTAGATGGCGGTCGTTTTGCGACTTCAGATCTGAATGATTTATATCGTCGCGTAATTAACCGTAATAACCGTTTGAAGCGTTTATTAGACTTAGTTGCACCAGACATTATCGTACGTAACGAAAAGCGTATGTTACAAGAGTCAGTTGATGCGTTATTAGATAACGGTCGTCGTGGTCGTGCAATTACTGGTTCAAACAAGCGTCCATTAAAATCGCTTGCTGATATGATCAAAGGTAAGCAAGGTCGCTTCCGTCAAAACCTTCTTGGTAAGCGTGTTGACTATTCAGGACGTTCTGTAATTACCGTAGGTCCTACATTACGTTTACACCAATGTGGTCTTCCAAAGAAAATGGCTCTTGAGTTATTTAAGCCATTCATCTACGGAAAATTAGAAGCACGTGGTTTAGCAACAACGATTAAAGCGGCTAAAAAATTAGTAGAGCGTGAAGGCGCAGAAGTATGGGATGTATTAGACGAAGTAATTCGTGAACATCCAGTAATGCTTAACCGTGCACCTACACTTCATAGACTTGGTATTCAAGCATTCGAACCTGTACTTATCGAAGGTAAAGCGATTCACTTACACCCATTAGTGTGTGCGGCGTATAACGCTGACTTCGATGGTGACCAAATGGCGGTTCACGTACCGTTAACATTAGAAGCACAGCTAGAAGCACGTGCATTAATGATGTCAACGAACAACGTACTTTCTCCTGCTAACGGTGACCCAATCATCGTACCATCACAAGACGTTGTATTAGGTCTTTACTACTTAACACGTGATCGTGTTAACGGTTTAGGTGAAGGCATGGTATTAGCAAGTGCCGCTGAAGCTGAAAAAGCTTACCGCACTGGTGCTGCAGAATTACATGCTCGCGTTAAAGTTCGTATTACTGAGCACGTTCGCAATGACGAAGGTGAGTTAGTTGCAACTACAACTTTACGTGATACTACGATTGGTCGTGCAATTTTATGGCAAGTTTGTCCTAAAGGATTACCGTTCGAAGTTATCGATCAACCTCTAGGCAAGAAGCCAATTTCTCGCTTAATTAACCATGCATACCGTAACTTAGGTCTTAAAGAGACTGTAATCTTTGCTGATCACATTATGTATACTGGTTTCCACTATGCGATGATCGCAGGTGCGTCAGTTGGTATCGACGATATGGTAATTCCAGATGAGAAGTACACTATCATCGAAGGTGCAGAAGAAGAAGTTGCAGAAATTCAAGCCCAGTTCGAGCAAGGTCTTGTAACTGCCGGTGAGAAATACAACAAAGTAATCGATATCTGGTCATCAGCTAACGAAAAAGTTTCAAAAGCGATGATGGACAACTTATCGAAAGAGCAAGTTGAAAACCGTGACGGTGAGATGGAAGAGCAAGACTCATTCAACTCAATCTTCATGATGGCTGACTCGGGTGCTCGTGGTAGTGCCGCTCAGATCCGTCAGTTAGCGGGTATGCGTGGTCTAATGGCAAAACCAGATGGTTCAATCATCGAAACGCCAATTACTGCAAACTTCCGTGAAGGTCTAAACGTATTACAGTACTTCATCTCAACTCACGGTGCGCGTAAAGGTCTTGCCGATACGGCACTTAAAACGGCTAACTCGGGTTACTTAACACGTCGTCTTGTTGATGTAGCGCAAGATTTAGTTGTAACAGAGCATGACTGTGGCACTGAAGAAGGCCTATTAATGACACCACTAATTGAAGGTGGTGATGTTGTAGAACCATTACGTGAGCGTGTATTAGGTCGTGTTGTTTGTGAAGACGTATTAGTTCCAGGTTCTGAAGATGTATTACTTCCACGTAACACATTGATTGATGAAAAACTGTGTGACTTATTAGAAGAACACTCAGTTGACCAAGTTAAAGTACGTTCAATTATTACTTGTTCTACAGACTACGGTATCTGTGCTCACTGTTACGGCCGTGACTTAGCACGTGGTCATATGATCAACCAAGGTGAAGCGATTGGTGTTGTAGCTGCACAATCAATCGGTGAACCAGGTACACAGTTAACCATGCGTACGTTCCACATCGGTGGTGCGGCATCTCGTGCGTCAGCTGAGAACTCTGTACAAGTTAAGAATACTGGTACCTTGAAGTTACAAAACGCTAAGTTTGTTCACAACAGTGACAACAAAGTAGTTATTACTTCACGTTCATCTGAATTAACAGTTATCGACGAATTAGGTCGTGAAAAAGAGCGTTATAAAGTGCCTTACGGTGCGGTACTAGGCAAGCAAGATGGCGAAGCTATCGAAGCGGGCGAAGTAGTTGCAAACTGGGATCCACATACGCATCCAATCATCACGGAAGTAGCGGGTAAGATCAAATTTGTTGACCTTATCGATGGTTTAACCATGACACGTCAAACTGATGAATTAACTGGTTTATCTAGCACGGTTGTTACTGACGCTAGCCAACGTAGCTCTGCGGGTAAAGAAATGCGGCCAATGGTTAAGCTAGTTGATGCTAAAGGTAATGACGTAATGATTGCAGGTACTGATATTCCTGCACAATACTTCTTACCAGGTAACGCGATTGTTAACCTAGAAGATGGTGCAGAAGTTGGTATCGGTGACGCATTAGCACGTATTCCACAAGAGTCGTCGAAAACTCGTGATATTACCGGTGGTCTTCCACGTGTTGCTGACTTATTCGAAGCGCGTAAGCCTAAAGAGCCTGCAATTCTTGCTGAGAAGACTGGTATCATTGGTTTCGGTAAAGAAACTAAAGGTAAGCGTCGTTTATTAATCACGCAACAAGATGGTAGCGTATACGAAGAGATGATTCCAAAATGGCGTCAACTTAACGTGTTCGAAGGTGAATCAGTGCTTAAAGGTGAAGTTATTGCCGATGGTCCAGAGTCACCACATGACATCTTACGCTTACGTGGTGTAGCTGATGTTGCTAACTACATCGTAAACGAAGTACAAGACGTATACCGTTTACAAGGTGTAAAAATCAACGACAAGCACATCGAAGTTATCGTACGTCAAATGATTCGCAAGTGTGAAATCATTGATGCAGGTGATTCAGAATTCTTAAAAGGCGAACAAGTAGAAGTGGCACGCGTTAACATCGCAAACCGTGAACTTGAAGCGCAAGGTAAGCAACCAGCTGAATACGAAATGCAAATGATGGGTATTACTAAAGCCTCACTTGCTACAGAATCGTTTATTTCAGCGGCGTCGTTCCAAGAAACAACGCGTGTTCTTACTGAAGCAGCTGTTGCTGGTAAGAAAGATGGCTTACGTGGTCTGAAAGAAAACGTTATTGTTGGTCGCTTAATTCCAGCTGGTACTGGTTATGCGTATCACCAAGATCGCATTCGCAAACGTAATGCTGCACTTGAGCAAGAGACAACGGTTTCAGCCGATGAAGCTGCACAAGCATTAACTGATGCCCTAAATGCAGATATGGAAGCAAATGATCAAAACGATCCAGTTTTGTAATCATTAGTTAACCTTTCATTAAAAGCCGCTATTTATTATTAAATAGCGGCTTTTTTATTACCTACTTTTTATAAAAACAGTGAGTTTTTAATAAAAAGGATCTAAATCCCGCTGTTTAACCGATCCTCTACTTGTTTTGCTTGACAGCTTAAAGCTTGACCATTAGAATTCTGCGACCTTTTAATCTGTGCCTCGTTGCGCGGTTTTTAAAAGGATTGATTTTTACACGTTTATGAGAGTGTGTTTTTAGCATTATGCGCTAGTAGCACACAGTTTTAACTTAATCAGGAGCTATAATGGCAACTATTAACCAATTGGTACGTAAACCACGTGTCAGACAAGTTGCAAAAAGTAACGTTCCAGCGTTACAAGCTTGTCCACAACGTCGTGGCGTATGTACTCGCGTATATACAACTACGCCTAAGAAACCAAACTCAGCACTTCGTAAAGTTGCTCGTGTTCGTTTAACTAACGGTTACGAAGTAACTTCATACATTGGTGGTGAAGGTCACAACTTACAAGAGCATAGCGTAATCTTAATCCGTGGTGGTCGTGTTAAAGACTTACCAGGTGTACGTTATCACACCGTTCGTGGTGCACTAGATTGTTCTGGTGTTAACGATCGTAGACAAGGCCGTTCTAAATACGGTGCGAAGCGCCCTAAATCTTAACGGTTTCCGTGAAGTAAGGCCAAATTTAAATTTTAACAATTTTGGGAAATCCCTGAATTAAACGGAGAATTCAAGATGCCAAGAAGACGCGTCGTAGGGCAACGTAAAATATTGCCAGATCCTAAGTTCGGTAATGAACTTTTAGCAAAATTCATCAACATCCTTATGGTTGATGGTAAAAAAGCTGTTGCAGAAAAAATCGTTTATGATTCATTAGACATTTTAGCTGAGAAACAAAGTGATAAAGAACATTTAGAGCTTTTCGAAATCGCTCTAGATAACATTCGCCCACAAGTAGAGGTTAAATCTCGTCGTGTTGGTGGTTCTACTTACCAAGTTCCAGTTGAAGTTCGTCCAGTGCGTCGTAACGCGCTAGCCATGCGCTGGTTAGTTGAAGCAGCTCGTAAACGTGGTGAAAAATCAATGGCTCAGCGCTTAGCTAACGAAATGTTAGATGCGTCTGACAACAAAGGCTCTGCGGTTAAGAAACGTGAAGACGTTCACCGTATGGCTGAAGCGAACAAAGCGTTCGCACATTACCGCTGGTAATAAAAATGAGCGTAGTGACATATTTTTGTCACTACGCTTTTCTATACTTAAAATTTGATTAACTTTAGAAAAAGCTTAATTCGTACTGAATTAAATCGTCATCTAAGTTTGAGCCGTTTCTAAAGTTAGTTTTAGGCAACACCTAAAAACAGAGGAATATAAAGTGAGTCGTACGACACCTATTGAGCGTTATCGAAATATTGGTATTTGTGCTCATGTTGATGCAGGTAAAACAACCACTACAGAACGCGTATTATTTTATACTGGTCTTTCGCATAAGATCGGTGAAGTGCATGATGGCGCAGCCACCATGGACTGGATGGAACAAGAACAAGAGCGTGGTATTACTATTACCTCTGCGGCAACAACTTGTTTCTGGAAAGGTATGGATGCTCAATTTGATGATCATCGTATCAATATCATCGATACTCCAGGCCACGTTGACTTTACCATTGAAGTAGAGCGTTCTTTACGTGTACTTGATGGCGCTGTACTAGTGCTTTGTGCCTCATCAGGTGTACAACCTCAAACAGAAACCGTTTGGCGACAAATGGAAAAATATCATGTACCACGCATGGTATTCGTTAACAAAATGGACCGTATGGGTGCCAATTTTCTTAACGTTGTTGGTCAAATCAAAAACCGTTTAGGCGCGAATGCGGTACCAATGCAATTGGCGATCGGTAGCGAAGAAGATTTCACTGGTGTTGTAGATCTAGTGAAAATGAAAGCGATTAATTGGAATGAAGCTGATCAAGGTATGACCTTCACTTATGAAGACATTCCAGCTGACATGGTCGAGCTTGCTGAAGAATGGCGTGAAAATTTAGTATCAGAAGCGGCAGAAGCCTCTGATGACCTAATGGAAAAATACCTTGAAGAAGGTGAGCTTTCAGAAGAAGAAATTAAAGCAGGTCTTCGCCAACGCACGCTAAATAATGAAATCGTTTTATGCGCTTGTGGTTCAGCTTTTAAGAACAAAGGTGTACAAGCCGTACTTGATGCGGTAGTTGAATACTTGCCTGCACCAACAGAAGTTGCTGCGATTAAAGGTATTAATGAAGACGAATCTGAAGGCGTTCGTGAAGCAGATGATAATGCGCCGTTCGCTGCACTAGCATTTAAAATCGCGACTGACCCATTTGTAGGTACGTTAACTTTCTTCCGCTGTTATTCTGGTGTGGTTAAAACGGGTGATGCTGTTTATAACCCAGTTAAAGAAAAGAAAGAACGATTTGGTCGTATTGTGCAAATGCACTCTAATGATCGTCAAGAAATTAAAGAAGTTCGCGCGGGTGATATTGCCGCGGCTATCGGCCTTAAAGATGTCACCACAGGTGACACCTTATGTGATCCAAATCACATAATCACGTTAGAACGGATGGAGTTTCCAGAGCCGGTTATCTCGGTGGCAGTAGAGCCTAAAACTAAAGCTGACCAAGAAAAAATGGGTATTGCTTTAGGTAAGCTAGCCGCTGAAGATCCGTCGTTCCGCGTTGAAACTGATGAAGAATCAGGACAAACCATTATTTCTGGTATGGGTGAGCTACACTTAGATATCATTGTTGATCGCATGATGCGTGAATTTAAAGTTGACTGTAACGTTGGTAAGCCGCAAGTAGCCTATCGTGAGTCAATTCGTAAAGCAGTGCAAGTTGAAGGTAAGTTTGTTCGTCAGTCTGGTGGTCGTGGTCAATTTGGTCACGTTTGGCTGAAGATGGAGCCGCTCGAAGGCGATGGCTTCGAATTTGTTAATGAAATTGTTGGTGGTGTGGTTCCTAAAGAATACATACCAGCAGTTGAAAAAGGTTGTAAAGAGCAAATGGAATCAGGCGTATTAGCCGGTTATCCTTTGCTTGGCGTTAAAGTCACATTATATGATGGTTCATTCCACGATGTTGACTCTAACGAAATGGCGTTTAAAATTGCCGCATCAATGGGTTTCAAGAAGGGCGCAATGGAAGCAAATCCTGCGTTACTTGAGCCAATGATGAAGGTAGAAGTAACAACGCCAGAAGAGAACATGGGTGATGTGGTAGGCGACTTAAATCGTCGTCGCGGCATGATCGATGGTATGGACGAAGGCCCAGCAGGTATGAAGCTAGTGAATGCATTAGTGCCGCTTGCAGAGATGTTTGGCTACGCAACTGATTTACGTAGTGCAACACAAGGCCGCGCCTCCTACTCTATGGAGTTTTCTAAGTATGCTGAAGCTCCAAAAGCAGTAGCTGACACAGTTATTGAATCTCGAGGTGGCTAACTTTTATCGAGTTAGTTATCTTGCGCTTACGCGATAGTGCTCAAGGCACTGGCATTGTTTTGACAACAGATATCTGTTTCTCTAAAATACGTGCCTTGCTGCTCAGTGGTCAACAGTCGCTAAGTGCTAAAAAATAAATTTAATTGGTAATCTTTAAGGTACATTTAAAATGGCTAAAGAAAAATTTGAACGTTCGAAACCGCACGTTAACGTTGGTACTATCGGTCACGTTGACCACGGTAAAACTACATTAACAGCTGCTATCTCTGCAGTATTAACTAAAACTTACGGTGGTGATGTACGCGATTTCGCACAAATCGATAACGCTCCAGAAGAGCGTGAGCGTGGTATTACAATCAATACTTCTCACATCGAATACGATACAGAAATCCGTCACTACGCGCACGTAGACTGTCCAGGTCACGCCGATTATGTTAAAAACATGATCACAGGTGCTGCACAAATGGACGGCGCAATCTTAGTATGTGCTGCAACAGATGGTCCAATGCCACAAACACGTGAGCACATCTTATTATCTCGCCAAGTAGGTGTACCTTACATTATTGTTTTCTTAAACAAATGTGACATGGTAGACGACGAAGAGTTATTAGAATTAGTAGAGATGGAAGTACGTGAGTTACTTTCAGAATACGATTTCCCAGGTGATGACTTACCAGTAGTTCAAGGTTCAGCATTAGGCGCACTTAACGGTGAAGCACAATGGGAAGAGAAGATTCTTGAATTAGCGGGTCACTTAGACACTTACATTCCAGAGCCAGAGCGTGCGATTGACGGTGATTTCATCTTACCAATCGAAGACGTATTCTCAATCCAAGGTCGTGGTACAGTAGTAACAGGTCGTGTTGAGCGTGGTATCATCCGTGTAGGTGACGACGTAGAAATCGTAGGTATCAAAGACACAACAACTACAACCTGTACTGGTGTAGAAATGTTCCGTAAGCTTCTAGACGAAGGTCGTGCTGGTGAGAACTGTGGTGTGTTATTACGTGGTACTAAGCGTGATGAAGTACAACGTGGTCAAGTATTATGTAAGCCAGGTTCAATCAAGCCACACACTAAGTTTGAATCAGAAGTTTACGTATTAACGAAAGATGAAGGTGGTCGTCATACACCATTCTTCAAAGGTTACCGTCCACAGTTCTACTTCCGTACAACTGACATCACTGGTGCAGTAGAGTTACCAGAAGGTGTAGAAATGGTAATGCCAGGCGACAACTTGAAGTTTGTTGTTGAGCTAATTAACCCAATCGCGATGGACGAAGGTTTACGCTTCGCTATCCGTGAAGGTGGTCGCACAGTAGGTGCTGGTGTTGTATCTAAAATCATCGAATAATCGATAGATTTTCTAGAATACACCCTGAAAAAGGTCGCGTAAGCGGCCTTTTTTGTTGTCAATTTTTAAACCGCCTCCTATGGATATGGTGACCGTTCAGTCGGGGGCTTTGCCCGTAAAGTGGCCATGTTAAATACTATTTTTGTTTGTAACCTGCAAATGAAAGAGTAAATAACATGAGCAGATATGAACAAGCATCACACGTGTTCTATCTATGTCAGTATCACATCGTTTGGACGCCTAAGTATAGGTTTAAAATTTTAAAAGGTAAGCTTGGAAAAGAGGTTTATCAAAGCATTTACGTCTACTGCAATATGAAGAAATGTTACATTGTGGAGCTAAATGTGCAGATAGACCATGTTCACCTTTTAGTTCGAACTCCACCAAGTTTGAGTGTTTCAGAGTTGGTGGGTATGTAAAAGGTCGAGTGACAATCCGAATATTTGCTAAATTTCCATACTTACGAAAGAAAAAACTATGAGGTAATCATTTCTGGCAAAGAGGATACCTTGTTGATTCGGTTTGGCGCTAACGACGCAATAATAAAAGGTATGTAAAATACTAAGACAAAGTTGCTAAAGAGGAGGAAGAGTGTCAATTACTACTAGATGTTGATGAATAAAAAAGCTCCCTTACATGGAGCCGTGTCAAAGACATCTACTATGCAGGTGGATTTTTAAATTTGCTCAAAAAGGCAACAATAATTAATTTGCTACGACTTTGGAAGTGGAATTCCCATCCCTTAAACATCTTGCCATCATCTTCATGCTTTATCCAACATGCACCTGTATTCACCTCTGAGTATAGTTTCTGAGTTTTAAACAACGCTAGTTAGCTAAATTTAAGACTCATTACTAATAATTTGATCTGAATCACAAATAAAATGGAAATGACATTGATTCTCATTACGAGTTCTGTTTTAATGTCGCAATAAATTAATAATCATCTTATTTAGAGTATTACCAATGGCTTCTAATCAAATATTCAAACCTGCGCTGGTAGCCGCAGCAATTACTTCTGCTATTTCATTTTTAGCGTTAGCTGATGACACCGCGGATGATATTGAACATTTATCAATTTTTGGTCACGCTAATTCAGTCAATAATATTCCCGGCAGTGCCCATCATTTAAATCAAGAAGAACTAGAGCGATTTGACTACACAGATATTATGCGTACTTTAACAACAGTGCCAGGTGTGTATGTGTTAGAAGAAGATGGCTATGGTCTACGTCCTAACATAGGAATGCGAGGCACAGGACAAAACCGTAGTGAAAAAGTAACAATTATGGAAGATGGTGTTTTAGCGGCACCAGCACCATACTCTGCACCTTCGGCATACTACTTCCCAACCGCTGGCCGCATGCAAAGCGTTGAGGTGCTAAAAGGCACGTCTAGTGCGATATTTGGTCCTCGCACAACCGGTGGCGTAGTTAACATGTTATCGCGACAAATTCCTACTGAATCTTTAGCAGGGCGTTTAGCTTTGCAAGCGGGCGAAGATGGCTTTGCTAAAGTGCATGGCTATGTTGGAGGCAGCGGTGAACAAGTAAGTTCAGTTTTTGAAGTATTTCATTATCAAGCTGATGGCTTTAAAGATATCAATTACAGTGATGCTGAAACAGGTTTCAAGAAAAACGATATTTTAGCCAAGGTTAAAGTTAATTCTAAAAAGTCAGCTAAGTACTATCAGGAATTAGAATTTAAATTGAAGTATGCAGATGAAAGCTCTGATGAAACCTATATGGGGTTAACTCAACATGATTTTGATCAAAACCCTTATACTCGTTATTCGGCTTCACAATTAGATAACATGAGTACTGAACATAAGCAGCTGCAAATTAATCACAGTATTGATATATCAGCGCGCTACTCTTTAGGCACAACGGCTTACTACAATGATTTCAAACGCAATTGGTACAAAACAAGCAAGGTAAACGGTTTAAGTTTAGGTTCTGGTGGCATTGAAGCAGCAGCTGAATTTGATACTGACTCAATAATTGGAAATTTAGCCGTTGATGTTAAGGCAAATAATCGTGCATATTTGGCGCAAGGTATTCAATCGACACTATTTGCGGATTTAAATGATCACCAAGTCAAATTTGGTGTTCGATATCATGAAGACGAGATGGATCGATTCCAGTGGGTTGATAAATATACTATCGACCAGAACTATGACATGACGCAAACAAGTGCGGGCATTCCTGGAACGGATTCAAATCGCATTGATAGTGCTAAAGCTTTAGCCATATTTGTACACGACGAATATACAGTTGGAGATTTTGTCATTAATGCGGGTTTACGCTTTGAAGATATGAGCATTGAACGGAACGACTGGGGTAAGTCTGACCCTGGTCGTAATGGTATTTCATCACATAAGAAGAATGACACTGATGTATGGTTACCTTCCTTGGCATTAACTTATAAGCTAAATCAAGATCTTGTTTTACTTGGAGGCATACAGAAAGGCTTTGCGCCACCAGCGCCGGGCAATGACTCTGCCGAAAGCGAAGAAAGCATTAACTACGAGTTCGGGTTGCGTTTTAATCAAAACAATATGAGCGCAGAAGCAATAGCGTTTTACTCTGACTACTCTAATATGCATGGCAACTGTACTGCTAGCCAAGGTTGTGAGGATGATAATATAGGCAACCAATATAATGCTGGTGAAGTTGACGTTAAAGGCCTAGAGGTCAAAGCCGGATACCTAGCTGATTTAGGCAATTTGGCTATGCCTGTAAACCTTACTTATACATATACCGATACTGAGTTTAAGAATGACTTCTCTTCAGACCTCGAAACCTGGGGAGATGTATTGGTTGGTGATGAGTTACCCTATGTTCCTGAAAACCAGTTACAACTAACCGTTGGTTTGGAAGCTAATAACTGGCGCGCTGATGTACTAGCTCGTTATATGGGTAAAATGCGTACTAAAGCAGGCCAAGGAAGCTATAGCCAAGACGATATAGAAAGCAGAACAGTTATAGATTTTGCTGCTCACTATGCTTTTGCACAACGTCAACAGGTTACATTTAATATAGATAACTTATTAGATGAAGAGTATGTAACAACTAAAACACATGGTTCGATTATGGTAGGTAAACCACGTACTATGACAGTTGGCTATAAGTACGAATTCTAAGTTGCTTAAGTGCAAACAAAAAACCGCTATATGGCGGTTTTTTTATGTCTGTTATTTAATGTACTTTTTAAATGTTTCTACGGACATAAATGAGATAAATAAAAAAGCCCGCATTATGCGGGCTTTCGATATTACTCTAAGTAATTAATAACTAGGTTATTACTTCTTAGCGTTACGCTCTTTAACTTCAGCGATAACTTCTTCAGCAATGTTTTGTGGAGCTGCTGAGTAGTGGCTGAATTCCATAGAGAATTGACCACGGCCTGAAGTCATAGTACGTAAGTGACCGATGTAACCGAACATTTCTGATAATGGTACGTCTGCCTTGATGCGAACGCCAGTTGCGCCAGCTTCTTGGTCTTTGATCATACCACGACGACGGTTAAGGTCACCGATTACGTCACCAACGTGATCTTCTGGAGTGAACACGTCAACTTTCATTACTGGCTCAAGAAGTTGTGGACCAGCTTTTGGCATTGATTGACGGAATGCACCACGAGCAGCGATTTCGAAAGCAACGGCTGATGAATCAACTGCGTGGAAACCACCGTCGAATAATTCTACTTCAACGTCTAGTACTGGGAAGCCTGCTACTGGACCTTGTTCCATCATACCAGCAAAACCTTTCTCGATTGCTGGGAAGAATTCTTTAGGAACGTTACCACCAACAACTGTTGAAACGAATTTGAAGCCAGTGTTTGGCTCGCCTGGCTTGATACGGTAATCAATCTTACCGAATTGACCAGAACCACCAGATTGTTTCTTATGCGTGTAAGAATCTTCAATTTGCTGCGTGATAGTTTCACGGTAAGCAACTTGTGGTTTACCAACTTCTAATTCAACGCCGTAAGTACGCTTCAAGATATCAACTTTGATATCTAAGTGTAATTCACCCATACCGCGAAGGATGGTTTCGCCTGAATCTTCATCAGTTTCAACTTGGAATGTTGGATCTTCTGCAACCATTTTACCAATAGCGATACCCATCTTCTCAGCACCACCTTTCTCTTTAGGAGAAACAGCGATTGAGATAACTGGTTCAGGGAATACCATTGCTTCAAGCGTACAAGGGTTCTTAACATCACATAAAGTGTGACCAGTTTGAACGTTCTTCATACCAACGATAGCTAAGATGTCACCCGCTTGCGCTTCAGTTAACTCAGTACGGTCATCAGCTTGCATCTCAACCATACGGCCGATACGCTCTGTTTTACCAGTGAATGAGTTAAGTACTGTATCACCTTTCTTAAGACGACCAGAGTAGATACGTACGAAAGTAAGTGCGCCGAAACGGTCATCCATAATTTTGAATGCTAATGCACGGAATGGCTCGTCTGCGTCAACGATCGCGTATTCACCAGTTGGAGCACCTTCTTCGTCAGTTAACGGCTGAGGTGGAACTTCTGTTGGCGATGGTAAGTAATCAACAACAGCGTCAAGAAGTAACTGCATACCTTTGTTCTTGAAAGCAGAACCACAGTATGTCGGGAAGAATAACAATTCGTTAGTACCTTTACGGATACACGCTTTGATTTGTTCTTCAGTTGGATCTAATTCGCCTTCTAAGTATTCCATTAACATGTCTTCGTCTGCTTCTAAAGCAGTTTCGATTAACATTTCACGGTACTCAGCAGCTTGTTCTACCATGTCCGCAGGAATATCTTGTACTTCGTAGTTTTCTGGTTGACCTGAATCATCCCATACGTAAGCTTTTTGAGATAATACGTCTACAACACCAACGAAGTTATCTTCTTCACCAATTGGTAAAGTCATAACAAGTGGGTTAGCACCAAGAACGTTTTTAACTTGGTCTTTAACGCGGAAGAAGTTAGCACCTAAACGGTCTAATTTGTTTACGAAAATCAAACGAGCTACTTTAGAGTCGTTCGCGTAACGCCAGTTAGTTTCTGATTGCGGTTCAACACCACCAGAACCACAGAATACACCGATACCACCATCAAGAACTTTTAATGAACGGTATACTTCAACTGTGAAGTCAACGTGGCCCGGAGTGTCAATTACGTTGAAACGGTGTTTTTTCCACTCACAAGTAACAGCTGCTGACTGGATAGTAATACCACGCTCAGCTTCTTGCTCCATGAAGTCAGTTGTAGATTCACCATCGTGAACTTCACCGATCTTATGGATCATACCTGTAAGTTTCAAAATTCGTTCAGTTGTTGTGGTTTTACCAGCATCAACGTGAGCGAAAATACCAATATTTCTGTATTTGCTTAAGTCTGCCATTGTATTGCTCTTACCTAATGTTAGGTGGTTAGTGAATAAAAACCGCGCGAGTATACCAGAACTAAAAGTAAACCTACACCAAAAATTGTAGAAATAGCCGAAAATGCCCTAGGTTTTTGGTGGTTTTTTACGCTTTTTTATTCGATAAAATTTAATACTCGTTCTGCTTATATATAGGTAGAACTATTTTGCAAAGTAAAAAGTGATAAGTAAAATAAGTGTTGTACTTTTAATCAGTTTAGGTATAATGCGCGTCCACGTTGAGCTATGCTCTCGTGAGTTTAGTGTAAATTAATCGGCTTCGGCAGTTTATTTACCGCGACAGCAGCCCCGATTGGGGGCTGAATGATTTAATCGATACACCCCCCTTTATCCAAAATAAAGGTGATGGGTTGTATTTTGTTCGTTCTTTTAAAAGGGGATTTGATTAATGTCAAATCAAAGAATTCGCATTCGTTTGAAAGCGTTTGATCATCGTTTGATTGATCAATCTACAGCAGAAATCGTTGACACTGCTAAGCGCACTGGTGCTCAGGTTCGTGGTCCAATTCCATTACCTACGCGCAAAGAGCGTTTCACTGTTTTGATTTCTCCACACGTTAACAAAGATGCGCGTGACCAGTACGAAATTCGTACTCACAAGCGTTTAATTGATATCGTAGAACCAACTGAAAAGACTGTTGATGCATTAATGCGTTTAGACTTAGCAGCTGGTGTCGACGTTCAAATTAGCTTGGGTTAATAGGGGGTTTTAACATGACTATAGGTCTAGTTGGACGTAAAGTTGGTATGACTCGTATCTTCTCTGAAGATGGCGTTTCTACTCCAGTAACAGTCCTAGAAGTTGAAGCTAACCGTGTTGCTCAGGTAAAAACTGTAGACAACGATGGTTACTCAGCGATTCAAGTTACTACTGGTACTAAAAAAGCTAACCGTGTAAACAAGCCAGCAGCTGGTCACTTTGCTAAAGCAGGTGTTGAAGCTGGTCGTGGTTTATGGGAATTCCGTTTAGCGGAAGGCGAAGGTGCTGATTTAGCAACTGGTAGCGAAATCACTGTTGAATTATTCAACGATACAAAATTAGTAGACGTGACAGGCACATCTAAAGGTAAAGGTTTCCAAGGCGGTATCAAGCGTTGGAATTTCCGTACTCAAGATATGACTCATGGTAACTCATTGTCGCACCGTTCAAACGGTTCAATCGGTCAATGTCAAACTCCAGGTCGCGTATTCAAAGGCAAAAAAATGTCTGGTCACATGGGTGCTGCGAAAGTTACTACGCAAAACCTTGAGTTAGTTCGTGTAGACGCTGAACGTAACTTGCTTCTTGTAAAAGGTGCAGTTCCTGGTCACGTTAACGCTGACATTATCATCAAACCAGCTGTTAAAGCCTAACGTCTGAGGAGAATTTTGATGGAATTAGCATTAAAAGACGCGTCAGGCGCTGTTGAAGTTTCTGAAGCGACGTTCGGCCGTGAGTTCAACGAAGCGTTAGTACACCAAGTAGTTGTTGCTTATGCAGCAGGTGCTCGTCAAGGTACTGTTAAGCAAAAAACTCGTTCAGAAGTTAGCGGCGGTGGCAAGAAGCCATGGCGTCAAAAAGGTACTGGCCGTGCACGTGCTGGTACAACTCGTGGTCCAATCTGGAGAACTGGTGGCGTAACATTCGCAGCTCGTCCTCAAGACCACAGCCAAAAAGTAAACCGTAAAATGTATCGTGGTGCGATCAAAAGCATCCTTTCTGAGTTAGTACGTCAAGACCGTTTAGTGGTTGTTAACGACTTCTCAGTAGATACACCTAAAACTAAAGACTTAGTAGCTAAGTTAAAAGGTTTAGAACTTAAAGACGTGTTAATCGTGTCTTCAGAAGTTTCTGAAAACTTATTCTTAGCAGCTCGCAACTTATACAAAGTTGACGCGGTTGACGTACAAGCAATCGACCCAGTTTCTTTAGTTGGTTTCGAAAAAGTATTAATGACTGCTAGCGCGGTTAAGCAAGTTGAGGAGATGTTCGCATGATAAACGAAGAACGTTTGTTAAAGGTGCTTTTAGCACCAAACATTTCTGAAAAAGCAACAATGGCTGCTGAAGCAAATAACACAGTTGTTTTCAAAGTTGCTACTAATGCTACAAAAGCTGAAATCAAAGCTGCTGTTGAAACACTTTTTGAAGTTAAAGTTGACGGTGTTCGCACTTTAAATGTTAAGGGTAAAACAAAGCGTACAGGTGCTCGTTTTGGTCGTCGTAGCGACTGGAAAAAAGCGTACGTTACTCTTGCTGAAGGTAGCGATATCGACTTCGTTGGCGCAGAAGCATAGGAGAAGTACAAATGGCTGTTGTTAAATGTAAACCAACTTCTCCGGGTCGCCGCCACGTTGTTAAAGTGGTTAACCCGGACTTATACAAAGGTAAGCCTTACGCTCCATTATTAGAGAAAAACTCTAAGTCTGGGGGTCGTAACAATACTGGTCGTATTACAGTTCGTCACGTTGGTGGTGGTCACAAGCATCACTATCGCGTAATTGACTTTAAACGCAACAAAGATGGCATTCCTGCGAAAGTAGAGCGTTTGGAATATGATCCAAACCGTAGTGCAAACATCGCGTTAGTATTATACGCAGACGGTGAACGTCGTTACATCTTAGCACCTAAAGGTGTTAGTGCTGGCGATGCAATCCAGTCTGGTGTTGATGCGCCTATCAAGGCAGGTAACACGTTGCCACTTCGCAACATGCCTTTAGGTAGCGTTATTCACGCAATCGAATTGAAGCCTGGTAAAGGTGCTCAAATCGCGCGTGCTGCTGGTACTTATGCACAATTAGTTGCAAAAGACGGCGCTTACGTAACAGTACGTCTTCGCTCTGGCGAAATGCGTAAAATCGAAGCGGATTGTCGTGCAACTTTAGGTGAAATCGGTAACGCAGAACACATGTTACGTTCTCTTGGTAAAGCTGGTGCTTCGCGCTGGCGTGGTGTTCGTCCAACCGTACGTGGTGTGGCGATGAACCCGGTTGATCACCCGCACGGTGGTGGTGAAGGTCGTACTTCAGGTGGTCGTCACCCAGTATCACCTTGGGGTGTACCTACTAAGGGTTACAAGACTCGTAAGAACAAGCGTACTGATAAGTTCATCGTACGTCGTCGTACTAAGTAATAGTACTAGTTATTAATTAAGAGGAAATACCATGCCACGTTCTCTCAAGAAAGGTCCATTTATTGACCTACACTTGTTGACGAAGGTAGAGAAAGCTTTGGAAAGCGGGAACAAGAAACCTATCAAAACTTGGTCTCGTCGCTCAATGATCATCCCTAACATGATCGGATTGACCATCGCTGTCCATAATGGCCGTCAACACGTACCTGTATTTGTAACTGATGAAATGATCGGTCACAAATTAGGTGAATTTGCACCAACTCGCACTTACCGTGGTCACGCTGCGGATAAGAAAGCGAAGAAGAAGTAAGGGGAAGTTAAATGGAAGCTATTGCTAAACATAAATTTGCCCGTGGTTCTGCGCAAAAAGCACGTTTAGTTGTAGACCAAATTCGTGGTTTACACGTTGAAAAAGCGTTAGAAATCTTAGAATACAGCAACAAATCAGCTGCTGTTTTAGTTAAGAAAGTTCTAAACTCAGCGATTGCGAATGCAGAGCACAACGAAGGTGCAGACATCGATGAATTATTCGTTAAAACTATTATGGTTGACGATGGTCCAACGATGAAACGTATTAAGCCTCGTGCGAAAGGTCGCGCGGATCGTATCCTTAAGCGCACAAGTCACATTACTGTGATTGTTGCTGATAGCTAGGAGATATTAGTATGGGTCAAAAAGTACATCCTACCGGTATTCGCTTAGGTATCACAAAGCCTTTCGCGTCTACATGGTTCGCAAGCACTAAAGAATTTGCAGCTAACATTCATGGCGATCACTTAGTTCGTCAGTACTTAACTGAAAAATTAAAGCGTGCTTCGTTATCAAAAATCGTAATTGAGCGTCCAGCTAAATCTATCCGTGTAACTATTCACACAGCTCGTCCTGGTGTTGTTATCGGTAAGAAAGGTGAAGACGTAGAAAAGTTACGCTTACACGTATCTAAAATCGCTGGTGTACCTGCGCAAATCAACATTGCTGAAGTACGTAAGCCAGAGATGGATGCACAACTAGTTGCTGATAGCATTGCTAGCCAATTAGAGCGTCGTGTTATGTTCCGTCGCGCTATGAAGCGTGCAGTACAAAACGCAATGCGTTTAGGTGCTAAAGGTATCAAAGTTGAAGTAAGTGGTCGTTTAGGCGGCGCGGACATCGCTCGTTCGGAGTGGTACCGTGAAGGTCGTGTACCATTACACACTTTACGTGCTGACATCGATTACGCTATCGCGCGTGCTGACACTACTTACGGTGTTATCGGTATTAAAGTTTGGATTTTCAAAGGTGAAGTAATTGGTGGTATGCCTGCTCAACAAGCAGATGCTCCAGCTAAACCTAAGAAAAGAAACAACCGCAAGAGCAAGTAGGAGTTAAGTAATGTTACAACCAAAACGTACTAAATTCCGTAAGCAATTTAAACTGCGTAACCGTGGTCTTGCACAGACTGGTAGCACAGTAAGCTTCGGTACTTACGGTTTAAAATCTGTTGAGCGTGGTCGTATGACTGCTCGTCAGATCGAAGCGGCTCGTCGTGCAATGACACGTCACGTTAAGCGTCAAGGTAAAATCTGGATCCGTGTATTCCCGGACAAGCCAATTACCAAGAAACCTCTTGAGGTTCGTATGGGTAAAGGTAAAGGTTCTGTAGAATACTGGGTATGTCAAATTTTACCTGGTCGTGTTCTTTATGAAATGGAAGGTGTATCAGAAGACTTAGCACGCGAAGCTTTTGCTTTAGCAGCTGCTAAACTTCCGTTCAAAACAACCTTCGTAACTAGAACGGTGATGTAATGAAAGCGAACGAACTTAAAGAAAAGAGCATTGAAGAGTTAAATGCTGAACTACTTAACTTATTACGTGAGCAATTTAACTTACGTATGCAAGCAAGTACTGGTCAGTTAGCTCAAACACATTTGCTACGTACTGTGCGTCGCAACATTGCACGCGTTAAAACTATCATCACTGAGAAGGCAGGTGCGTAATGACTGATAAAATCCGTACATTACAAGGTCGCGTTGTTAGCGACAAGATGGACAAGTCGATCACAGTTTTGATTGAGCGTCGTGTAAAACACCCTATCTACGGTAAATTCATTACGCGTTCAACTAAGTTGAAAGCACATGATGAAGCTAACGTATGTAACATGGGCGACGTAGTAACTATTCGTGAATGTGCACCTATCTCTAAGACTAAGTCTTGGACTTTAGTTGACGTTGTAGAAAAAGCTAAAGAGCTTTAATTTACAATTCACATAGTTGAAGTCATTAAAAAGCCTCGCAGGTAACTGCGGGGCTTTTTTAATGCTCAAACCTAACTTTTCTAACTCTCTACTAAACCTTAGAGATGCTGAACATATAGTGAAGTGTAACTTTCTGTAGTTAAGCTAGTGATATTAAAAGAAAGATGTTTATACTGCTTGGTCTTTATTTATCGGTAGTCTTATATGATGAAAAACATTCTTACTTCAATTGCACTAAGCACAGTGTTATTAACAACAACTGCTTTCGCCAAAAATGCCACCTACTTATCGATAGAAGAAGCGCGTATTCAGCAAGCTAATGATGCGTCGCCAAAAATGGTTAGTTTGTTCAATAAAGAAATTAATGCCTTTGGTTCTGCACTGAATGAAGTGAATTCGGTAAGCCAACTTAAGCAAGTTATTAAACATCAGGCAAGCGATTTATTTAGCTTGGCAACCAAGCAAACTCAATCGACTCAAAGCTATGATGACAGACCGCTATATTGGGCGCGATTGCAAATGGCCAAGTTATTACGTGGCAACGAAGTTTACCGAGGCTTAGCAGAAAATGAACAAGCTAAGCTAATGTTTGACTATGAATTAGCAAGCAGAGGATATGGTCAGGCAGAATTTACTCAAAATACCACGAAGAAAATTTTAATTACTGGCTTTGATCCATTTTTCTTAGATCGCAATATTACCCAATCAAATCCATCAGGTATTGCCGCGTTAATGTTAAATAACAAAGTGATTGAACTAAATGGTGAAACCGCGGAAATTCAGGCGTTTATTGTGCCGGTAAGGTTTTCAGACTTCGATCAAGGCATGATTGAGACTCTACTAAGTGATTATTACGATCAGGTCGATATGATCACCACCATTAGCATGGGGCGGGAAGATTTTGATCTGGAGCGATTTCCAGCATTAAGGCGCAGTGCAAAAGCACCGGGTAATTTAAATATTTATACTGGCGCAACTTCAACTAATCCGCTAAAACCATTTTTAAATGGCGTTGAATTGCAAGGACCAGAGTTTGTTGAGTTCTCGCTGCCAATAACCGCAATGCAAAAGGCCAAAGGTAAGTACCAAGTTATTGACAATCATAAAATTGAAACGCTAGCTAAAGGTAAGTTTGAACCGAAAGCGTTGGACGAACTTAATGGCGAAATTTCAGTTAATGGCTCTGGCGGCGGTTATTTATCAAATGAAATATCGTATCGTAGTATTTTATTGCGCGATCAATTAAAGCCAACATTGCCAGTTGGTCATATTCATACTCCACGGATAAAAGACTGGCAACAAGCTGAAGTTAAGGCGATTGTTGAGCAAATAGAAGCAATGTTAATTCAGGCGATCCCAGCAATTTAATTAAAAGCGTTAACCCATAAAAATAAAAAAGGCGCTGGTTTGTCAGCGCCTACTTACTTTAATAGTTTTCTTTAATGGTTAATACTATTTACTGGCAAATTTCGCACGTGCTTGATGGAGCTTTTTGTAGCTTTCTATCAAGCGCAAATGCGGCTCAATGCCCTCAAGGTGAATACTGGTTTCGGTTAAGCCGTGGAAGTTTGCGGTACCGTTGATTAAACCAATCACCTCTGCCATACGCTCTTTACCATACATACGATCAAAGCTATTCGCGTAGTGTTCGAATTCGAGATCATCACTCAAGGCAACTTCTAGCGTGTTGTGCACCGCATGATAAAACAATACCCGATCAGCGGTATTATCATTATATTGTAAAAAGTCACCAATTAGTTCGTAAGCTTGCTCTAAGCCACCAACCGCAAGATAGATTAATATCTTAAGTTCAATAATCGTAAGTTGACCCCAAACGGTATTTTCATCAAATTCGATACCAATCAAGGTTTTGATGTCGATATAATTATCCAGCTGGCTGTCTTCTAAACGCTCGACTAAATCAATTAGCTCATCTTCTGATAAACGATGTAAGTTAAGAATGTCTTCACGATATTCCAATGCTTTATTAGTGTTATCCCAGATTAAATCCTCAGCGGGATAAACTTCTGAATAATCCGGCACCAAAATTCGGCAAGCTGCGGCGGTATTGTTATCGTCAAGACCATTGAATGTTGCGATGTACACTTCTTTACCCATAGCTTCTAAAATTGCTAGAAGCTGAGCATTTTCTTGTTCATTACTGCCAGAAAAATCCCACTCAACAAAATCGTAATCATGTTTACTACTAAAAAAGCGCCATGAAATAACACCAGTTGAGTCAATAAAGTGTTCAACAAAGTTTTCTGGCTCAGCAACTGCCATGCTATTAAATGTTGGTTTTGGCACGTCGTTGAGTCCTTCAAAACTTCTGCCTTGTAGTAACTCGGTTAAACTACGCTCAAGCGCCACTTCAAAACTTGGGTGTGCACCAAAAGAAGCAAAGACACCGCCGGTTTTTGGGTTCATTAAAGTAACGCACATTACGGGGAATTGGCCACCAAGCGAAGCATCTTTAACTACTACCGGAAAACCTTGCGCTTCTAACCCTTCAATACCTGCAACAATGCTGGTGAATTTGGCAAGTACTTCTGTTGGTACATCTGGTAGTACAATTTCTTGTTCGATAATTTGGCGTTTTACTGCGCGCTCAAATATTTCTGATAGGCACTGTACCTGTGCTTCATGCTGATTATTGCCCGCACTCATACCATTACTTAGGAACAAGTTTTCTATTAAATTTGATGGGAAATATACGGTTTCACCATCAGAATGGCGGATATAAGGAATGGCACAAATACCACGATCAGTATTGCCAGAGTTGGTATCAATTAGATGTGAGCCACAAAGTTCATCATCGGGGTTATAAATTTCAAGACAATAGTCATCGAGTAAACCTTCTGGCAGCGAGTCATCATCAGTTAGCTGAAACCATTTTTCATTAGGGTAATGAACAAAGTCGGCATTGGCGATATCAACACCGAAGAATTGGTCGTTATAAAAGAAGTTGCAGTTTAACCGTTCGATAAATTCACCAAGGGCTGAGCAAAGTGCACTTTCTTTAGTGGCACCTTTGCCATTGGTAAAGCACATTGGTGATGCGGCATCTCGAATATGCAATGACCAGACATTTGGCACGATATTACGCCATGAGGAAACTTCGATTTTCATACCGAGGTTTTCTAGTATGCTGGTCATATTTTTGATTGTTGCCTCTAATGGCAAATCTTTACCTAAAATATAGGTTTCATGTTTGTTATCTGGCGACACCATAATCATCGCTTGTGCATCTTGATCTAAGCTGTCTACAATATCGACTTTAAATTCAGGGCCAGTTTGTACTACTTTTTTAACTGTACAGCGATCTATAGAGCGTAAGATTCCGGTGCGATCTTTTTCAGAAATACTGTCAGGCAATTCAACATTAATTTGAAAAATTTGGTTATAGCGATTTTCAGGATCAACAATATTGTTTTGTGATAAACGAATATTGTCGGTAGGGATATCGCGTGAATTACAGTAAACCTTAACAAAATAGGCGGCGCACATAGCAGAAGAAGCAAGGAAGTAATCAAAAGGCCCCGGTGCTGAACCATCACCCTTATAGCGAATTGGTTGGTCGGCGATAACAGTAAAGTCATCAAATTTGGCTTCTAATCTAAGGTTGTCGAGAAAATTAACTTTGATTTCCATGAGGGCTTCCAGTGTTGTGTGCAAATACCAATGTTCATTTTTATTAATGATTAAGGTCGGCACCAGAGCAAATTAATGACCTAATTATCGGTGTTTTTCCGCCAATAGTCTTGGGAAATTTATAACAATAGCTTATTTGAGCTGTCTGACTTTGAATTAATGTTAATAAAAATGACATACAAGTTTATTACGCTTTCAACACGCTCTAGTTAGCGTTGTTGGGTGAATTGACTTTCAAGTTTAAAAAGTTCAGCCAAAGTTAAGGATAAGGATAGAGAAAATGCTGAATTATTTTAGTGTATGCCCAGTCAAACCGGTAGCGACTGATATAAAAAGAGCTGTCAAACAACTTGGCAGAAAGGTTAAAGCTGAATTCGAAATTTCAATATCGCCAACTCAAATGCTGGAAGATAGCCTTTATCGTCAAACAATGTTGCATGAACTGAGAACAATTGGCGATGATGAAATTAATGCACAAATTGATGCCCTTAGTCATTTCATTGCAATTTATAAAAATTAATTATTTTATTAGCTCTTAGTAATTAAAAATTTATCAATCGCTGGCTTGAATTATTATAAATTTTCCCCAAGTTACTTCCTTAATAGCCTAATTGCGCTTCGCCTAATAAATTGTACAAATAAAGTACCAATTTGAAATTGGTGGTGTTATAATCTCGCGCCCGCCGATTTACGGTCGGGTTATAAAGGCAGTGACGGGTCAAATTTCTGGCCTTGAATTTATTTAACAGCGGAGCACAAAAAATGATCCAAATGCAAACACAGCTAGACGTTGCTGATAACAGTGGCGCTCGACGCGTGCAATGTATTAAGGTCCTTGGTGGCTCGCACCGTCGCTATGCACGCATAGGTGACGTCATCAAAGTTGCAGTGAAGGAAGCTATTCCTCGCGGCAAAGTAAAAAAAGGTGATGTACTAAACGCGGTAGTGGTGCGCACTAAAAAGGGCGTTCGTCGCCAGGATGGCTCAGCCATTCGCTTTGACGGCAACGCGGCTGTAATGCTTAATGCAAACTTACAGCCAATTGGTACTCGTATTTTCGGGCCGGTAACACGTGAATTAAGAACTGAAAAGTTCATGAAAATCGTGTCACTTGCACCAGAAGTACTATAAGGAGTCACGATAATGGCACATAAGATTCGTCGTGATGATGAAGTAATCGTACTTGCAGGCAAAGACAAGGGCAAAACTGGTAAAGTTACTAAAGTTCTTGTTGAAGACAGCAAAGTATTTGTGGAAGGCGTTAACTTAGTTAAGAAGCACCAGAAGCCTGTACCTCAGTTACAGCAACCTGGCGGCATCATTGAAAAAGAAGCACCTATCCACGTTTCAAACGTAGCGATCGTTAACCCTAAAACGGGTAAAGCAGATCGTGTAGGTTTTAGAGTTGAAGACGGCAAAAAAGTTCGTTTCTTCAAATCTAATAACGAATTAGTTTAATTATTGGAGTAAACGATGGCGAAACTGCATGATTTTTACAAAGATACAGTTGTTGCAGAGCTTCAAAAGAAGTTCGAATACAAAAGTGTCATGCAAGTCCCTCGGATTGAAAAGATCACCCTAAACATGGGTGTTGGTGAAGCTATTACTGATAAAAAAGTATTAGAGAACGCCACAAATGATCTTACTGCAATCTCTGGTCAAAAGCCTTTAATCACGAAAGCACGCAAATCAGTTGCTGGCTTCAAAATTCGTGAAGGCTACCCTATTGGCGCAAAAGTAACTTTACGCGGCGAGCGCATGTGGGAATTTTTAGAGCGCTTAATCTCTATTTCAGTTCCTCGTATCCGTGATTTCCGTGGCTTGAACCCTAAGTCGTTCGATGGTCGTGGTAATTACAGCATGGGCGTGCGTGAGCAAATCATTTTCCCTGAAATCGACTATGATAAAGTCGATAAGATCCGTGGTATGGATATTACTATCACTACTACTGCGGCATCTGACGAGGAAGGTCGTGCTTTGCTGACTGCCTTTAACTTCCCGTTTAAGAAATAAGGTGTAGAGTTATGGCTAAATCATCTATGAAAGCACGCGAAGCTAAGCGCACTAAATTAGTGGCTCAGTACGCAGAAAAGCGCCGTGCACTTAAAGAAATTATCTCTAACGTAAATACTTCTGAAGAAGATCGTTGGGATGCAGTATTAAAACTTCAAGCTTTACCACGTGATTCAAGTTCATCACGTCAGCGTAACCGTTGTAACGTTACTGGTCGTCCACACGGCTACCTACGTAAATTCGGTTTAAGCCGTATTATGTTGCGTGAGCACATGATGCGCGGTGAAGTACCTGGTCTTAAGAAAGCTAGTTGGTAATCAAGGGAGAACGCAATTATGATGACTGATCCTATCGCGGACATGTTTACACGCATCCGCAACGGTCAATCTGCAGCTAAAACTGTAGTAACTATGCCTTCTTCTAAGCTAAAAGTAGCTATTGCTAACTTACTTAAAGAAGAAGGTTATATTTCAGATTTCGCAGTTACTGAAGGTGTTAAACCTGAGTTAACTGTAGAGTTGAAGTATTTTGAAGGTAAAGAAGTAATCGAAACGATCAAGCGTGTTTCACGTCCTGGTCTTCGTGTATACAAAGGCGCAACTGAAATTCCACAAGTTTTAGCTGGCATGGGTATCGCGATTGTATCTACTTCTAAAGGTTTAATGACGGATCGCGCCGCTCGCACTGCGGGTCTTGGCGGTGAAATCCTTGGTTTCGTAGCGTAAGGAGCAAGAATATGTCTCGTGTTGCAAAAGCACCTGTCTCTATTCCTGCTGGCGTTACAGTTACGTTATCAGGTCAAGACATTAAAGTTAAAGGTCCAGTAGGCGAACTTTCTCGCACTATTCACGATTTAGTAGCGGTTGCTCAAGAAGAGAACCAAATCACTACAACTGTGAAAGAAGAAAGCAAAGCTGCTTGGGCACAAGCCGGTACTGCACGTGCAGTTATCAACAACATGGTAGTTGGCGTAAGCCAAGGTTTCGAAAAGAAACTTATCTTAAATGGTGTTGGTTACCGTGCTAAAGCTGCTGGTCAGAGCTTAAACCTTGCATTAGGTTTCTCACATCCAGTTGACCACGCAATTCCTGCGGGAATTTCGTGTGAAACTCCTAGCCAAACTGAAGTTGTACTTAAAGGTGCAGACAAGCAGTTGGTTGGTCAAGTTGCGGCAAACATTCGTTCATACCGTGAGCCAGAGCCTTATAAAGGTAAAGGTATCCGTTATTCAGACGAAATCGTACGTCGTAAAGAAGCTAAGAAGAAGTAGGGTAATACGATGGATAAGAAAACATCTCGTTTACGCCGTGCAAAACGTGCACGTGCAAAAATCAGCGAGTTGGGTGCGAATCGTTTAGTCGTGTTCCGTACTCCTCGTCACATTTACGCTCAGCTTATCGCTGCTTCAGGTTCTGAAGTAATTGCTGCTGCATCTACTTTAGATAAAGAAGTAAAAGCACAAGTTGAAAAAACCGGTAATGTTGCTGCAGCTACTGCTGTAGGTAAAGCAATCGCAGAACGCGCAAAAGCAAAAGGCATTGAGTCTGTTGCATTTGATCGCTCTGGTTTCCGTTACCACGGTCGCGTAAAAGCGTTAGCAGAAGCAGCTCGTGAAGCTGGCCTTCAGTTCTAGGAGTTGATCATGGCTAATGTAGAAAACACACAACAGCAAACAGATATGGCTGAAAAGCTAATCGCCGTTAACCGCGTATCAAAAGTGGTTAAAGGTGGTCGTATTTTCAGTTTCACAGCATTAACTGTAGTTGGTGACGGTAATGGCCGTGTTGGTTTTGGTTACGGTAAGGCACGTGAAGTACCTGCTGCTATCCAAAAAGCAATGGAAAAGGCTCGTCGTAACTTAGTAACTGTTGACTTGAAGGGTACTACTCTTCAACACCCTATCAAGGGTCGTCACTCAGGTTCTAAAGTTTACATGCAACCAGCTTCTGAAGGTACAGGTATCATTGCCGGTGGTGCAATGCGTGCAGTACTTGAAGTAGCAGGCGTACAGAACGTATTGTCAAAAGCATACGGTTCTACTAACCCAATCAACGTTGTCCGTGCAACTATCGGCGCTCTAGCGAACATGAAATCGCCAGAAGCTGTAGCTGCAAAACGTGGCAAAAACGTTGCAGATATCTTGGGGTAATTAAGCATGGCTAAAACAGTTAAAGTAACTCAAGTAAAAAGCTCTATCGGTCGTTTACCGAAGCATAGAGCTACATTGAAAGGTCTTGGTTTACGTCGTATCAATCATACAGTTGAGTTAGAAGATACTCCATCTGTACGTGGTATGATTAATCAAGTACAGTACATGATTAAGGTGGAGGACTAATCGATGCGTTTAAATACATTATCTCCTGCACCAGGTGCTAAATCAGCCAAGAAACGTGTAGGTCGCGGTATCGGTTCTGGTTTAGGTAAAACAGGTGGTCGTGGTCACAAAGGTCAGAAGTCTCGTTCTGGCGGCGGTGTACGTCCAGGTTTCGAAGGCGGTCAAATGCCTTTAAAACAACGTTTACCTAAATTTGGTTTTACTTCTCGTAAGTCTTTAGTTCACGCTGAAGTTCGTTTACACGAGTTAAATAAAATCGAAGGCGATGTTGTTGATATTCACACGCTAAAAGACGCTAACCTTGTTACACGTAACATTGAAACAGTTAAGATCATGCTTGCGGGCGAGATCACTAAGCCTGTTACAGTTCGTGGACTTGGTGTTACTAAAGGCGCACGTGCAGCCATTGAAGCTGCTGGCGGTAAAATCGAGGAATAATACAGAGTATGGCTACACCAGGAATGGAAAATAAAGCTCAAGGTGGTTTAACCGAGCTTAAACAAAGATTATGGTTCGTGTTCTTAGCACTTATCGTGTTCAGATTAGGATCATTTGTGCCAATCCCTGGTATTGACGCCGCTGTATTAGCTCAGTTGTTTGAACAACAAAAGGGCACCATCGTAGAAATGTTTAACATGTTCTCTGGTGGTGCACTTGAGCGCGCCTCTGTACTGGCACTAGGTATTATGCCGTACATTTCAGCTTCGATTATTATGCAATTGCTCACGGTAGTTCATCCTGCCATGGCAGAGCTTAAGAAAGAAGGTGAAGCTGGACGTCGTAAAATCAGCCAGTACACACGCTACGGTACTTTAGTATTAGCAACAGTTCAGTCAATCGCGATTGCTCGTGGTTTACCGGCGATGATGCCTGGCCTTGTTATTAATGAAGGCATAGGCTTCTACTTTACTGCGGTAGTATCTTTGGTTACTGGTACCATGTTCTTAATGTGGTTAGGTGAGCAAATTACTGAGCGTGGTATCGGTAATGGTATTTCGATTCTGATTTTTGCTGGTATTGTTGCTGGTATGCCATCAGCTGTAGGTCAAACTGCAGAGATGGCGCGTCAAGGTGAATTGCACTTATTAGTATTATTGTTAATTGCAGTGATTGTATTTGCAGTAACTTTCTTCGTTGTTTTTGTTGAACGTGGTCAACGTCGTATCGTTGTTAACTACGCAAAACGTCAACAAGGTCGTAAAGTATTTGCTGCGCAAAGTACACATTTACCATTGAAAGTGAATATGGCGGGTGTTATTCCACCAATTTTCGCTTCAAGTATTATCTTGTTCCCTGGCACGCTTGCGAGCTGGTTTGGTCAAGGTGATGGTGCAGTGGCTGACATCTTCCAGAACCTGTCAATGGCAGTTTCTCCGGGTCAACCTTTGTATGTAATGTTGCTTGCAGCTGCGATAATATTTTTCTGTTTCTTTTATACGGCGTTGGTATTCAACCCGCGTGAAACTGCAGATAACCTTAAAAAGTCTGGTGCGTTTATTCCGGGTATTCGTCCGGGTGAACAGACTTCGAAATATATCGATAAAGTAATGACGCGTTTAACCTTAGCTGGTGCGTTATATATTACTTTTATTTGTTTGGTTCCTGAGTTTATGATGATTGCTTGGGATGTTCAGTTCTATTTTGGCGGTACGTCATTACTGATCATCGTGGTAGTAATTATGGACTTTATGGCACAAGTACAAACTCATTTGATGTCACATCAATATGACAGCGTGCTTAAGAAAGCTAACCTTAAAGGCTATGGCCGCTAGGTTTAACGGAGTAGTAAGATGAAAGTTCGTGCATCCGTAAAGAAGATTTGTCGTAACTGTAAAGTGGTAAAACGTGCTGGTGTTGTTCGTGTTATTTGTAACGAACCAAAACACAAGCAACGTCAAGGCTAAATCTTTAGATGTGGCATTATTCAGATTTATCTGTATAATGCCGCTTCGATTTGCAAAAAAGTGGACAGGTTGAGTATCCTAACGGGCTTTTCAACCTGTAATTTTTAATTTTAAAATAGGAGATGTGTTAGTGGCCCGTATCGCTGGCATTAACATCCCTGATCGTAAACATGCAGTAATCGCCCTTACTGCGATTTACGGTATCGGTTTAACTCGCTCAAAAGCAATTTTAGCGGCAACTGGTATCGCAGAATCTACTAAGATCAGTGAATTAGACGAAGCACAAATTGATTTGCTTCGTGCAGAAGTGGATAAGTACACTGTTGAAGGTGACTTACGCCGTGAAGTTTCTATGAACATCAAGCGTCTGATGGACCTTGGCTGTTTCCGTGGTATTCGCCATCGTCGCAGTCTACCTCTACGTGGTCAACGCACTAAAACTAATGCGCGTACCCGTAAAGGTCCTCGTAAGCCTATTAAGAAGTAGCGAGGTAATTAGACATGGCTAAAACTCCAGTTCGTACACGTAAACGTGTAAAAAAACAAGTTGCTGATGGCATGGCTCATATCCATGCTTCTTTCAACAACACAATCGTGACTCTTACAGACCGTCAAGGTAATGCATTATCTTGGGCGACTGCTGGTGGTTCAGGTTTCCGTGGTTCACGTAAATCTACTCCATTTGCTGCTCAGGTAGCTGCAGATCGTGCGGGTAAAGCTGCACAAGAGTTTGGTTTGAAGAATATTGAAGTATTCGTTAAAGGTCCAGGTCCAGGTCGTGAATCTGCAATCCGTGCCTTAAATGCTGCTGGTTTTAAAATCACCAACATTACTGACGTTACTCCTATTCCTCATAATGGTTGTCGTCCTCCTAAGAAACGTCGCGTTTAATAGGATAGTTGGAGAAAGAAAATGGCAAGATATTTAGGTCCAAAGCTAAAACTTAGCCGTCGTGAAGGTACCGACTTATTCCTTAAGTCTGGTGTTCGCGCGATTGATACTAAATGTAAAATCGAAACTATCCCAGGTCAGCACGGCGCGCGTCGCGGTCGTTTATCTGACTATGGTGTACAGCTTCGTGAAAAACAAAAAGTACGTCGTATCTACGGTGTATTAGAGAAGCAATTCCGTAACTACTACAAAGAAGCGGCTCGTCTTAAAGGCAACACAGGTGAAAACTTGTTACAGCTTTTAGAAACTCGCTTAGACAACGTAGTTTATCGTATGGGTTACGCAAGTACTCGTGCAGAAGCTCGTCAACTAGTTAGCCACAAAGCTATCGTAGTAAACGGAGTTGTAGTAAATATTCCATCTTTCACTGTTAAGGCTGAAGATGTGGTTTCTGTTCGCGAAAAATCAAAAGCACAAGCACGTATTGTTGCTGCTTTAGAATTAGCAGAACAACGTGAGAAACCAATCTGGGTTGAAGTAGACAACAAGAAAATGGAAGGCGTTTTCAAACGTGTTCCAGAGCGTTCAGACTTGTCTGCTGAAATTAATGAACAGTTGATTGTCGAGCTTTACTCTAAGTAAAGCTGAACTTTAAGAGAGGACATAATGCAGGGTTCCGTAACCGAATTCTTAAGACCACGTTTAGTAGATGTTGAAACTATCAGCCCTACACGTTCTAAAGTTACTTTAGAGCCGTTAGAGCGTGGTTTTGGTCACACTTTAGGTAACGCCTTACGTCGTATTTTACTATCTTCAATGCCAGGATGTGCAGTTACTGAAGTAGAAATTGATGGCGTATTACACGAATACAGTAGTAAAGAAGGTGTTCAAGAAGACATCATTGAGATACTGTTAAACCTTAAAGGACTTGCAGTTCGTTTAGAGGGCAAAAATGAAGCCGTACTAACAATTGAAAAGTCTGGTGAAGGCCCTGTGAAGGCTGCTGATATTCAGCATGATGGTGATGTAGAAATTGCAAATCCAGAGCACGTAATTTGTCATTTAACAGGTGACGGCTCTATCAGCATGCGCATCAAAGTAGAAATGGGTCGTGGTTACGTTCCTGCTTCTACTCGTCGTGAAGCCGAAGAAGATGAAAGAGCAATTGGCCGTTTATTGGTTGATGCTTCATTCAGTCCTGTAGCAAGAATTGCTTATGATGTAGATTCTGCACGTGTTGAACAACGTACAGATCTAGATAAGTTAATTATCGACATGGAAACTAACGGTACGTTAGATCCAGAAGAAGCAATCCGTCGCGCTTCAACCATCCTAGCAGAACAGTTAGATGCGTTTGTAGAGTTACGTGACGTGACTGAAGTGGAACAAAAAGAAGAGAAACCTCTATTTGATCCAATCTTACTTCGTCCTGTTGATGACTTAGAGTTAACTGTTCGCTCAGCGAACTGTTTAAAAGCAGAAGCAATTCAGTATATCGGTGATTTAGTCCAACGTGCAGAAGTTGAACTTCTTAAAACGCCTAACTTAGGTAAGAAGTCACTTACTGAAATCAAAGATGTGTTAGCATCTCGTGGTTTATCTCTAGGCATGCGCTTAGAAAACTGGCCACCAGAAAGCATCGCTGATAACGACTAAATTGAATCGTAAACTAATAGTAGAGAAGGATTAACTTATGCGCCATCGTAAAAGCGGTCGCCAGTTAAACCGTAATAGCAGTCATCGCCAAGCGATGTTCCGCAATATGGCAAGCTCTTTAGTTAAGCACGGTGTTATTAAAACTACTGTTGCTAAAGCTAAAGAATTACGTCGCGTGGTTGAGCCATTAATTACATTGGCAAAAACTGACAGCGTTGCAAACCGTCGTTTAGCATTCGCTCGTACACGTGATCAAGAAGTAGTAGGTTTATTATTCAGCGAACTTGGTCCTCGTTACCAAGAGCGTCCAGGTGGTTACACTCGCATCTTAAAATGCGGTTACCGTACTGGTGATAAAGCGCCTATGGCTTATGTAGAATTAGTTGACCGTCCTGTTGTTGAAGAAACAGCAGAAGTAGCGGAAGAAGCTAACGCTTAATCGAAAGATTAACATTGAAAAAACGGAGCATTTGCTCCGTTTTTTTATGGCAAAAATATATGCTTTAATCATTTATCGTTGATCTATAACAATAGCCTTACTTGCTATCCGCCTAAAATCTCCGTATAACAAGTCACAGTAATTTATTTAGTAAGACTTGATAAATGTCATCCAGAAATCCAATTATCGCTGTCACAGGCTCGTCAGGCGCGGGAACCTCTACTACAACGGAATCGTTCGAACATATATTTCGAAGCTTAGGTATTACCTCTGCCAAAGTAGAAGGTGATAGTTTCCATCGTTATTCGCGCCAAGAGATGGAATTAGAGCGACGCAAAGCTGATGAAGAAGGCCGAAAGCTTAGTTATTTCGGTGACCAAGCTAATGACTTTGACGCATTGGAAATGCTGTTTCGTGAATATTCAGAGGCTGGTAAAGGCAGCATGCGCCGGTATCTACATACGTTCGACGAGGCTGTACCTTATAACCAAATGCCAGGAACATTTACCCCTTGGGAAGAGCTGGGCGAAGGTACAGATTTACTATTCTATGAAGGGCTACATGGCGGCGTAGTAACTGAGAAAAACAATGTTGCCCAATATGTCGATTTATTGATTGGCATGGTGCCGATAGTAAACCTTGAGTGGACGCAAAAAATTATTCGCGATACCAGTCAACGAGGTCATAGTCGCGAAGCCGTCACCCATAGCATAGTTCGCTCGATGGATGATTATATCAACTTTATTACACCGCAATTTTCTCGTACACATGTGAATTTTCAGCGGGTGCCAACGGTTGATACATCGAACCCTTTTAGCGCTAAGGCAATCCCATCACTTGATGAAAGTTTTGTGGTGATCCGTTTTCGAGACTCGACCCATGTCGACTTTCCCTTTTATTTATCAATGATTGATGGCGCCTTTATGTCTCGGGTGAACACCTTAGTGGTGCCAGGTGGCAAAATGGGCTTTGCTATGGAGTTGATTTTAACTCCGTTAATTCGCGATTTAATGGATAAGAAAGCAGAGGCAAATAAACAATTGGACTGGATGTCGGATTTATAAAATTATCAGGTAATATTGCACACAAAAAAGGCTGAAATATTTCAGCCTTTTTTGTATTTTTGATCGCCTAAGCGTCGATAATTTCAAAGTCGTGAGTAATTTTTACCGTTTTATTTAGCATTAATGCGACAGAGCAATATTTGTCAGCAGACAAGCTGACAGCTCGCTCAACATGTTTTTCTGCGACATCAGTGCCAGTAATTACAAAGTGCAGGTGAATCTTAGAAAATAAACGCGGTACGGTATCTACTCGCGTTCCTTCAATATCTACGCGGCAACCTGCAATGTTTTGACGGGCTTTTTCGAGAATACTAACGACGTCGACAGATGAACATCCACCAAGTGATAGTAAGACGTTTTCTAGTGGGCTAGGTGCAGTTTTACCACCATTTGCATCTAATACTATTTGATGCCCACTTTCTGAAGTAGCTAAAAATAACTCGTCACCAACCCATTTAACCGTCGCTTTCATAAAAAACCTCTTTCTTAAATTTTGTCGCTGATTGTAGCGATAAAACTGTGTCGGCTAAAGGAGTATTTTATTATTAGCTAGGGTCTGTTGATTTTTCATTTTAGTTTCTGCTATAGGCCATTTTAAGGTGACAAGGCGAACAGAGTGTAATGTAGTTATGCTACATTAACGATTTTCAACGCAGTTAGGTTGAAAATGAGCCATTGCCCTTCGGGTTGTTTTGAAAAAGTGTCACTCTTTGTTGCTTAATATGCATTTGGCACAATCAAACTTTATATTAAGCGCTGCGATTGACCGCTTTTTCAAAAACAACAGAGTAATAAACTGGAAGATCAACAGACCCTAATGTGGAAGGCTATGTATTTCGGTATCAAATAGGTTTTTAATTAAGCTGGCAAATTCTTTGATAAACGTGCGTTGACGATCTGATACGGGGTTATTCACCACGGCAGATAGAATCTCTTCCAAGTCGTATACTATAGCGTCTACTTCACGAATGATCATATTACGTTGGTTGAAGGTTAGATCTTCATTTTGGCTACAAACAAGAATGATTTGCTCACTTAACTCTTGTTCTATTACTTCCATCACAGACTCACTACTGCTTGCCGCTTGTTCGGCATTTTCGAACAAGTTTAAGTGTTCTGTTAGGTATTCAATAATGTGAACGTAGCCTTCAGTATCCGTAACCATATAACAATCATTTTTGCTTGCAGATGGTTAATACTTTACTCTTTTTAACCCTTTGATAGCAAGTTCATGATCTCAATGAATTTTAGAAATAAAAAAGCCCGCATAAATAGCGGGCTAATAAACGCTTGACTCCTACTAGGCAGCAGCGTTAGTGCTTTCGAAAATTTTATCAGCTGATGCCGCTACAAAGCCACTGTATAACTTGCCATCAGCTAATGGATAGCGTTTGGCGAATTCGTAAAAACAGCTAGGAATAGCCACTAATTGATCAGAAAATTGAACGTTGGCAACATCTGCCATTGTCGACGATTGCTCTAATTTAACTGTTTCATCACCTTTAATTTCACCGCCAGCGCTATTAAGTGTAAAGCCACCTTGTTTGACAGCTTCGTTTACCGCTGAGATACAATCATAATTAGCTAAATGATTAATGCTCACGGTAAAGTGGTTAGCTCGGTAACCCCAAGCGGCCATCCATGCTGCATATTCACTTTCTGCAAGCAATGTTTGGTAGTCTTGATAGCTAACATTCCACTGCTTACCTGAATATAAAAAGTTATCTTCAGTTACGGCAGTTTCAGGAAGCTGGTCTACTAAGTTATGGATAATTTGTTGTACTTGAGGAGAAAATTTTTCAACCAATAACTCACTAATAAACACTTTAGGTAGCGTGTCATTTTCATGCTCAAAGTGTTTAGCGTATAACTTTTTCGCTTCAAAGTGATATTCGCCACATTCTTTGTAGCCTAATTTAATTAAATGAGCAGCTAACTTTTCTAAGTTAACTTTTTCAATGTTAAACGTTCTGTAGGCAACGTGGTCATTAATCACATCATTACCTGAGCCTAATAGTTCGTGAACTTTTTTTGCAGAAGGCGTTACTTCTAAATAGTTTTGCCAAATGTTGTTAAATAAATGTGTTACTTGCGCAGTCATTATGATTCCTAATAAAACATACATTAAGGAGTGTTTTGGGGTCAGCGTAGGCTTACGTGAGTTTTTTGATGACGAAAGCGTGCGCTAACTATTCGTCAGAATTCTAGATTTGATCGATACTTTTGAAAAACGTAGGACGGAAGCCTGCCGTTTGTAGTTGATATTTTAAACTCATAGCCGATATTTTAATCGATTTTAAAGTTAATACTCAATTTAAATTTTATTAAAACTAGCAGGTGGGTTTGAAAAGTAATACCTGCTAGTTTTAGATTTAAGTTTATACAATATTAGATGCTAAGGCCTGGGCTTAAGCTTGCTGGCAATGTGACTTTCTCAGCTTCTACTGAAGCTACAGGGTAAGCACAGTAATCCGCCGCATAATAAGCAGAAGCTCTGTGGTTGCCGCTGGCACCAATGCCGCCAAATGGCGCTGCACTGCTAGCACCGGTAATTGGCTTGTTCCAATTAACAATACCTGCGCGAATACGGCTAAAGAAATGCTCGTATAACGCTTTGCTATCACTTAGTAAGCCAGCCGACAAACCAAAGCTGGTATTATTGGCTTCATCAATTGCTGCATCAAAATTAGTGTAACGATAGACTTTTAATAATGGGCCGAAATGTTCTTCGTCTGGCATTGCCGAAATGTTAGTAACATCAATAATACCAGGTGAAACAAAACCAGTACCTGCTTCTAGGTGCTTAAGCTCTACTAGCGGTTGACCGCCAAGCTCTACTAATTGTGCTTGCGCTGCAACTAAGCCAAGGGCTGCTTTTTCAGAGATCATCGAACCAATAAACGGTTGTTCTTCGTCATTGTAGTAGCCAATTTTAATCGCTTTAGTTGCGGCAATTAATTTAGCTAAAATCGCATCGCCTTGTTCTCCAGCTTCAATAAATAAGCGGCGAGAACAGGTACAACGTTGTCCTGTGGTAACAAAAGCAGATTGAATAATATCGTGAACAACAGCATTAATATCGCTTACATCGTTAACAATCAACGGGTTATTACCACCCATTTCTAACGCTAAAATTTTACCTGGCTGTCCACCAAATTGCTCGTGCAATAAATGGCCTGTTTGCGAGCTACCAGTAAAGAATAAGCCGTCAATTTGCGGGTGTGATGCCAGTGCTTTACCCGTTTCAACTTCACCTTGTACTAGGTTGATTACGCTAGCTGGTAATCCCGCGTTTTGCCATAATTTTAACGTGAACTCTGCAACTTTAGGTGTTAGTTCACTTGGCTTGAATACCACCGTATTGCCGGCGATTAACGCTGGAACAATATGACCATTGGGTAAATGTCCCGGGAAGTTATATGGGCCAAATACGGCTACTACACCATGAGGCTTGTGGCGGATAAATGCTTTGGCACCTGGCATTGGGTTTTCTACGGTGCCAGTACGCTCGTCATAAGCGCGAATAGAAATTGCCACCTTGCCAACCATTGCCGCAACTTCCGTACGGGTTTCCCAAATTGGTTTACCCGTTTCTTGGGCGATTACTTCCGCTAAAGCTTCTTTATTTTCTTCAAGTTGCGCGGCAAAATTATTAGCTAGTGCGATACGCTCTGCTAATGTTGTGGTGCCCCAAGTTTCAAATGCTTTGCGAGCACTTAAAATCGCGGTTTCAACTTGTTCGGGGGTAGCTGTGTTACCTTGCCAGATAACTTCGTTACGAGCAGGGTTAACTGAGGTGATTGCATGGCCTTGGCCTGCAAGCCATTGACCATTAATAAATTGAACTTGTTGTGTCATGGTAATTCCTCTTAAACCTAAGTGTTAAATTGCGACAAAACGCAGCCAATCGCCTTCACTGACCATTAACGCGTCAGCGACATCTTGATTGATGACCACTTGATTAGCCGTTTCTCTAATAGAAATACACGCTTGCGTTGCACGGAAATTTTTAACACTGGTATTACAAATAATGTATTTAGCTTTTTCTTGAACATCGCCAATAATGACCTGACATTTCTGGCTTTCAACGACACTGCGAATTTTATTTTTATTCGCTTCTACAGTTGGACCTGCATCAAAAATATCTACATAGCCGCGACGAGAAAACCCTTCGTTTTCAAGTAAACGTAATGCAGGTACCGTTTTGTCATGTACTTTATTGATCACTTGCTGAGCGTCTTTGCTCAGTAAGTTTACGTAAATAGGGTACTTAGGCATGAGCTCGGCAATAAATACTTTTTTACCAATGCCAGTTAAGTAATCAGCGGTTGGAAAGTCCATTGAAAAGAAAAACTCTTCTAACCATGCCCAAAATGGCGAACGACCATTTTCATCTGACACACCACGCATTTCTGCGATTACGGTATCGGCGAAGCGCTCACTGTGCTCTGCAAGAAATAAGAACCTGAAGCGTGATAAAAAGCGGCCATTGTTATTCTTGCGGTGACTTTCACTTAGGAACAAGGTGCAGATTTCCGTGGCACCAGTGTAATCGTTACATAACGATAATGTTTCGACCGTATTGTAAATACCTAACTCTCGCGAGTTGTGTACAACTTTACCTAAATGATAATGATAAAAGGCATCTTCTAAACCAACGGCCGCTTCAATGCCGCTTGTTCCGACAACTTTACCCGTTTCAGTATCTTCCATAACGAATAAGTAACCCTCATCACCTGGTTGGGTAACTTGTGCATCAAACGATACTTCTGAGCGTGTTATACGGTTTTGAAGTAGTTCTTCATTAACAGGAAGTGATGTAAAACCGTGTCCTGATTCGATAGCAATACGGTGTAAGTCATCGTAATCGCTGGCTTGAATAGGGCGTATAATAATCATAAGACTTTCTCGGTAGATGTTAATGCTTGCCATAATTGACAAGCATTTTGTCGTAACGTGGTATTACTGAGCTAATTTAGCTACAGCTTTTTCAAAGCGTGATAAACCTTCGGCAATATCAGCATCAGGGATAATTAGCGAAGGAGCAAAACGCACAATGCTGGCGCCTGCAACTAAGGTCATAACACCTTCTTCCATTGCTGCGTTTAAGAAGTCTTTAGCGCGGCCTTGGTAGTCATCTGTTAAAACAGCACCAATTAATAAACCTTTACCACGGATTTCTTTAAAAACATTGTATTTAGCGTTAATCGCGTTTAAACCATCTACATAAAGTTGGTGTTTTAATTTAACGCCGGTTAATACTGCTGGGTTGTTTACCGTATCAAATGCTGCTTCACCAACTGCACAAGCTAATGGGTTACCACCGTATGTACTGCCGTGAGTACCAATTTTTAAATGCTGAGCAATTTCCGTTGTTGTTAACATTGCACCGATAGGGAAACCACCACCTAATGCTTTGGCCGTGGTTAAAATATCAGGCGTTACATTTAAGCCCATGTATGCATATAACTCACCAGTGCGGCCAACGCCTGTTTGAACTTCATCAAAAATTAATAACGCGTTGTGTTGGTCACATAAGTCACGTACACCTTGAACGAACTCTGGTGTTGGCGAAACAATACCGCCTTCGCCTTGTAGTGGTTCCATCATTACCGCACAAGTTTTATCAGAAATCAGTGCTTTTAATGAATCTAGGTTATTGTATTCAGCGTGAACAATGTCGCCTGGCTTAGGGCCAAAACCATCAGAATATGCTGCTTGACCACCAACTGTTACCGTAAAGAAAGTACGGCCGTGGAAACCTTGCTTAAATGAAATAATTTGTGTTTTCTCTGCGCCATGAACGTCTAGTGCCCAACGACGAGCAAGCTTTAATGCGGCTTCATTTGATTCTGCACCAGAGTTGGCAAAATATACTTTTTCAGCAAACGTATTATCGACTAATTTTTTTGCTAAACGTAATGCTGGTTCGTTTGTCATTACGTTTGATAAATGCCAAATTTTCTCACCTTGCTCTTTTAATGCTGTAACTAATGCCGGATGACAGTGACCTAAACAGTTCACGGCAATACCACCGGCAAAGTCGATAAATTCTCGGTTTTCTTGATCCCACACTCGAGAGCCTACACCGCGTACAGGGATTACGCTTGATGGTGAATAGTTCGGCACCATAACATCGTCAAATAACGCACGGTTTACAGGAAAATGATCTGACATTTGTATCTCCTCTTTAGGGGCTAGATTAGGGGCTTGTGTAATTTATTGTAGCTAAAACAGCCAAATTTAAGGCGAACAGTATGGCAGATAAATTTCCAACTGTCTTGTTTAAATTGCTTTGTAGGCCAGTAAAATCAAGGGGTTAATGGTTTTATTCACTTGAGGTGCATAACTATGTTTTGGCTAAAAATTGTTAACCATAGTGTGTTGTCAGCGGTGGAAAGCGACATCGCTCAATTTTTAGATATAGCTAGACTTCATAACTAATCAAAAAAAAATCTGTGAATTTGCGACTAATTTTGTTTTTTTCGCGACTAAATAGAAATTAGTGGTTAGGCAAAGTGCAATTTAATGTGGTCAATATCGCTTTTTTTCAGTATCGCAATATCGGCTGGGGTAATTTTAGCTGCTGCTAAAAAGCGCTTGGCTTCATCATTATCAATGAGTTCTTCTTTTGCAAGGCTTCTAAAGGCAACATAGGCCTTAGCTTTAGTGACTACCTGCGCTATTTTGCTCATTTGTTGGGTGGTGCGTGAAAACGCCAAGTCAAACAATGGCTCGGTAATCGGTAACCGATCAAAGTTCATTTGTTCAATTAAATCCGCACCCACTTGATAACTGCGGCTTGAGAGTTGCTCTAAAATTAATTCCGGCGAGTTTTCCAAACTTACTAAGGCGTCATGTAATCGTTTATCACGATTATCATAGGCATCTTTTATTTCTTGGTTATAAAGTTCATTGTATTTTGCTAGAAAACAACGGCTGACAGCTAATATGCCAACGTTTGATAGCATGCCTGCGGTAAAAGCCGTGTACCAGTCTATATTCTCTTGTTCTGCCAACACTCGTGAGGCTAAAGCAATTGATAGGCTGTCATTCCACAGTTTCCGCTTCATTAACGGGTAGGGTGACGTACTTATTGGCAACCAATGTTTTAAAATAAAGGTTGGCATCACCAGTTTGAGGTTTTCTAACCCTATATAGCTGATGGCTAAATTAGAGTCGGTAACTTTAACGTCGGCACGCTTTCTATATTGGGGTTTATTGACTAAATTGACCACCTCATTAGCCAACCAACTTAGGCTACTAACTAATGGTGTTACTCGATTGATTGATGCTGCTCGCAAAGATAACAGCTCTAAAATTGCTGGCGCGGCATCTTCAATGGATAAAAACTGTTGATAGAATTTTTGTTTGTTTTCAAATTCTTCATTGATTTCTATACCAACTTGGGTGAAAAACTTATTTTGTACTTGGTTACGAAAATGTTGTTCACCGTGGGCTTTAATCAGCTTGCTTTGATTGGTTTGCTCTTCAACTTCCAGTAGTTGGCGACGTCGATTGGCTTGTTCACTATCTTGCTGAGCGGTAACGGTAACTTTACCCGTTTGTTTTTTGGCAAAGTCCTTACCGATCAGTAAACTAATATAGCGTTGATAGATTGACCAAGTAAGATCGTTTTGTTCAAAAAGCAGCATGTAAGATAATTATTATTAACGTCAATGAAATTTGTATCGACACCAGCGCCTAATACATTAATTAGATGTGGTACTTGTTTGGTATTCTGCCAAGAAATTTTGCAGGAGTATATGCCCTTGTTCAGTTAAAACTGACTCGGGATGAAATTGGACACTGGCAATCGGCAAATTGCTATGTTTAAGTGCCATAATTTCATCAAACTCACCGTGTTCATCGGTTGACCATGCGGTAATTTCTAAACATGCTGGTAAAGATTGACGATTAACAATCAACGAGTGATAGCGAGTGACTTCTAAAGGTTGATTTAAATTGTTAAATAGCCCCTGACCACTATGACGAATTTTAGAGGTTTTACCGTGCATAACTTGGCGGGCTTTTTCCACTTTAGCGCCAAAACATTGAGCTATGGCCTGATGACCTAAACACACACCAAGTAGTGGAACTTTTCCTGCAAATTCTTCAATTACTGCTAAAGAAATGCCCGCTTGGTCAGGATCACATGGGCCTGGGGAGATCACAATATAGTGTGGAGCCATCTCGCTTATCTGCTCAAGGGTTATTTCATCATTACGTGCGACTTTGACTTCTTGTCCGAGTGATTCAAAATAGTGAACAAGATTAAAAGTAAATGAATCGTAATTGTCGATCATTAATAGCACGCGTTACTCCAAGCAGATAAAACCGCAGTATTTTATAGTGGTCAATGGCGAAAAGCTATGAAATATCGGCTGATTCTCACTAAGCGAAAAATTAAGCGAGAGTGGGTTGATCTTTGCTGGATGATTTTGCCGAGATCAATGGAATTTATATGCTAGGCTAAGCTTATGTAGTGTGGTTATTTCACATAAATAAGCGAAAACAATAAGTGAAAACGACGCAGATAACGTATTTATGAAAAATTTTGTCATTAACACCTTGGTATTTTTCTTGTCTTTGACTGGCTTGTGTTTTTTTCACTCTGCTAGTGCAGAACAAATTGGTGAAAAACAAACTAATGTCACTCCGATAAATGCGCCTAACCCTGTATTTGAACAAAAATTTGATTGGGTGCAAACCACCTCAGGCGAATGGTTAAAAGGCGACATTATTGTGCTATTTGAGCATCAGCTTAAATTTGATAGTGATCAGTTTGGCATTCAGGTCATTGATTTAGACGATGTCGCGCAAATACGCAGTATGAATATGCAAAGCGTACGTATGAAATCTGGTGAAATTATTACCGGTAAAGTTTGGGTTAATGCGGGCAGACTAACCGTGATCAGTCCTGAACAGTCGGTTGCTCTAGAGCTTAGCGAATTATTATCGATTACCGGGCTTGAGTCTAACGAGTCGGATTTATGGTCTGCAAAAGTTAACTTGGGGGCTAATTTACGTAAAGGTAATACTGAACAACTCGACCTGACTTTTGCTGCCCAAGCTCACCGTCGCAGTGCAGTTAGTCGCTTTGATATAGATTACGTCGCCAATTTAAGTAAAAGCAAAGACCAAGATACTGGGCAAACTACTGAAAGTGCCAACAGTGATCGCTTAAAGACCAACTATGATTGGTTCTTTACCCATCGCACCTTCTTTCGGTTGATTGGATTTGAATACTTTAGTGATGAGTTAGGTAATATCGATTACCGAACTACCTTAGGTCCGGGCATCGGTTACCATTTTTATGATACTAAAAAACTTACTTGGAATATTGCAGCAGGTCCAAGTTATCAAAAAACTGCTTATATCAATGTAGAGGCGGGTGAGAAAGTCTCTGAAAACTCAGCAGTATTAATTATCAGTAATAATATTGAATGGGAAATGACAGACGACATCGATCTGGATTTAGACTATCAACTGCAACGGGTTAGCAAAGACGCTGGCAAGCAAATCCACCATTTAAAAGCGGCATTTTCATTTGATGTTATTGGTAATATTGATGTTGATATGGCCTTTTATTTAGACCGAGTGGATAATCCTAAGAGAAATGAAAATGGCATTACCCCTGATAAAGACGATTATCGCTTTGTTGTTAGCTTAGGGTATGAGTTTTAATTTTTGGTAAAAGGCGGTTAATTGGCTTTGCGCCTGCTCAATGGTTACCGCTTTGAGTGAAACTTGCAACCCTGGGCGCATTTGTGCCAGTCGAAATAGGTCGATTCTCATTATCGTTCCCAGCGTTGGATATCCGCCCATGGTTTGGCGATCTTTCATTAAAACAATCCACTGCTTGCTACTAGGCAGTTGTAGCTGACCAAAGTTAACTGGGGTTGATAACTTAGCGCTATTGGCCGTTATTTCAGTGGTAATATCCTTAGCAATATCTGCGTTATCGTCAGTTACTGTTAATCGATAACCCATTTTGTTGGATTGATGATCAATGGTCAGAGTTAAATTTTCTAGTGACTTTTTCAGCTCCTTGCTAAGTTGTTGATAATTATTATTCGGTATAAAGCGCAGAGTTAGTTCTTTTTCTGCATAAAACTGTCGGCTATTGGCTAAGTTTGACCGTATATAGCTTGAAGTGATTGTGGGATCAGTTGGTTCAATACTCCCCTGAAAATATTGGCTTTGATTGACATTTTGTTCAACGACACTGCCAAGCCATAGCTGTGCGCTAAAACCACCACTGATGGCGAGATAGCCATATATTCCTTTTTGAAACGGCAGTATTGCAACCTTGTCATTGCATTCAAGGGTAATGGCTTGTGTGGTATTTACCGCTTTGTCATTAATTTCTAAGCGAATATCTAGCCCGTAAACGGCAATGGTACACCTTGTTTGTGCGTGAATTTCTACACCACCCAACATTATTTCTAAAATAGGGCAGTTTGCGTTATTGGCGACTAGTTGATTGGCGCGATACATGCCGTATTCGTCGGCCACGCCTGAAGTTGACACGCCAAGAGATAAGTTATGCTGACGACCAAAATCTTGAAGGCTAACTCTGGCTTGTCCTTTGGCTACGGTTAATGCAGGTTGTGGGCTATTCATGTTATTTACGCTCAACCATCAAATTGCCACCTAACTCCACAAATTCTAGCTGATTAATCGCTTGAAATCGCACTGTGTCACCCACTTTGATGGTGGGAATAAGACCAGAGGCGGTTTTTTGAACCATAGCTTTTGGGGTTTGACCAATAATATGCCAGCCTCCAGGGCTTGCTTGCGGGTAAACCGCTGTTTGTTCAGCGGCAATCGCCACTGCACCAGCAGGCACTTGTGTTCTAGGTGTTGTTCTGCGAGGTAGTATCAGCTGGTTATCCAGGCTGGCTAAATAACAAAAACCAGGTAAAAAACCTAAGGCATAAGCATGGTAGCTGGTACTGGTATGGTGCTTAATTACTTGCTCAATAGTGAGATTTGTGCGCTTAGCGACATCCGCTAAATCCCAGCCAGCTTCTGGGTGATAATAGGTTGGGATCACCACTAGATTACCGGCATTAGTATGGCCATTTGAATTGGTTGTTTCGGGGCTATCACCTAAAACCTTATTTTTTATAAAGTTATTACTTACAAAGTTATTGATTAATCCCTTGATTAACTCAATAAATTCGCTCGCCGCGATTTTTTCAACATGATAAAAAATTGCCAAAGTGTGATAAGCCACTACGGTATCAGTAATTAGCGGGCGAAAACGTTCGGTGATCATTCGTTGAACCGCGATAATTTCCTGATGTTGCTTAAGACTGACTTTTTCCGGCCAGCTTAATAACAGTGCATCTTCCCCTAAACACTCAAAGCGGATGTTGGATTTTTCTGGTTGCAAGCTAGACATTCTTCAAAGAGTTACTGAGTAATTTTACTAAGGCTAAGGCATCTGGCGTGTCAGAATGCACACAAACCGTATCAGCAGTTAACGACAGGGTTTTGCCATCAACACTGAAAAGTGTGCCAGTACTAGCTAATTGTTTGAGGCGCTCTACCACCAGCTCAGGGTTATGAATAACCGCATTTTGCTCACTACGTGGTACCAATAAACCATTATCTAAATAGTTGCGATCAGCAAATACTTCAAAGCGCAAGCTAACACCATATTGCTTGGCAATTGTTAAAAAAACTTGCGGCTCAGGTAGTGCTTGAATCACTAAAGTTTGAGTTTGTTTAAAAGATTGAATTGCTTGGCAAATCACTTCAAATAGTTCGATATTTTTCATCATATCGTTATAAAGCGCGCCGTGGGGCTTAATATAATCCAGTTGCCGACCTTGAGCGTGGCACACGCCGGATAAAGCGCCGAGCTGATAATGCAAACAAGCAATTAATTCATCGGACTGCATCTGTATTGAACGTCGACCAAAACCCTGCAAGTCAGGGTAGCTAGGGTGAGCACCGATACTAACCTTGTGAGCAACAGCCAAGGCTACTGTTTTTTGCATGACTAAGGGATCGCCAGCGTGAAAGCCGCAAGCAATATTGGCTTGGTCAATATAGGGCATAATCGCCTGATCATTGCCCATGCTCCACGCACCAAAGCTTTCGCCTAAGTCGCAGTTAAGTGCCAGTGTCTTGTAATTAGATGATTGCAAAATTTATCTCGTTAATACAAAAGTAAATAGCCAAGTGTATTTTATTCAGCGGCAATAGCGGCGAATTTACCCTGCGTCGCTTGAATTAAATCAGCTGGAGTCAGTTCAATTTCCAAACCACGACGGCCGGCGCTGACATAAATTTTATCTAACGCTTGGGCACTGTTATCAATAAAGGTCGCTAACTTCTTTTTTTGACCTAGCGGGCTAACGCCACCAAGCACATAACCAGTAGTACGTTCAACTAGCGCTTGCTCGGCCATTTTAGCTTTTTTTGCTTTAGCCGCTTTTGCTAAATTTTTTAAATTAAGTTGATGCGCTACTGGCACAACAGCTACTGCCAACGCGCCAGTATCTAAGGCCACCACTAAGGTTTTAAAAACCGCTTCTGCCGGCAAATTTAACTTCTCAACTGCCTCTAAGCCAAACGAAGGAGCATTGGCGTCGTGATGGTATTCTAACAAGTTGTAGGTTAGCTTGAGTTTATCGGCAAAGGTTACTGCTGGCGTCATCGCGGCTTTCGCTTATTCATTTTAAAATTTTTTACCTTAAAACTTTTCATCTTAAAAGTAACAAGGCGTTATGGCTTAGTTTTTATAGCTTGGTTTTTATGGCTTAGTTATAACAATATCGGATTCTGGTACGCAACTACAGGCTAAAATATAGCCTTGCTCTTTTTCTGAGGGAAGTAAGCCATCGTCAGCCATTACCTTCACTTCACCACTTTCTAGTTTGACTTTACAACTGCCACACATACCACCGCGGCAGGAATAAGGCATAATTAAACCTGCTGCTTCACCTTGTTCTAAAATGGTGTCTTTAGTATTGCCTTCAACAAACTTATCCCATGAATCAAACAGAATGTTTACGTTTTCTGGCAGCTGTTTTGTTGGTGGTTGTGGTTTTGTCGACGTTTTAGCTTTGCCAAAGCTTTCAAAATGAAATTGCGACTCAGGCAAACCTAACGCCAGTAATTTTTGCTTAGCACTTTCTCTGAAACCTTCTGGACCACAGACCATGACATCGCGCTTAATTAAGTCGGGAATATTGCCGAGCATTTTACTGGTTAACTGACCTTGGTAATCTTGCCATTGTGGCAGAGCGCGTTGGGTTAAGGTGTAACTTACTGTGCAGTTGCCGTGCTGGCGTGCCAATGCATTTATTTCATCAAAGGCAATCAGATCGCGCTCTGAGCGGGCACTATGAAAAAAGACAATATTCTTATCAATATGTTGATCCGTAAAGGCTTTTAACATTGATAACATTGGGGTAATGCCTGAGCCAGCACTGAGTAACAGCACCTTATTTTGTTGGATAGTTTCCAGATTAAACTTGCCCGCAGGCGGTTTTGCGCTAATTTTATCGCCGACCTTAAAGTGATCATGCAAAAAGTTAGAGACTTTGCCATTTTCAACTCGCTTTACGGTGATGCTTATTGTTTCAGGACGCGTTGGGCTAGAACTTAAGGTATAAATGGCATTCACCTGTTTGCCACCAATCGTCAGTTTAAACGGTAAATGTTGACCGGCGATATAATGCGGTAATTCAGCCTGTTCACTGGTAAAAACAAAGGTTTTTACGTCGTGAGTTTCTTGATAAATATGGGTGCACACTAGCTCAATATCTTGGGTGGTGGCGTTCGAAGATTTTTTCTTGGTTAACTTATTAGTCGCATTTTTTGCAGTTTTTTTGCTAGCAATAAAACTTGGCGGTGATTGGGTATCGATAATCGTTACCGTGTCGCCAAGACGCACTTGGCCTTTATTTAATGGCACTAAGTTCTGCCCAAACATCACATCACCTTTTTCCACTTGGCGGTATTCTTTTAATGTCGCGAGCGGCTGCTGTTGATGATGTTTATCTCCTGTATCAGGATTAACGGTGGTAAAAATACAACGCGAGCAAGGCTTGGTTAATTCAAACTCTACTTCGCCAATGCGAATATGTCGCCAACTATCTTCAGCAAAAGCATCACAGCCCGACACCACTAAATTAGGGCGGAATTGGCGCATGGAAACTGGGCTGGCTAAACGGCTGTTTAAATTATCCAGCGAGCTTTGTGAAATTAACAGCAAAGGATAACCGTCAGCAAAGGCCAGTGGTGCGGTTGAATTTTTTACTTGGCGTGAAGATTGTTCGCCAAAAAACAGTAACTGACACGTTTTACCAACAAACTGGCTAAACCATAAATCAACCGTTGCGTGGCAGCGTTGGGCTAAAATTTGATCTTGCCAGACCGTTACCGCTTGGTAATCACTGGTGCATTGATCATAGCGAATTTCCAATAACGGCATATCAGGTGCGGTCAGCATTAAGCCATGTGGTGTTAAATTGGCTTGAATCAAGCAGAGTTTTGGTAAGGTTCTGGCAGTGATAAATTGGCCGTTAGCATCTGATAATACAAAGCGGCGATCATAAGGCAGGCCAATACGTTCAACCCAGCTACTAGATAAATTAATGCCAGCGGTCGATTTTATCGGATAAATGCTGATTTGCTGAAGTTGAACTGCGGTCAAAATGAACTCCTTGTTATTTGGCTAACGCTTTACTGGACATTTACGGGACAAGATATCCAGTAAATATTCGGCAATCTCACGGCATAATGCAATGACAAATCAATGAATTTTGTTCGGAGATTGTCATAAAGTCACGTCTGCTCGGTATCCATTCTATCTGATGTCAGGTATATTGGCGCACATTGAGGTTTAGATTAAAAACTATGGTTATGCACGTACATATTCTTGGTATTTGTGGCACTTTTATGGGCGGTATTGCCGCCATTGCCAAGCAGCTTGGTTATCGGGTTTCTGGTTGTGATGCTAATGTTTATCCACCAATGAGTACTCAGCTTGAAGCGCTCGGTATTGAATTAATGCAAGGTTATGATGTTAAGCACTTGGCTGATGAACCCGATATGGTGATTGTCGGCAATGCTATGGCACGCGGTAATCCTATGGTGGAATATGTGCTTGATCGCAATATTGCTTATACTTCCGGGCCACAATGGTTGCTAGAGCATGTGTTAAAAGAGCGCTGGGTGCTAGCGGTTTCGGGCACCCATGGGAAAACCACTACCAGCAGCATGTTAACCTGGATTTTAGAATATGCTCATATGAAGCCAGGTTATTTGATTGGTGGTGTCCCGCAAAACTTTGAGGTATCAGCACGCCTTGGTGAGTCACCATTTTTTGTTATCGAGGCCGATGAATACGACACGGCGTTTTTCGATAAGCGTTCTAAGTTTGTGCACTACAGACCAAGAACTTTAGTGATCAACAATATGGAATTTGATCACGCCGATATTTTTAATGATATTAGTGATATTCAAAAACAGTTTCATCACTTGATCCGTATGGTACCAAGCAATGGTTTGATTTTATCGCCAGCGAATGAAACCTATGTTAATGAAACACTTGAGCAAGGCTGTTGGACGCCGACCGAACATTCGATGTTATTTGGTGACAATATTCAGGGTTGGCATGCGAAAAAACATCAAGAAGATGGCAGCTGTTTTGATGTGTATTTTAATGACGCATTGCAAGGGCAGGTGAACTGGTCATTAATTGGTGATTTTAATATCGACAATGCGTTAATGGCCATTGGTGCTGCACGTCATGCTGGCGTGCCGTCAAAGGTAGCTATTGAAGCGTTAGACCAATATATCAATACCAAACGCCGCCTTGAACTGCGCGGTGAAATTAATGGCATCAAAGTTTATGATGATTTTGCCCATCATCCAACGGCAATAGCTAAAACTTTAGATGCCATGCGCCAACATGTTGGAACGGGTAGAGTGCTGGCGGTGTTAGAGCCACGTTCCAATACCATGAAAAGTGGAGTTCATAAAAATACTTTGGCGGCATCACTGACTAAAGCTGATCAGGTTTATCTGTTTCAAGGAGAGCAAGTGAAATGGTCGGTGGCCGATCTACAAGCGCAGTGCCAACAACCGTTCGTTGCCGAAGCCGATATTGACGCCCTTGTTAATGCGGTCGTGAATCATGCCCAAGCAGGTGATAGCATAGTGGTGATGAGTAATGGCGGCTTTGGCGGTTTTCATACTAAACTGCTTGAAGCGTTAACGCATGTCAAAGCTGGCCAATAGTTGTTAGGAGTAGAATAAAACATGAATACTGAAATTAATTCTGCTCAGCAGCAAGGTTTTGACGGTGCAATTACCGTTGCTATAACCGGTGCGTCGGGCGCCTGTTACGCCTTGCGTTTAATTGATTGTTTGGTGGCAGCGAATAAGCAAGTTTATGTGTTGATGTCGAGTGCGGCACGTGTGGTTTTTGATACTGAAACTGGCGTAAAAATACCCGCTTCGCCGGATGCAGCTAGCCAGTTCTTGGTGGACTATTTTTCGGCTAAATCGCAGCAAATTATTGCGTTTGGCAAAGAGCAATGGTTTTCTCCGGTCGCTTCCGGTTCGGCGGCACCTAAACAAATGGTGGTATGTCCTTGCTCAGCTGGAACATTAGCAGCTATTAGCCAAGGTATGAGTGATAACTTAATTGAACGTGCTGCCGATGTGGTGATTAAAGAGCGTGGCCAGTTAATTTTAGTGCCAAGAGAAACACCATTTTCAACCATTCATTTGCGTAATATGCTGAGTTTATCTGAGCTTGGGGCCACCATTATGCCGGCGGCACCGGGCTTTTATCATAACCCTGAGTCAATTAACGATTTGGTTGATTTTATGGTGGGACGGATACTGGACCATTTAAATATTGATCAGTCAATTATGCCGCGCTGGGGATATAAAAAGTAAGTAGCATTGGTGACTAATTATGCTACTTACCTTTTGTTTTTAGTTATCTCGCGAAATGCTTCCTTTTGAGTATTAAAATGCTTACCATCAATAACAGCCAAGTGCTTGGCTCAGGAATGTCATTGGGTTTTGGTTGTTCAATCGCGGTTAAAAATGCAAATTCACCATTATTTAGCCTTGCGCCTGAGACATCATTTGCACCAGCGACACTGGCATTAATAAAACCATTTCCACTGATCAGCGTCCCAAAAACACTAAAACCACCTAATGTTGTTTGCATAACGGGTCCTGTACCACCAAAAGCGGCCGTTGTTGAAAAGCCGCCCATCATTAATGATTGCATAAAATTGGGATCATTAGCTGCAGGATCGTAGCCAAGCTGTGCATCTAGCAAGTCATCGCCGAGCAAATTGACAAAAAATAGCATATCGAATCCTTCATAGTTGTCACTATATTTTGCTGGCCCTAAATCCATACGAAAAACAGAAGCTAACGCATTACTTGGCATTCCAGCAAATAAGGGATCGAAAAAAGAATGGTTGGCACCAATGCCATCCAAGAAACCAAACGTATCGGCACCACCTAATAAATCAGCAATCAATGCTGTGCTATCAAGACCTAACGAAAAAGGGTTATCATATTGAGTGCCGCTAGTTTTGGTAAAGCTATTGGCACCACCATGTTGTATTAATAGGTTGTCATCGGCATTCGTCGCAACGATAACTCGACCACCACCACCAGATTCTCCGCCATTAGTACCGCTTCCTCCGCTGACTCCTGCCCTAAAAACTCCTGTAATAGCTGTGCCGACTACTTTTATAGTACCACCTGCACCGCCACCAGCGCCGCCACCATATCCGCCATAGCTACCCAATCCACCATTGCCACCACTGCCACCATTGCCACCTCTGCCGCCATCACCGGCAGTTCCTCCACCACCGACAAATTCATCGCTTTCACCTGAACTTCCATTAGAACCTGAATCGCCGTATGTTCTATCGTTGTTTCGTCCTGAATTTAATCCGGTGTTAATATTGCTGTACACGGAAGTTGCATGGTCACCACTTGCATCAAAATAGGAGTTACCTACTAATGAAACACGACCGTTGGCGATAATTTCTAATGCGCCACCGCCTCCGCCACCCAAGTGTCCATTTCCTCCATCAGTGCCATCACCACCGCGACCACCATTACCTGCTGCACCGCCATTGCCACCAGCACCCCCGTCGACAGCACTTGAAAAGCCGGTAGCGGAGCCACCACCGCCACCACCGCCACCAACGCCGCCACCGCCACCGCCGCCGCCGCCGCCACCACCGGAGCCTCCTGCACCGCCGCCACCGCCACTACCCCCAGAAATAAGCATGCCAGCGCCGGTGTTAGTACCGCCTTGGCCATACCCGCCATTTGCACCAGTTGCGCCGTTAGAGCCCGAAGTGCCAGCTGAACCACTATAACCGTTACCTCCATTTTGGCCATCGCCGTCACCAATTCTTATACCAGCTAATGGGATTTCAATTGCACCTGCATGAGCACCACCGTAACCACCACTACCTTCTGCACCACCTTTTCCTCCAGTACCACCGTTACTGTTTCCCGAAGATGTACCACCAGTCCCTGCGCCTGTTGAACCAATACCGTTGGTGCCATTTTGTCCTTTACTACCTGCTAACCCAGAACCTCCTGTGCTGCCAGACTGGCCTGCTGTTCCTTGTCCAGTACCACCATTAGAGCCATTGTCATTAGTAACAGCTACACATATGCCTACAACAGTTGTACAAACCGCATCACCACCGGCTCCCCCGAAGCCACCTGGAGAATTCAATGTGATATCGGGAAGTGGAGGGGGTAAGTCAATAGTAAGAGTATCTCCTTCTTGCGCGTTACCACCAGAGCCACCAGAACCTCCGCTTCCACCAGAGCCGCCATTACCACCAGAGCCACCTCCTGCAGCCCCATTTTGGCCATTACCATCAAAATCAAACAACACACTACTGCCGATATTGGCATTATTCCCGACTAAAAATGATGCGCCTTTATTACCTGTGCCTACTACTCTATCACCAGCATTGATATTTAGATCGCCATGAAACACAAATTGGGTAACATTGCCTCCTTGCGCCGTTTGAACCGTAAACTTGGTGCCGTTAAAGGTACCGCCAGAGCCAATACCATTAATGGTGCCATTAGTAGTATTGACGGTAATGGTGCGGGCAAGGCTGTGCGTTGAAAAAATGACTGCTGAGGCTAGTAATGAAAATTTTACGTATGATCGTTTAGTATACTTTTTGTGATGTGCAGACATATCTGTCCTCCATTGGTGAACAGATCGCATTGGCTGGCAATAGTCCAAAGAATGCCGGAATGTTCCTAATAATTTAGCCACTAAGCGTTAAGCAATTATCACACCTTCATGTTAATTGTCAGATATTTCATGGGCTTGTCAATTGAATGAAATGGTATTGTCTTCAGGTTGTATGAAATGTCGACACTTTGTCGGGCTGCCTTATCTAAATGATTATTGCTTAATATTGGAAATATCGAAAAAATCCGGCGACTTAACGTAAAGTGCTTACCTTTTTCTTGTCGATATGTTTTATTTTAGTGAACAAAATTATAAAGCCAGCAGGCTACACTAAAATAGGTTTCAACTATGTTTAAACATACGTCTAAACGACTTTCACAATTATCTGCAATAGCGGTTGCGCTGGGCTTGGCATTTTCAACATCGGTTGTTGCCAGCGATGACAAAAAATCAGAATGGTCAGTTAATGATCCGCAAGGACAGTTTACTTCAATTAAAATCAGTGTCGACGAAGGCACTTGGATGAATATTTCGGTTAGCCCTGATGGTAAAACCATCGCCTTTGATTTATTGGGTGATATTTACACCATGCCAATTACTGGTGGTAAAGCAACCCCATTAATGACGGATATTGCGTGGCAAATGCAGCCAACATTTAGCCCAGACGGCAAACACATTGCCTACACTTCTGATCAAGCCGGCGGTGATAATTTATGGATTATGAATACTGATGGCACCAATAACCAAGCGGTAACTAATGAAACCTTCCGTTTGCTTAATAGCCCTGCATGGTCACCCGACGGTAATTACTTAGTAGGCCGTAAACACTACACAGGTTCACGATCATTAGGTGCAGGTGAAGTATGGCTTTACCATAAAACAGGTGGTGATGGCGTAATGTTAACTAAACGTCCAAATCAACAAAAAGATTTAGGCGAACCAGCATTTTCAACTGATGGCAAATATGTTTACTTCTCGCAAGATGCCACTCCAGGTAAAACTTTCCATTACAGTAAAGACTCTGAAAAAGGCATTTATAAGATTAAGCGCTTAGAGTTAGAAACTGGTGAAATTGAAGTATTGATTTCAGGTAAAGGTGGCGCAATTCGCCCAACCCCATCGCCTGACGGTCGCTTTTTGGCATACATCAGCCGCGATGATTTCCAATCTAAGCTGTATTTATATGACTTAAAAAATGGTCAAGAAACACTGATTTATGATGACCTTGAACGTGATATGCAAGAAACATGGGCCATTCACGGGGTTTACCCAACTATGGCCTGGACGCCGGATAACAGCAGCATAGTGTTCTGGGCAAACGGTAAAATTAATCAATTAGATATAAAAACTAAAAAAGCGAGCATTATTCCGTTTAGTGTAGAAACTGAGAAAAAGCTGCAAACCGCAGTACGCTTCCAACAACATTTAGATCAAGATCAGTTTGACGTAAAAATGTTGCGTGATGTTGAAGTTTCACCTGATGGCAAGCGCGTAGTTTTTGAAGCGATGGGGCATATTTATACCCGTAATTTACCAAACGGTAAGCCACAACGTTTAACAAAACAGTCGGATCATTTTGAATTTAACCCAAGCTTCTCGCGCGACGGTAAAAAAATTGTTTATGTCAGTTGGGATGATAAAGAGCTAGGCCAAGTGCGCGTTGCTTCTAGCCGCGGTGGTAAAGGCAAAGTGATCACCAATGAGCCGGGTAAATATGTTGAACCAAGTTTTTCACCTGATGGTAAAACCGTGGTGTATCGTAAAATTTCTGGCGGCTATATCACTAACCCTATTTGGGGTTTAAATCCCGGAATTTATGCGGTATCAAGCAAAGGTGGTGATTCCAAGTTAGTCACGGAAAATGGCTTGCAGCCACACTTTGGCGCCGATAATAATCGCATTTACGTCGTGCGACATGGTGAGCAAACTCAGTTAGCACGCATTGATTTAGATGGTCAGCACGACAAAACCATTTACCAAGGTAAATTTGCTACAGAATATAAAGTATCGCCAGATGGCTCGCACGTAGCCTTTGCAGAACGCTTTAAAGTTTTTGTAACGCCATATATTGAACGTGGTGATGTTATTGATACTGGGCCAAAAGCCCATAATTTACCGGTTAAACAATTGTCTGTTCGCGCCGGTGAAGGCATTAGCTGGAATGCTGACTCTGATGAAATTTATTGGAGCTTAGGTGCTGATTTATATCAGGCACCCATTGACGGTTTATTTGAGCTAGCGACAGCCAAGTCGGATGACGAAAAATCGGCAGCAGATGATAAAGCAGCAGAGCCGAAACAAACCTACTTAGGCTTTAAACATGATGTTGATAAGCCATCAGGTGTTATCGCTTTTGTTGGTGGTAAAGTCGTGACCATGGAAGGTGAGCAAGTTATTGATAATGGCGTAGTTATTGTTGAAGGTAATGTCATTAAAGCGGTTGGCACTAAGGCGGAAGTTACTATTCCAAGTGGCGCTAAAGTAATTGATATTGCTGGTAAATCTATTATGCCAGGTCTAATTGATGCGCACGCCCATGGCCCGCAAGGTGTTGAAGAAATTATCCCTCAGCAAAACTGGAAAAACTATGCTGGTTTAGCGCTAGGGGTAACCACCATTCATGATCCATCAAATGATACCACAGAGTTTTTTGCCGCCAGTGAGATGCAAAAGGCCGGTGATATCGTCGCCGCACGCTTATTCTCAACGGGTACCATTTTATATGGTGCAACTGTTGCAGGTTATACCTCGCATGTTGACAGTTTAGATGACGCCAAATTCCATGTAGAACGTCTGAAAAAAGCCGGCGCTTTTAGTGTCAAAAGCTATAACCAGCCGCGTCGTAACCAACGTCAGCAGTTTATTCAGGCAGCGCGTGAATTGGAAATGATGGTGGTACCTGAAGGTGGCTCATTGCTTCAACATAACTTAACCATGTTAGTTGATGGTCACACTACCTTAGAGCACTCAATTCCGACTGAAAATATTTATGCTGATATTAAGCAGCTTTGGTCGGCATCAAGCATGGCTTATACCCCAACGATGGGCGTTGCTTATGGCGGTATTCAAGGCGAAAACTTCTGGTACGATACAACGGAAGTGTGGAAGCACCCTCGTTTAAGTAAATATGTACCGGCCGAGTTTCTTGATCCAGTTTCAATGCGCCGAACCAAAGCGCCACATCATCATTACAACCACTTAAATGTTGCCCGCGTAGCCAAAGAAATGCAGGATTTAGGTGTGGAAGTGAATGCTGGTGGTCACGGTCAACGTGAAGGTTTAGCCATGCATTGGGAAATGTGGATGATGGCACAAGGTGGCATGTCGCCACTGCAAGCGTTGCGTACCGCGACAATTTCACCCGCGAAAACTTTAGGGCTTGATAGTCAACTCGGATCATTAAAAGCGGGCAAGTTGGCTGATATCATGATTGTTGATGGCGATATCACCCAAGATATTCGTATTAGCGATAAAGTGTCACACGTGATGGTGAATGGTCGTTTATATGATGCTGATACCATGAATGAAATTGGTAATTACGATAAAAAACGTCAGCCATTTTATTTTGAAATGTAAAGAAGTAATCGACATTAATTGATTGATCATTAAACGAAAAACCCGAGCTAAGCTCGGGTTTTTTATATTAGCTGCTAACACGAAAGCTACTAGCCTGAACTACAGTAAGCAGACTACTAATAGTTCCAACGCATGCTGATACTATAGTTGGTTGGCGCGCCGTAAAACGCTTGTTCAGTTCGAACAGAACTTAGGTATTTTTCATCAGTAATATTGTCTAAGTTTACGCTAAGGCTAATCTGTTGATTAATATCGTATTGAATATAGCCACCAATTAGCGCGTAGCTTTCTTGGGAAATTCGACCATAACCTGAGTCAAAATATGTTTTGCTTTGCCAACGTAACGACAAGCCAGCATGTAAATTTTCTTGCCAGCTCGGCGCGTAGTCAGCTAACAGCTTAAATGTTCTGCGCGGGATAAATGTGCGGGCATCGTCACCGTGCTCGTCATCCATGGTTAATGCAGTAAAACCACCTTGCAGTGATAATTCTTCATTAACTTGTCCCGATACTTCCAGCTCAATACCATTAGATTCTACTGATACACCACGGTAAAGCGCGTAGTTAAAGTCATCCGAATAATCATCATCATCGATACCGTCACCATCACCGTATTCGATAAATTCATACAGGTTTTCTTGTTCGGTTCTAAACAAGGCTAAACTTAGTAACAAGTTATTTTCAAAGCGTTTTTTTACACCAATCTCATAACTACGACCTTCGGCAGAGCCAAGCGGTTCGAGATCTTCATTTAAATAGTACTGTGGTTGATAAATGTCGCTATAACTGCCGTAAAAATTAAGATCTTTAATTGGCTCCCAAGTAAAGCCTAGATAAGGGCTACTGCCATCTTCTGAAGTTGAGGTAGATGCGCCCCAAGACTCACCTTTATTTTCATAATCAATAAAACTAGCGCCCAATACTAAGTCGAGCTGTTCAGTAACTGCTAACTGTAATGCACCATAGAAACGATTTAAGGTGACGTCAGTAAAGCCAGCTTTGTAGGGTTGAGCCCATGTTGGTCTTGTCACCTCTTTTCCTGTCCAGCCAGGCAAGGCTGGCATAGGATCAAAGCCAGATAACGCACCGTAATCTAAATCATTAGTATCGGCATCAGCGATACTTATTCCTAAATTAAACGTATGGGCTAAGCCCCAAGCATCAAACGTTCCTTGAAGAGAGTTGTCCCATATCAGCGTTTTATCATCCGCTTTAAACTTACCCGGATAGCCCAACATGCCTAAGCCTGTGTCAGGATCTAATCCAGTGTTGGAGTAGGTGTAAAATAGTTCAGACTTATCTTGGTAGTCGATATGATTAACTTTACTAGTGAAATTTAAATCTTCGTTGATATACCAAGTTAACTCAGCAAATGCGGTTTTATTTAAGGTATTCCAATACGTCCAATCCATTGCTGTCGTTGAGCTTCTAGGATAATTAACTTGCGTACCATTAGCATAAATTAATGGTACCGCACCCCAAGTAACGCCATCACTATTATTTTCTTGGTGACTGTAACCAACAGTTAGCTCAACTGCATCACCAATTTGGCCATCGATCACACCATAAAATACGGTTCTGTTGTTTTGATATAAGTCGAGCCAGCTTTCTTTATCTTGATGAACCACCACAGTGCGGGCAGCCCAACTTCCAGACTCAGTTAGTGGTGTTGAAACATCGGCAACGGCACGCATTGAAGACCATCTTCCTAACGTTAAATCAACGCTAGCCTGTGGATCATTTCCTGGGCGCTTTCTCACGTAATTCACCGTTCCTGAAGGGTTACCTAAACCAGTGATTAAGCCATTTGAACCGCGAATAAACTCAACTTTTTGATAAATTGCCGTATCGAGATCACCAACAAAAATATCACCAAACGGAATGCCAGCGCCATCAACGTGCATACTGGTGATATCAAACCCGCGAGCATTAAAATAAGTGCGATCGGTTTCTGACTGATCAACGTTTATGCCGGTAACTTGCTTAAACAACGAATTAATATCATTAAGCTGATAATTAGAAATCGTTTCTTGTTCAACGATTGAAAGAGATTGCGGGGTATCGAAACTATCTAACCCTAGGCCAGTGGCACCAGAGCTGATACGTTGTGTTCTGCTTCCGACAATGCGAATGGTTTCAATATCTTTAAGGTTATCGTTAGCTGTGTCATTTGAGGCAGTTTCGGTCGTTTGTGCATGAAGACCTAGCGCTAATACCAGAGGTGAAAGCGCAAAAAGTTTAATGTTCATTGTTATATCTCTTAGCAAAGGTTAATTATTTTTAGGGGGAATTATAAATAGTCAATAAAATATATCAAATGATAATTGTTTTTATTTGCATTTAATGTGTCAGGAGGAAAAAAGAGAGAGTAGAGCAGGGGGGTAAAAAACAAATAAATAGAAAAAGCTGCAAAGCAATTAAAGTGCAATTAAGTTATGGCAATAAAAAAGCACCAGTGAAGGTGCTTTTATAAAATTTTATTTATCTGATTTTATTCAATGCATTTGTTTAGCCCAAGCTTATATTTGCTTTTTGAAGCGAAGGCCGAGCCCGAAAATAGCTACAGCAAATATGGCAAGCATTGAAGGCTCAGGTACGTCAGTGATATTGCCAGCAATGTAACGTTGGTCATTATAGGTAACCACTAAATTTTCGATGGCATAATCTCCAATGAAATTAGCTTGGGTATCGCCAAAAATAACATTGAAACCATAACCTCCGCGCGGTGCTCCTGTGCCTACGCCGGGTGTTGCACCAACAGGGCCGCTATATAACATAATATTATCGGCAAAATCTGCAAGAGTAACATTGACGCCGTCGAGCAGAAGGTATTGATTGTTACGAGTGCCGTCGCCGGCGCTAAATAGCCAATCAAAGTCGCCTGGCGTATATTCAAAGATCTTCCATTCTTGACGAGCTTGAAAATCTTGCCCACGGTAGTCATTTTCCGACGAAATTACGGCATAGTTCGTGCCGTCTGTTACCCACATATTTAAATAAGGTAAAGCACTGCTGCCACTCACTTTATCCCAATTTACTGTATTAAAAAGATTGATTTGCATGCCATCAAAGGCATTTGTACCATAGCCGACTTTTTGGCCACTTTCTGGAGTAATTGCCGAAAAGCCAGTTCCACTGACATTTTCAGTAATCGACATAGTTCCGTCCCATGGTGCATTAGTACTACCATCATGATTACGAATGTTAAAGGTTTCAAAGTCGATAATATTAGCGTTGGTATTCAAGGTTAGCCCTAGCAACGCTATAGCAAATAGTTGTTTTATATAAAACTTGATAGTCATTTTTAGCTCCAAGTGCATATTATTTTATTTCCATTAGAAGGTGATTACCGAATAACAACGCACATACTGGTATCGGGGTGAGGTCAAGCTAGATATGTACCAAAGTAATAAAAACGATAATTATTAGTTAGTTAAGTGAAAGGTGTTAACTTGTAAAATGCAGAATGTAAATAATATTGACAGTGATAATCACTCTAAAAGCAGATAAAAACTTAATTATTATCAACTGGTTAACCAGAGTTTGATTTAATAGCTATTGGTTTTAACCCAAGATTATTTAACAATGTGAGTTCTGAACTTTGAACGCATGAAGATTAAATAAACATAAAAAGAAAGGTGAGTAAGTCATGGAGTTTTTTAGGCTATCAGTAACGAATGTTGTGAAAGAAGCTAAGTCGACAAAGTCCTTGCTACTTAACTTGCCGTTAGCGTTAGCTAAGACTTTTGAATGGCAAGCTGGCCAATACGTGAATGTTAGAGTTCAGATTAACAATAAGGCTTATATTCGTAGTTATTCAATTAGTAACGATGCGCAAACTCAAGGCATACGACTCACCATCAAAAGTGTTGATCAGGGCTTAGTGTCGAATTATCTGTTATCGACAATTAAAGCAGGACAAAGTATTGAGGTAAGCAGGCCCTGTGGCCGCTTTAGTGTTAAACCCAATTCAGCTGATAACAAATGCTATTATTTTTTCGCGGCGGGCTCGGGCATTACACCAATCTATTCAATGATAACGACAATTTTACAACAAGAGCCAAATAGCCAGATTGCCTTGCTTTATAGTTCGCGCAATAAAAAATCGATTATTTTTGATCAGGCGCTTAACCACTTACAGCAACGATATTCTACTAAATTTCGCATTGCCCATGTATTAACTAAACCCGGTTGGTTCTCTGGCGATAAGGCATGGCAAACGGGTCGCATTAATTCTGCGATCATTGAACGGTTTCTGCGGGAATATCGATTAGTTAATACTGTAAAGGCACAAGCAAATAACGCTGCTGATGAAACCAGTTATTATTTATGTGGTCCTAGCGGCTTTATGCAGACGGTTAACAGTGTATTAGTGGCTAATAAGGTCAACAGCGAAGCAATTTATCAGGAAAGTTTTGGTAATAACAATGCTACGTCAACTAACACAAAGCCAGCTAATGTCACCAGTAGGGCAGCTACGTTAATTGTTGATAGTGAAGCGGGTAAAAATACAATACAAGTTAATAGTAACGAAACGCTATTAGCGGCCATGCAACGTAACAATATCGATGTAGCCTATAGCTGTCTGGAAGGTGTTTGTGGCAGCTGTCAGTGTCAGTTGCTATCTGGAAAGGTTAACATGCTTGATAACCTATTTTTGACAGAAGAAGAGCAAGCGCGTGGCTTAATTTTATCTTGCCAAGCGTTAGCACAAACATCGCAGCTTGCCATTAAGTTAGAATAAACGAGTTAATATGTAAGCTGCATAAGGCTTGTGCTTTAAGTGGTAACCTCAACACATTATTAAGAATCGTCGTTATTACCGATCCATTTAGTTTGATATAAATCGCGGCGTCTATCTAAATAATTTCTTACCGAGCCTTCATTGCGCAGTGTGCTGAGTTTTTCTAAATCAAGATCAACAATTAAGGTCATTTCGGTATTAGGCGTGGTTTCCGCCATTATTGCATCGTGAGGAAATGAAAAGTCCGACGGTGAAAATACTGCTGATTGTGCATATTGAATATCAGCACCGTCCACTTTCGGCAAGTTACCGACACTGCCGGCAATGGCAACATAACATTCATTTTCAATTGCCCGAGCTTGGGCGCAACAACGTATGCGCAGGTAGGCGTTTTTAGTATCTGTCCAAAATGGCACAAACAATATTTTCATGCCTTGCTCAGACTGAATACGCGCAAGTTCTGGAAATTCAACGTCGTAACAAATCAAAATACCAATTTTACCAAAGTCGGTATCAAACACCCTTAAGTCATCACCACCTTTCATGATCCAAGCGCGCTTTTCATGGGGCGTAGGGTGTAACTTATATTGCGACTCAAGCGTGCCATCACGGCGACAAAAATAAGAGACATTATAAAGTTGCCCTTCTTCCATTACTGGCAGCGAGCCTGCAATAATATTGATGTTGTAACTCACCGCTAACTTCGAGATAGCTTCAATAGTTTGCTCAGAATATGTCGCTAATGCTTTGATGGAATCTAGCGAGGTATTATGAACATCAATACCCATTAACGGCGCGTTAAACAGTTCCGGCAGTAAAGCAACATCGCACTGATAATCAGAGAGGGCGTCAATAAAAAACTCAACATGCTGAATTAATTCATCCACCGATTTTACTGGCCGCATTTGCCATTGCACGCAGCCAATTCTGGCAGAGGTTTTTACCGCGCCAAAAAGCGGTGATTGCTCTTTCTCATAATATAAATTGGTCCATTCGAGCAGGGTGGCATAACCTTTCGACTCTTTATCTTCAGGCAAATAGCCGGTTAACAGGCGCTTAACTTCAAAGTCATTCGACAGCTGAAAACTTAATATTGGGTCGTAAAGCTCTTTCTTTTTCACTAACTCAATATATTTTTGTGGAGATAGGTCTTTGGCGTGATTTTTATAATTAGGAATGCGGCCGCCCGCTACAATTGACTTAAGGTTTAGGCTTTGGCAAAGCTCTTTACGTGCTTCGTAAAGTCGTCGGCCAAGACGCATGCCCTGATAATCTGGGTGAACAAATACCTCAGCACCGTAAAGCACATTACCTTTAGGATCGTGGGTGGTCAGGTATGCGTCACCGGTGATTTCTTCATAAGTGTGGTGATCACCAAATTTGTCATAATCAACAATGAGTGAAAATGCTGCGGCAATAATTTTGCCGTGATCTTCAATACACATTTGCCCCTCTGGGAAGGTAGCTAACTGTGCTTTAAATTGTTTTATCGGCCAAGTGTCATCCCAGTCAGGATAAACCAAATCCATTACTTCTTTAAGTTGCGGATAATCACTTAGCTCAAGGTTACGTAAATTAAGTTTATGCTCAGAATCTTCGACAGATAAAATATCACTCATACAATGCAAACCTGTGTCTTTTTAAAAACCAAATCAGCGTTAGCGCTAATATCAACATAGCATTTTCTTGAGTGTTATTGCATGCATTTCAAAACAAGATGAATGCATGCAATTAATATCTGACTAGCCTCGCTTAAACTTTAGTTATTCATAATCACTGCCGTAGGTTTCTTCATAACTATGTGAATACAGCTCAAATAGGTTGCCAAACGGGTCTTCTAAATACACCATTTTTGCTGGTTTCGTATCATCTTCAGGATGATAGCGCATAACATCCATTCTTACTTTTCCGCCAAACTCTTCGGTTTTACCCATTACTGTTTCAAAATCATCCGTTTGTAAGCAGAAGTGGAAAATACCTAAACGGCCAAAGTCGATGATATGACGTTGGTCACGGCTTTTCATTTCGAACAATTCGACGCCAATACCATCGGTTGTCACTAAATGGGCGATATTAAACCCTTCAAAACCTTCACCAAATACCGCGATACACATGCGCCCAATTGCGCTTTCACGCTCTTCAATCACTTTAGTGTTGTTCATGACAATGCGCAGACCAAGCACTTGCGTATAAAACTCCACCGCTTGCTCCATATTGCCTACCATTATGCCGACGTGATTCATTTTCATTGTTGATACCTCAAGAAGCTTTATTACTCATTCATATTGATGGCGTCAGTTTAGAAAATCGAAACTATTAGTTAAAATTATCATTTATCATTAAAATGATAATTTTATGTTATGGTCTGTTTGAGTCTGGTTGAGTTCGGCTTGATGAATAAGTGCTAAGCGAGGTCTTTGATGTTAAATCCGGTATGGCTTAAGACATTTGTTACTTTGATTGATATGGAACATTTTACCAAAGCCGCGGAAAAGTTATTTATGACGCAGCCGGGAGTGAGTCAGCACATTAACAAGCTGGAGCAAGCCTGCGGGCATTTATTAATTCATCGAGAAAATAAACGCTTTGAACTGACCGAACAGGGGCGTATGGTTTATCAATATGCTCAGCAGTTGGCGAAAAATGAGCAGCAGCTATTGGAAAATATGACCTTTGATAACCCTTACCAGGGCCACTATCAAATTGCTTGCTCTGGGTCATTAGCCCTGATTTTGTATCCGAAATTGCTTGATTTACAATTACAGCATCCACAGCTAGTACCAAAGTTAAAAGCAGCACCAAACCAGCAAATATTAACTGAAATCCAGTCAGGGTTGGTTGATATAGGCATTGTTACTCACGTTCCTAACCCTAAAATATTTGATGTTCAGGTATTAACTCAGGAACAATTGTGTTTAGTGTTGCCAAAGGGTATCGATGCTGAGCGTGATTGCCGTGCATGTATGCAGCAACTAGGCCTGATTGACCATCCTGATGCCCAGCATTATTTATCGTTGTATTTTTCGTTAAGTCAGGATGAAAACTTTGACGGAATGCAGCCAAGTGATTTTCCTGTGTCAGGTTTTGTGAATCAAATTAGCCAAATTTTACAACCAGTAGCCTTAGGCTTAGGTTTTACTGTGTTGCCAAAAAGTGCGGTAGATAGCTTTTATGCGTCAGAACAATTAACTATTTATCAGCCACATAAACCTGTTTTTGAGTCGTTATACTTGGTTAAGAAAAGAAATAGAGAATTACCCGCTCGCTTTGAAACGGTGATCAGTGCTTTACGGCAATGGTTGTAATTTTTACCTTATCGACAATAATTTTTAGTTTTACTCTTTAACTTAACGCGATTATTTTGCGCTTGCTTTACAAGCAAACGAATACATCTATTCGTGTTAGTGTTTATGAGTACTAAGGTTATGGTTGAACTAGAAAAAGCAAACGCAGACTTTGTCAGAGACTCTTACAATTATTGTGTAGAGTACGCCGAAGGTGATGAACACAATGACAAAGTTATTTTAATGTGTGTGAATGATGAATTAGCTGCGGCTGGTTTTAAAAAATTTAAATCGCTTAAAGAAATTAAAGGGATTATAAAACAGAAGTAACACAGTTATGCTCAGTAAAAAGAAGGGAATTCCCTTCTTTTTTGTTTTATACGCCGGTAAATTAACTAACTTATATAAGCAGAGCTAAGGTAATTTTCTGCCATTAAATCGGCTTTTCACTCTGCGGTGTACCCCTTTAGTTAAGCTGACTACGCGGTCTTCAATAAGATCAACGCCATATAGAATCACTACCACTAAGCTCGCTAGTATTATTGCTTGAGATAAAAAACCAAAGCCTATTAAAATGCCGATTGCCGCTAATACCCATATGGTTGCGGCTGAAGTAACGCCTACCACTGCGCCATCTTTAGCAAGCATTACCCCCGCCCCTAAAAAGCCAATGCCAGTGATCACTTGTCCAATTAATCGCACCAACTGATCATTGTTATCGGCAAGGGTTGTGGCCACAGCGAGTACCACATAGGTGCCTAAGGTAATCAGTGACGAGGTACGAATACCGACAGGTTTTCCACGAATTTGACGTTCAACCCCGATTAATGAACCACACAAAATAGCGGTAATAATCGCAGGCCAACTAAAGGGCGCAACATCTAATGTTTTTACTAAAAGTTCCATCATAAATTTACGTAATAGCGTGTACTTAATTGCTTGATTCTATTAACTGTAGCATGAGATAAACCGAGCCAAAGTAAAGGGAAACTAACAATTAAAAGTTGGAAAATAAAGCCGCCTTTATAGAGTAGTTCGTTATTTTTATCTAACTAATTATTTTAATCTTTGCGGTAAAAATAGTTGTTGGCTAAACCTAAAAACTGGATCTTAGTTTTAACTGGTCGAATTCATCGCTTTTATTAGCGAATTCAATGTATTGAATGGGTTAATTTCACTTAGTGCCGCTATTTAAACTAAGCTATGCTAGTAGCCTGTTTAATATGAATCACCAAATCTCATGCGACCATTTTTCTCCCTTTATCTAACAAACTTATTTTTGGTTGGCGGTACTGGTTTACTGACCACCTATTTAGCCCTGTATTTAACTCAGCATGAAGTTTCAACTTTTTGGATTGGTTTAATCACTTCTACCTATTATTTTGGCTTATTATCTGGTGCCAAAATTGGTTATTACTTTATTAAAAGCGTTGGTCATATTCGTACCTTTGCCGCGAGTACCGCAACCGTGCTTGCTTGTGTTGCGACTCATGGCGTAAGTGACAATATCTATTTATGGCTGGTGCTGCGCTTGTTAGTGGGTATTGGCATGATGTGTAATTACATGGTGCTGGAAAGTTGGCTGAATGAGCAAACCGCGCCTGAAAGCCGTGGCCGCGTGTTTTCGTTTTATATGATCACATCCTATTTAGGTATGGTGGTTGGGCAGTTTGCTTTGTCGCAATTTCCAGAGCTTGGCTTGGCGCCGCTGCTATTTGTTTGTATTGCGCTATCAATTGGCATTATTCCTATTTCAATCACCCGTAGAATTCACCCTAAACCACTAAAGCCGATAACGGTCAGTGTTATTCATTATTTTAAGCAAGTACCGCAATCACTAACAGCGGTAATGTTTGCTGGCGTTATAAATGGTAGCTTTTATGGTTTAGCGCCGGTTTATGCCAAATTAGCGGGTTTTGATAGTCATGGCATAGCAATGTTTATGTCGATTACCGTTTTCGCCGGCTTACTTGCTCAATATCCAATGGGCATACTGTCAGATAAAGTTAGGCGCAGTATTTTATTGCGTAGTAATGCAGTTGCGATTGGTCTTATAGCGTTAGCCTTATGCTTTAGCTCTGGAATGCAGCAACTTACCTTAGGGTTAACATTCGCCTTTGGTATGTTTGCTTTTACCCTGTATCCGCTGTCATCAGCCTTGGCTAATTCTCGGGTCAGTGATGAAGACCGAGTTGGCGTGTCATCGGCGTTATTAGTCGCTTTTGGTGCAGGCGCAGGTATTGGCTCAACTGTGATTGCCCAGATCATGGCAAAAACTAATTTCCAAGCGTTATATGCCTCAATTTCAGTGTTAACAGTAGTGATGTTTTCACTGCTTACGGCGATTAATGCTAAACAAAAGCGTGAGAAACCAGAGCAGAGCGATTATGTGGTTAGCCCGTCAGATATAACGACTTCACCACTGGCGGCAACTATGGATCCACGTATTGAAGAAGGTACGGCGGAAGAACAAATGCTGGAAGCTGATGATAATAAAAATAATATCTAACAACTATTTTTATTATCAGGTTTAAGACGATGTTATTAAATTTACATGTTACATTTGACCTTAAAACTAATTAGCTCAAATCAATCTATACTTTGAGATAACACTAAATAACTCTCTATTCGTGCTAAATCTATTCGTGGTAAATTTATGCAGTGTGTTTGTTTGTGCTCGATATTGAAACGACTAAAGTTCACTAGTTATTTGCTAGTGCTGGCTTTAGTTAGCTTTTATTCGGCCGCCAATCAAACGGTAACCTTTTGCAGTGAAGCCAAGCAGTATCCGCCATACATTTCTGTAGACCAATATGGTAATCCTTCTGGGCTATTAGTTGATATCGTTAAAAAAAGTGCAAAGGAAGTTGGCTTAACCGCAAATTTTATTACTGATGCATGGTTACGTTGTCAAAAGCTGGTTACGGAAAATAAAGCGCAAGCACTGTTTGCCATGATCAAAACATCACAAAGGGCGCAAACCTTTCAATTTCCAGCGGATAGTAAGCATTATATCGCCGTCGCTGAATATCCCATTTTTTATACGGAAAACAGCGTTATTCACCAGCATCTTGATAGATTGTTTAGCTCGGGAAAGTTTAGCCCAACCGCTTTCTTAGCAATTAAAAACTATGGTTTGCAGGCACCCTTGGGCTATGTTGCTCAAGAGTATATAACGCGCCATGGCTTAAATTCATCGGTTGACTATACGGTTGATGAAGGCTTAAAAATGGCGGCGCTTGGTCGTTTAGATGGCTACATAGTTGAGCGTAATATCGGCCTTGCTCGCGCAGAATTGTTGGCGCTTAAATCAAAATTGAAAACATCTAATCAAGCAGTGATCAAACAAGACTGGTTTGTGCCGTTTAATAAACAGTATTATCAGCAGCACAAATCAATTATTGATAAGTTCTGGCTACAGGTTGCTAAAAATCGTATTGAATAACAGCTTAGTCTTTTGTAATTAACCAAATAGCGTGCAGAATCCCCGGCACATAAAAGAACAAGCATAAAACGATATTGATCAATAAATCTTTACCTACGCCACTTTTTAGAAATACCGCTAGCGGTGGTATTAATATCGCTAAAATAATGTGCACAAGTTTATTCATAGTGTTCTCCAGTGATTATCCGAGCAGTACCTAATAATTTAGAACTATTATTCTTTTATTAATAGCACACTTATAAGCGATAGCTAGGTAGTGGCAAATGCTCCCGAGAAATTGTTGTTAAAAGCAATTAAATAACCTTTAGCCGATATTTAATATTCATCGCCACCCTTGGCGCCATTGCTCGCTGTTTTTTAGTTCACGCCAGTTAATGGCGTAGGTATTTTTCGACATTATCGCTTCGATAACGCACGAAATAACCACACCATCTTCGTCAAATTCGACTTTTGACACTAAAAAGTGTTTTTCTTTGTTCTGCGGCGTCACCGCCGTCCATTTGCTATTGGCTAATTTCGGAGGGTTTATCTTATTCATTAAATGGCAATTTTTAACGCGGTTAATAAAGCTATTTTGCTATTACGGCGATGAACCTAAGCAAGTTCACTGACTAAGCGAGAACCATGCGAAAAGTGATCTAAATTTTGCCGTATTCGTAAGAATAGCTATGGCTAAAAACAGGGACGTTTGACGTTTAGCTTGTTTTAATTTTAACGATAAAATTTAACGAGGCTAACTATGAATTTACCAAAACTACTTTCTACGGTAATTATTGCACTGGGCGTAACCTTTGCTGCGTCATCTCAAGCATTGGCTAAACAAACTGCGAATAATTCGTTATTACAGGTAACGCTTAATGCCAACGCCGAAGGCATTTACGCGGGTTACTTCGATACCCTGATTGCAGGCGTACTTGCTGCTGACCCTGCGGTAATCGAAGTCTTGGCAAGTAAAGGTCAACACACAGTATTTGCGCCAACTGACGATGCCTTTGGCCGTTTGGGGTTGGACGAAAACAATATTGGCGATCTAGATACTGACACCTTAACCACCATCTTAATTTATCACGTAGTTCACGGCCGCCTGTACGCTGAAGATGTGCTGGCGTCTGATAAATTGAATACGCTGATCCGCGGTAAAACTGGCTTTGTCATGCAAGAAGGCGGCATGTTAACTGACAATGCCGGCAATATGTCGCCCATTATAGTTACGGATATTGAAGCATCAAACGGCATTATTCATGTGATTGACGGCGTATTAATGCCGGAATAACCTTACTTGCTGCTAGCATTGCTACAAATAACTTCAAGCTAAGATAAATAATGGTCGAAGCCGTGCTGATGATAGCACGGCTTTTTTATGGGCTGCTCGAAAGTTATGGACCATGTTAACGAAAGCGTATTGCAATTTGCTAATGAGTGAATAAGTCGAAAATATTGCCTAAAGTGCTGGTTTTTCCTCGGTAAAACTCGGTGTAGGTGCATTTGGTGCAAGTAACAGCGGTAAATTTACGATTTTGCATATCAAATATTTTTGACCAACCGCTGCCAGTGGTGGCAATGGTGTCGGTATCATAATCGCGGCAATCACATTTGGGGCATTTCCATTGGTTAGCCATAGTTATTCCTTCTTTTAATGCAAGTTATTGGTGATAGTCAGACTATAGGGGGGCTAAAGTAGTTATAGCGGAATAGTCCTTAATTATTAATACAAGGCTTAAGGGCGTTATCAAATTTAAGTATCTGAATTCACTTTTCCACCTTCTTAATGAAGCCAAACGAACATGTGGAAATCTAGTTAAAGACATGAGAATTTTCGCGAGAGATGAGAATATCAGAGAATATTCTCATTCCCGATTAGATTCACCACGGCGCTAATTTTCTGTTAAAAATCATCAACTATGCATTTTTGGAATAAAAAAGCGTTTTATATTCTTTTTCAATTTACTTAAGCTTGTTTATCCTTTGACCATTATTTGAAATGGGCAAGGTATCTCATGCTTATCAATCAGCAAACTATTAATCAAGGGCAAGGCGCTAGCGCACTCGATGCCACGCAACTTGCACAGTTGCAGCAAGTAACGCAAGGCTATTCGCCGTTGCAATTGGCGTGGGCCAGCGGCTATTTAGCGGCAAAAAGTGAAATTTCTCCAGTAGCGGGAGCGGTTGCTGCGGCTACCCAAGCAGGTGCTAGCCCAGTATTAACCATTTTATTTGCCTCGCAAACGGGTAATGCTAAAGGCGTTGCTAAGCAAGTAGCTGAATCTGCTAAGGCAGCTGGTATTAGCGTTAACTTGAAAAACGTGGCTGATTACAAGCCCAAAGCGTTGAAGTCAGAAAGCCATTTATTGATTGTTGCCAGCACTAATGGTGAAGGCGAGCCGCCAGATGATGCCATTGAATTCCATGAATTTTTAACCGGTAAAAAAGCACCTAAGCTTGATGGCTTAAAATATAGCGTGTTGGCGTTAGGTGATAGCAGTTATGAATTTTTCTGCCAAACCGGAAAAGACTTTGATTTACGCCTTGCTGAATTGGGTGCAACGCGCGTCGCTGATCGTGTTGATTGTGATGTTGACTATGATGATGAAGCGGCAAGCTGGAAAACGTCAATTGTTGAAACATTAAAAGACGAGTTAACCGCGAAAGCGGCGAACCTAGCCGCAGTTGTGCAAATGCCCGGCACAGCGGCGGCAGAGTCTGCATTTAATAAACAAAATCCATATGCTGCTGAGTTGTTAGTAAGCCAGAAAATTACTGGTCGCGACTCAGCAAAAGACGTGCGTCATATTGAAATTGATCTCGGTGAGTCAGGACTTACTTATCTGCCAGGTGATGCATTAGGTGTGTATTTTGATAATGACCAAGCATTAGTAGACGAGTTATTAGCCGCGTTGTCGTTAACTGGTGAAGAAGTAGTGACGCTGAAAAAAGCCAGTGAAACTTTCGACCTTACCATTAAGCAGGCACTGGTTGAGCAGCTTGAAATTACTCAAACACCACCGAGTTTTATCGAGTTTTGGGCTGCGCACACTGAAGACAAAACGCTATTAGCATTAATTGAAGATAAAAACGCTTTGCGTGAATTTGCCGCCAATCACCAAGTGGTTGATGTAATTAGCGCCGCACCAAAAGCGATTGACGCGCAATTACTTAGCGATAACTTACGTAAAATCACCCCGCGTTTATATTCTATCGCGTCAAGTCAGGCGGAAGTAGAAGAAGAAGTGCATTTAACCGTCGGCATTGTCAATTATCAGTATGACGGTAAAACCCGTGTTGGCGGTGCGTCTGGCTTTTTGGGTCAACGCTTAGCAGAAGGTGGCACGGTTAAAGTGTTTATTGAGCACAACGATAACTTCCGTTTACCGGAAAACCCTGAAACGCCTGTGATCATGATAGGCCCAGGTACCGGCGTTGCGCCGTTCCGCGCCTTTATGCAACAGCGTGAAGCGATTGATGCTGGCGGTGATAACTGGATGTTCTTTGGCGATCAAACCTTTACCCAAGACTTCTTGTATCAGGTGGAATGGCAGAATTATTTAAAGTCTGGCTTATTAACTAAGATGGATGTGGCGTTCTCGCGTGATCAACCTGAGAAAATTTATGTGCAAGATCGGTTAAAAGAAAACGCCGCCGAGGTCTATGCTTGGTTAGAGCGTGGTGCCCATTTATATGTTTGTGGTGACGCTAATCGCATGGCTAAAGATGTTCATCAAGCGTTGGTTGAAATTATCAGCGCGCAAGGCGGCAAAACCATTGAACAAGCAGAAGACTATTTGAAATCGTTACGTAGCGCTAAGCGTTATCAGAAGGATGTTTATTAATGACTGACGTTAAAATATTTGAACCATTACCCGCACAAGGACCGCTTAAAGGCGAAGGACCAATTGTGGTTGAAGGTAACTTGGCTGATAACGAACGTTTAAAACGCGAAAGTAACTTTTTACGTGGCACCATTACTCAAGATTTAGATGACCGAATTACCGGCGGCTTTAGTGCTGATAATTTCCAGTTAATTCGCTTTCATGGCATGTATCAGCAAGATGACCGCGATATTCGTGCAGAGCGTCAAAAGCAAAAACTTGAGCCAATGCACAATGTTATGCTGAGAGCGCGGATGCCGGGCGGTATTATTAAGCCTGAGCAATGGTTGGCGATTGATAAGTTTGCTACGGAACATACCGAATACGGCAGTATTCGCTTAACCACTCGTCAAACCTTTCAATTTCACGGCGTGCTTAAGCCACACATTAAATTAATGCATCAAACACTGAACAGCATTGGCATTGATTCAATTGCCACTGCCGGTGATGTTAACCGTAACGTGCTATGTACCTCTAACCCTGTGGAGTCAGAGCTTCATCAGGAAGCGTATGAGTGGGCGAAAAAAATCAGTGAACATTTATTACCGAAAACCAAGGCTTATGCCGAAATTTGGTTAGATGGTGAAAAAGTAGAAAGTACTGATACAAGCCAAGAAGAACCTATTTTAGGAAGTAATTACTTACCACGTAAGTTCAAAACAACCGTGGTTATTCCGCCGCAAAATGATGTTGATGTTCATGCCAACGATTTAAACTTCGTTGCCATTGCTGATAACGGTAAGTTAGTGGGCTTTAACGTGTTAGTAGGTGGTGGCTTAGCCATGACCCATGGCGACACTTCAACTTATCCGCGTCGTGCTGACGATTTTGGCTTTGTCGCGCTTGATAAAGTTTTAGATGTTGCAGCTGCGGTCGTGACTACTCAACGCGATTGGGGTAACCGTGTTAACCGTAAAAACGCTAAAACCAAATACACACTTGATCGCGTGGGTGTTGATGTATTTAAAGCCGAAGTAGAAAAACGTGCTGGCATCGCGTTTGAAGCAAGTCGCCCATATGAATTTACTGAACGTGGCGATCGTTTTGGCTGGGTTGAAGGTATTGATGGTAAACATCATTTAACCCTGTTTATTGAAAATGGTCGCTTGTTAGATTACCCAAATAAACCGCTTAAAACTGGCGTTCGCGAAATTGCTAAAGTCCATACCGGTGATTTTCGCATGACCGCGAATCAAAATTTAATTATTGCCGGTGTTGATGCCGCTAATAAAGCGCAAATTGAACAATTAGCGCGTGACCACGGTTTGTTAAAAGATGAAACCAGTGCACAGCGCCAAAACTCGATGGCCTGTGTGGCGTTTCCAACTTGCCCACTGGCAATGGCAGAAGCGGAACGATACTTACCTAGTTTAGTTGATGATGTTGAGCAAATTTTAGCGAAGCACTATGTTGGCAATGACCATATTATTTTACGGGTAACCGGCTGCCCGAACGGTTGTGGTCGTGCAATGCTGGCGGAAGTAGGCTTAGTAGGTAAAGGACCAGGTAAATACAATATGTACTTAGGTGGCAATATTGGTGGTACTCGAATTCCTAAGCTATACAAAGACAACATTGATGAACAAACCATTTTAGCGGAATTAGACAGCTTAGTGGCGCGTTGGGCAACCGAGCGTTTAACCGATGAAAACGGCAAACCAGAAGCTTTTGGTGATTTTGTTATTCGCCAAGGCATTGTCGAAGAAGTGATTATCAGCGTGAGAGACTTCCATGACTAATTCACAACCTGCAGACCTTACCTCATCGATTGTTAATAAGTTTCCGGCATCGTTGCCTGAGCCTTGGTTAAAACAATGGAATGAAGCCCTTGAACAGCAATCCGCGATTGCGCGGGTTGAATGGGCAATGGAAAATTTACCGAGACAATTTGTTTTATCATCGAGCTTTGGTATTCAGTCAGCCGTGATGCTGCATATGATGACGCAAATCAACCCGAATATTCCGGTGCTGCTTACCGATACCGGCTATTTATTTCCAGAAACTTATCAGTTTATTGACCAATTAACTGACAGGTTAAAGCTGAATTTAAAAGTCTATAGCGCTAAGCAAAGTGCGGCGTGGCAGTTGGCAAAATATGGTGAGCAATGGGCGCAAGATGAAGCGGCGCTAAAACGTTATAACCAAATGAATAAAGTTGAGCCGCTAGAGCGTGGCTTAACTGAGCTTAATGCTGGTACTTGGTTTTCGGGCATTCGTCGTCAGCAATCTGATCATCGCGCGGGTTTATCGGTGGTAAGTATTTTACGTGGTCGCTTTAAAGTGCATCCGATTATTGATTGGAGCAATCGCGATGTGCATCAATATTTAACCGAGCATAATTTGCCGTATCACCCATTGTGGGACCAAGGTTATGTGTCAGTAGGCGATACACATAGCACTCAACCATTAACCTTAGGGATGTCTGAACAAGATACTCGCTTTAATGGTCAGCAACGTGAATGTGGTTTACATACCGATGGTGATGGTATCTAACCATCACTTAAGAAAAGTAAGTGACTGTGCATAACTTAATAAGCACAACTTAATGAACGTAACTGAACGTTAGCAGGAAAAATGATGGGACAGTTGTGCCTTCATATGATTGAGAAACTTTTCATCTGGCTTATCAGCAATAAGTTGCGCCAACTCAGCGCCTACTGGAGTAAATTTATAAAACTTTAGAATAGATTGGTGCTTTTTCGCGGTCAGCACTAATGGCGTACCATTATACTTTAAGGCAATTTCGTCACCTTGTGCCATTGGGTAAAGTTCAGTTTCTTGGCTAAATAATAAATGGTGATCAGCCAGCGTTAACACTTCACCATAGCTAAATCCAAAATGACTTAAGCCAATGTGCGCTTCCCTGTGTTTATTTAACATATTGAATAAACCAGGTTTTTGATAGCAGCCAGACAGAATACGAATATTCTTTTTGCCGTTATCTTTTACTGCCAACGCACAGGCTTTGCCAAATAATTTAGCATCATGCAGGCTCAAGTTTTTAAATGCTTGTAATGCTTTTAATGAAAAAGAACCTGGTTGGCTGACTTCGCCAGCTAGTATTTTCGCCCATAGCTCTTGCATTGTGCTGTTGCTAATGCGTTCAGCTAAGTCAATAAAACTATCAAACCAATCCGGGTCGGCTCTATCGGCTACTTGATCACTGGCACAATAATGCAGTGACTTTTCAATAATCTTTTCTATATTTTGTTGGCGACGAATATGGTTAAAGCGATCACGACGTTCACTGCGTTCATCAATAGGTGCTTGTTTATCGGCTGGACGCAATCCGCCATCTAATCCAAAGTGTTTGGCAAGGTTAAGTAACTGGCTCTGTGATGAGGCATGCTTACTATTTTGATTCGATGACTGTTGTGATTCAGTTGGAGAGTCAACCGTAACGGGCGCTTTATCATCAACGACTATCGGTGGCGTAGTGGTAGTTTTAGTTATTTTCATCAGCAGACGTGACAGCGCAGTCAAAACAGTTAAATATATTTATTATTTTTAGCAAGTTTTAATTATAATTCAACTGGTTATTTTGATGGTTTTTATATGAATACTTCAATTCTTATCAGCAAATAAGCAACTAATTTGTTGATAGATAGAAGTTTATTAATTGTTTTGTTGAATAATCTGAAACTGACTTTTATTATGTACATGAGTGTAATAAAAATGTTTCAAGTTATTGTCGGCAATAATTGAATGGACAACGACCTAACTACTTGAAAATAAAGTGGTTAGATGAGGGCAGTATGCAGGCTTCAGAAAATACCAATGACGACTTCTTGTTTATTGATGACAGTGATGAAGATGAAATTTTAGACGAATCCAGTGGTGACACTTGGAAAGTCTTGATTGTTGATGACGACCCTGAAATCCATTCTGTAACACAGTTAGCGTTATCTGATTTGGTGGTTTTGGGTCGACGATTAGAATATCTTCATGCTTATTCTGGCGAAGAAGCAAATACCATTATCGAGCAAGATGATGAAATTGTACTTGTGTTGCTTGACGTGGTTATGGAAACCGACGACGCCGGTCTAAAAGTTGTTAAATATATTCGTGAAAACCTGAATAAAGACGATATTCGCATTGTACTTCGTACTGGTCAGCCCGGTTATGCACCAGAAGAAAGCGTAATTAAAGATTACGACATTAACGACTATAAAACGAAAACAGAACTTACTCGCCGAAAATTAGTGACTACTGTTTACGCCGCTATTCGCTCATATCAGCAAATCACAACTGTTACCCAAAGCCGACAAGGTCTAGAAAAAATTATTGATGGCTCGGCCAATTTACTTGAATTACATTCGGTACAGCGCTTTGGTCAAGGGGTATTAGATCAAGTTAAGGCATTATTACACGGATATTCGAGATCGGTATTTTGTGCCAGAGGTCACGGTATAATTGATGGCGCTGACGATTTAGGCTTGTATGTCTTGGCGCAAGATGGCTGGGAAAGTCAATTCGTTGATTTAAAACTTGAACATGCAAACTCACCAATTTTAGTTGAAAACGTTAACAGTTGTTTTCAACAAAAATCTCACATTATTACTCATGAGTATCTGACTTTATATTTAACCCGTGGTGGTTACCGCGCGGTGATATTTATTGAACTTAACGTGCCAATGTCTGACTTAGATAAACAGCTTGTTGAAGTGTTTTTATCTAATGTGTCAATAGGCTATGAGAATGTTCATTTATTTCAAAAATTACGTAATGCCGCCTACAAAGATTGGCTTACCGAATTACCTAACCGTCTACAATTTTTAAACTTACTTGATACTTTCTCTACTAGCGAAGATGCAAATCAAGTGGCGGCGTTAGTTGATATTAATCACTTTAGCGATATTAATGATGGTTTAGGGCAGGAAGTTGGTAACCAACTATTAGTGGCGGTAACTAAGCGCTTAACTGCCATTGACCCTTCGGTAATTGTTGCCCGAGTTGGTGCCGATGTCTTTGGCTTAATTGGCCCTGAAGATGTGCTATGTCCACAAAAACTGACCGAGCTGTTTCACGAGCCGTTTGTAGCAGGTGAGCAAACCTTACCAATAAATGTCTGTACTGGCTTTTGTAGTAAACAAGATGCTGGAAAGGGTGGGGTTAAAGTATTAAATCAAATTAATATTGCCTTGAACTTAGCGAAAAAGAATCGTGATAAGCATGTGCAGTATTATAAACAAGAAATGGAAGATCAAACGCTGTGGCGTTTGGGCATGATCCGCCAGTTACGAACTGACTTCGCGGAGCACCGTCTTGAACTATGGTATCAGCCTCAGCTTGAGTTAACCTCAGGCAAAGTTATTGGTGCTGAAGCATTGCTGCGCTGGCGTACCAGTGATGGTAAGTTTGTGTCACCGGCAGTATTTATTCCTTTAGCTGAATACTCAGGATTAATTATTGATATTGGTTACTGGGTAGTGCATCAGGCATGTAAGCATATCAAGTACTTAGAAGCCGAAGGCTTTGATGATGTGGGTATTTCTATCAATGTCTCTATTCCACAATTTAGACAAGATAACTTTGTTGATACTGTGATTAGTGCCACAGAGCAGCATCAAGTGAAAACCTCGAAACTTGAGCTGGAAATTACTGAAAATATCTTAATGGATGATCCACAGTTAGTGATTGATGCACTTGGCAAACTAAAGGCTAAAGGTATCAGTATTGCCTTAGACGACTTTGGTACAGGGTATTCATCGTTAAGTTATTTACAGAAATTACCGATTGATCGCCTAAAAGTAGATCGCTCATTTATCAATGATGTCACTGAAGAAGGTCAGTCGTTATTGGCAGATATGATCATTAACCTAGGTAAACAATTAAACCTTAAAGTAATTGCTGAAGGTATCGAAAACGCTGAGCAAGAAGCTCATTTATTGGCTCAGGGCTGTGATGAAGTGCAAGGCTTTTATTATGCTAAGCCAATGCCGGCAGAAGAGTTCCTCACGTTTTTAAAGCAAAAGTAACGCTGGTTTAGCGTAAGTTTTCAGTTAGATTAGTTTCACTTAAAAAACGCCTTTTAATTGGCGTTTTTTATTGCCAACTTTTTAAAGCAAGTTTTCACAAGCGAGTTCCTGGTTAATGAAAAATGTTGTTTAGTGCTGCAAACAGTTGATTGGCATCAATAGGTTTAGCAATATGATCATTTGCGCCTATAGCTATGTAGCCACTAACTTCTTCATCCATTACATTTGCCGTTTGCATAATGATCGGCATCATAAACCCTATTTCACGGAGTTGTTTGGTTGCTTCAACACCATCCATGTTTGGCATTTGCACGTCCATTAAAATAACATCTGGCTGATACTGTCTTACTGCTTCAATTGCCTGCTCTCCGTCTTCTGCTAAATAAATTGTCGCGCCTGTGTGTTGAAGAATATGGGTTAAAATTGTTTGGTTAATTTTATTATCTTCGGCAACGACAATGACTTTATCAGACAAATCAGGTGCACTTACGTCTTGGTTTGCATTTTCAGTGCTTGATTTGGCTTTTTCTAGCGGAATATCTACGACAAAATGACTGCCAACATTCACTTCACTGGTGACACGAATATCACCGCCCATTAATAACGCTAATTGTTTGGAAATGGCAAGCCCTAGACCGGTGCCACCAAAGTTACGAGTAGTAGAAACATCGGCTTGTTCAAAAGAGCGAAATAGCTTTGCCAATTTTTCGGGCTTAATGCCAATGCCTGAGTCGGTAACCTCGAAACGCAGCCAATCTTTATCGCCTTGAAGATAGTTTGTTATCGATAGCCTAACTTCACCTTTTTCAGTAAATTTAACCGCATTACTAAGGAGATTTACTAGGATTTGCGATAGTCGGGTTGGATCGCAATACCAATAATAGTGTGACAAATTAATAGATGAATTAAAGGTGATGGGTTTATCGGTTATTAGTACATTGGCTGTTGCGCGCATAGTATTAAGCAGCTCGTTAAAATCAACCACGATATGCTCAATGGTCATTTTACCTTCTTCTATTTTTGAAAAATCCAACACATCGTTTACTACAGTCAATAATAATTTAGATGATTGATTCGCGCTTTTAAGCCAAGCTTGCTGATTGGCCGATAACGGCTCAGACTCAATCATCTTCAATAAACCGGTTACACCATTAAGCGGGGTGCGTATTTCATGGCTCATATTAGCTAAAAATCGCGCTTTTAATCGTTCTGACTCTTCAGCTTTAGCTAATGCATGCTCAAGTGACGACAACTGGTTAGTAATAGTTGTCGCCATTTTGTTTAAGGTGCGTCTTAGTGTTTCAAACTCGGTAAAGTCCAATGCTTGCTCTGAGGTTTTATAGTTTCCTTTAGCAAGCTGGCTACTTTGCGTAACAAGCTTTTGCATTGGTGTCAGAATTCGTTGAGTAAATCGCTGGGTAAACAGCACCACTATACCTAGCAGTATTAAGATAAAAATCAGGGTTAAGCCAAAAGAGCTCGCGATTTTTTGGGTATATTGCTGTTTTAGGTGAGTAACACTGACGTTGATATCAACATTGTTATTGTCTGGCAAATATATTGGTTCGGTTACACTCACATTGGCCTGCGGCATAATATTTATGTCTTTAAAATACACCTGATTATTAATGTTTAATGTGGCATCAGAGTGCTGCTGTTGTCGGTTCAGTCCCAATAGGTAACTCGGATCTAACATTAAAAAAAGTGCTGCAGTTTTTGTGTATGGGGTAACTAGTGAGGATTGCTGCTTTTTAAGTGGTAGGACAATAAATAAATGTCCTTGCGCTTTATTACTGACTTGCGCGTATGTTTGCGGTAAATAAAACAAGGTCGGATTCAGCTGATTGGGATCAGAATTGATAATAGTTGACGCTAGCTGGCTAATTTCAATGTTGTTTATTTTGAGTGTAGCTAGTGGAAAACCTTCAATAATAAATTCAGAGCCATCAGAAATAAATGCTGCTTCTATGGCTGGTGATTCGAGTACTAGGGTTTTTAGGCGGTTAAAGGCATATTGAGAAAACAAAATATTGATTGGTACTTCACCTAATACGCGATTATTGGTGAGATCGGAATACTTATAAGTTTGGGCGGCAATTTCGGTTTTAATATCAAGTGCCAACGAACTGGCGTGACGCTCTACATCTTCATAAGCCAATTCAATCGCTTGTTGATAAGCGTTATAAGAAAAGTAAATGGCGCTCAATAAAACCGGTATCAATACAAATAAGGTAATTTTTACACGGAGCTCTTTAATAAAGCTTGGCTTTACGTTGTTATCACTGGGCATGAATGATTGACTTCTCGGCTATGTAATTCATATATTCGGTGGCAGTTTGCTCATCGAATACCCCTGCATGATACCGATTTACCCCTTTTAATAACGCTTCCCAGACTATCGCCATATTTCGATCATTAGGCAGTGGTTCTGCTTGATTGAGCTGGGCAAGTATGACCTTAATATTGCTATCTTCGGTGTTAGCAATATTACTCATAACGTCTTTGTGAGTAGGTAACGATTTCAAATGTTGCCATAGCTGTTGCTGAGTGGACTTTTGTTGGAAAAATTTTGCTAAGGCGATTAATTGCTTTGATTTAGCACCCGTTAAACTATTGTTAGGAAAGGCAAGAACATGGGATGAAAAATAAGGGCGCATAGGCTTTTGCTGGTAGCTAGGTAAAAGTGCAACACCTAAATTTTCGCCTAGGCTTTGGTTGAATTGATTAAGCACCCAGGTGCCATTGATGGTGTAAGCAAGCTTTCCTTGATTAAATAAGTCAACACTACAGTTGTAGTCGCAATTCTTATCCACGACACCTTGTGTTGCTAGCGAGTGATACCATGCCAGCGCCTTTTCCATGCCTTTGGTTGTAAAGTTTAAATGGCTGTCTTTATAAGGAAACTCACCAAATGCACCGACAAAAGGTATGAACCAGTACATTTCATAATAGCTCCAAGCAATTAAATGGCTGTCGTCTGGTAATGCATCTTTTTGCGTAATTAAACGTTGCCAATCTGTTGCCGCTTCGCCAATTAGGGCTTTATTGTAATACATCACTAAATGGTTGCCGCTGACTATTGGAATGGCAAAATAGTGCTCACCAATTTTTGCTGTCGACAATGAGCGCGCACTAATCTTGGGGGAAATAATTTCAGGGTCAACTTCACTGAATTTAATTTCGGTTAAACCGATAAAATCAGACGGAACAATTACCGCATCAGGCAACGAGTCGACATTTGCTCGCTGGATCAATTCAGCTTTTAAGTCATTGTTTTTAAATTGTTTAAGTTGAACAGTAATGCCTGTTTGCTGAGTAAATTCATCGAGTAAAAATTGAAAGTTATAGTTCTCTAAGCCAAAGGCTATGCTAATAGGTTGTTGTTTCGCTGCAAGTGGAGAGATAAAAGCAATGAATATCAGTGATAATACAAATCTGAACGTCATAAGTTGCAGCAGATTAACTAAAAGATTAATTATTTGTTAAATATAGCAATTGTTTTAGTGGAATTGAAATAACAAAATTTAACGCTGCTATGTAAAGGATATGTAAAAGCTATTTAATAGCAAAGTAACAGCACATTAATCACTTTAGTATGCTAGCGTTAAATTCTCGCCATTCATTGGCATTATGTGAGATATGAATAAAGCTGGCGTATTATCAGTGTTTACTTCGATAATTAGTTAGGGAAATATCATGAATATTGGCGATAAAGTAGAAATAGACTACACGGTGTTAGCATCGGATTCAGCAAAATCACTGTCATTAACCGGTGATGATGATTTTCCAGAAGTATTTGCCACCTCAAGAATGATCGCATTAATGGAATTAGCTGCGGCAAGGTTAATGAAAGCTTTACTCAAAGATGATGAGCTTTCGGTTGGCGTTAACGTTAATGTTAATCATTTGGCTGCAACGCTGGTGGGCGCTAAGGTAACTGCCATTGCTGAATTTACTGGCATGGAAAACTCACTTTTTCAGTTTAAAGTTGAGCTTCACGACGCCGGTGGTGTTGCTGGAAGTGGCAGCCATTCCAGAGGTATTATTAGCACCGAGCGCTTATTAGCTGGTGCCAGTAAACGATGTGCAAGCTAGCGTAAATTACAGCGCAATTTAAAGTGCTATTGGCATAGCTGACAAATAATGCATCGTTAAGCAGAATTAAAAACAAACACTCAATTTAAACACCTGTTTAAAAAATTTGATTTTCACTGACTTTCCGTGCACACTCAGTCAGCTATTATTAATACCAAATCACAACAAGCACCCAAAATCGGGGAAGGAGATTAGGCATGTTATTTCAAGGCAAAAGCCTTTCTGCCGAGTTACTGGCCGACGGCATTGTTGAATTTAAATTCGACGCTGAAGGTTCAGTGAACAAGTTCGATCAGGCTACATTTGAAGAATATCGTGCGGCGATTGCAGCAATTAATGCTTGCAGCGACGCTAAAGGTGTCATGGTAACGTCTGGCAAGCCAGCGTTTATTGTTGGCGCTGACATTACTGAATTTTTAGAAACATTCAAGCAACCAGAAGAAGCATTGGTTCCTTGGGTAAAAGCAGCATCTGATGTTTTTGATGCCTTTGAAGATTTAAACATTCCAACTATTGCAGCTATTAATGGTTTTGCATTAGGTGGCGGCTGTGAAATGACACTAGCTTGTGACTACCGTGTTGCTGATACCACGGCAACAATTGGTTTGCCAGAAGTGAAATTAGGCTTAATGCCTGGTTTTGGTGGTACAGTGCGTTTACCACGAATTATCGGTGCCGATAATGCTGTTGAGTGGATGTCTACAGGCAAGCCACATAAAGCTGAAAAAGCATTAGCTGTAGGTGCTGTAGACGCTGTTGTTGAGCCAGAGCATTTAAAAGATGCCGCTATCTCAATGCTTAAACAAGCGATTGAAGGCAAATTAGATTGGAAAGCCAAGCGCCAGCCAAAACTTGAAGCGTTAAAGCTTAGCCCTACCGAAACCATCATGACATTCAATACCTGTAAAGGCATGATTGCCGCACAAGCGGGTAAACATTACCCAGCACCTATGGTCATGGTACAAACTATTGAAGCGGCAGCCGGTTTAGATCGTGCTGGTGCGATGCATTTAGAAAACGTTGGTTTTGCTAAACTTGCTAAAACTGACGCTGCTACTGCTCAAATCGGCCTATTTATGGCTGATCAAGTGATCAAAGGCAAAGCGAAAAAAGCGGGTAAGCAAGCGACTAAAGCAGTAAACAAAGCGGCGGTACTTGGCGCTGGTATTATGGGCGGTGGTATTGCTTACCAATCAGCATATAAAGGCACGCCAATTGTAATGAAAGACATTGCTGATAGCGCGTTAGATTTAGGTTTAACGACTGCTGCAGGTCTTTTAACTAAGCAAGTTGAACGTGGTCGTTTAGCGCCGAAGAAAATGGCGGCTGTATTAAACAACATCACACCAACATTAAGCTACGACAATGTAAAAGATGTTGATATCGTTGTTGAAGCGGTTGTTGAAAATCCAAAAGTTAAAGGCATTGTGCTTGCTGAAGTTGAAGGCATTGTTGCTGAAGATGCGATTGTTACTTCAAACACCTCAACTATTTCAATTGACTTACTTGCCGAGAGCGTAAAACGCAAAGACAAGTTCTGTGGTATGCACTTCTTTAACCCTGTGCACAAAATGCCATTAGTTGAAGTTATCCGTGGTAAAGAAACGTCTGATGAAACGGTAGCCGCTGTTGTTGCTTACGCGGCGAAAATGGGTAAATCACCTATCGTTGTTAATGACTGCCCAGGTTTCTACGTAAACCGCGTATTATTCCCTTACTTTGCAGGTTTCAGCCAGTTAATCCTTGAAGGTGCTGACTTTACCGCTGTTGATAAAGTCATGGAAAAACAATTTGGTTGGCCAATGGGTCCTGCTTACTTACTTGACGTAGTAGGTATTGATACGGCTGATCACTGTACTGGTGTTATGTCTGCTGGCTTCCCAACGCGTATGCAGAAAATTGAAAATGACCCAGTAAACGCGCTTTATTCAAATGAGCGTTACGGTCAGAAAAACGGTAAAGGCTTCTACGATTACGGTACTGATAAGCGTGGCAAGCCAACGAAACTTCCTGCACAAGCGGCTTATGATTTATTTGCTGCAACTTGCGCAGACAAACGCGACTTCGACGCTGATGAAATTATCGCACGCGTGATGATCCCTATGGTTAACGAAGTAGTTCGCTGTTTAGAAGAAGGCGTAGTTGATACGGCTGCTGAAGCAGATATGGGCTTAATTTACGGTTTAGGTTTCCCTCCATTCCGTGGCGGTCCAATTCGCTACTTAGAAACAGTTGGCATTGAGAACTTCATTGCTCTTGCCGATAAATACGCGCACTTGGGTGAAATTTACCAAGTAACAGACGGTATGCGTGAGATGGCTAAATCTGGCAAATCTTACTTTACTACTGACGTTAAAACAGCTTAAGCCGAGGAAAGAAAAATGAAAGAAGTCGTAATTGTCGATGCTATTCGTACTCCAATGGGTCGTTCTAAGGCTGGTATTTTCCGTAATGTGCGTGCTGAAGGTTTATCAGCGCACTTAATGCAGCAGTTATTAGCTCGTAACCCGAATTTAGATCCTGCGTTAATTGAAGATATTATCTGGGGTAACGTTAAACAAACTAAAGAGCAGGGCTTCAACATTGCCCGTAACGCTCAGTTATTAACGGATATTCCAAAGCACGTTGGTGCAGTAACGGTTAACCGTTTATGTGGTTCATCAATGCAAGCATTACATGACGCTACTACTAACATTATGGCCGGCCAAGGCGATATATTCTTAGTAGGTGGTGTTGAGCATATGGGTCACGTACCTATGATGTATGATGTCGATTTTGACCCAGCATTAAGCAAGTACATCTCGCGTGCAGCAGGTAACATGGGCTTAACCGCTGAGTTACTTGGTATGCAACATGGCGTGACGCGTGAACAGCAAGACGCATTTGGTGCGCGTTCACATCAACGTGCGCATAAAGCAACATTAGAAGGTCGCTGGAAAAACGAAATCGTAGCAACCGCAGGTCATGACGCTACTGGCGCCTTAACTATGATTGATGTTGATGAAGTTATCCGCCCAGAAACTACCGTTGAATCATTAGCTGGCTTACGTCCGGTATTTGATCCTGTAAACGGTACAGTAACTGCAGGTACTTCATCTGCGTTATCTGACGGTGCTTCTGGTATGTTAGTCATGTCAGCAGATCGTGCAAAAGAGTTAGGCTTAACACCTCGTGCTAAAATCCGTGGTATTGGTGTTGCAGGTTGCGATCCATCAACTATGGGTTACGGTCCTGTACCGGCTACTAAGAAAGCACTTAAGCGTGCTGGCTTATCACTAGACGATATCGAAATTGCTGAGTTTAACGAAGCATTCGCAGCACAAGCATTATCTTGTGTTCGCGCATTAGGCTTAGAAGATAAGATGGACGATATGATCAACTTAAACGGTGGCGCTATTGCATTAGGTCACCCACTAGGTTGTTCAGGTACACGTATTACTGGTACGTTATTAAACGTCATGGAAAATGAAAACGCGACAATTGGTTTAGCGACCATGTGTATTGGTTTAGGCCAAGGTATCGCGACCATCATCGAACGCGTTTAATCACTGGTTAGTTTTGCCTTTGGCGTTGTCGAAAGTGCTCACATATATTTATATGCTGCGCGCTTTCTGCTAGCCACAAACAAAACTAACAGCGTGATTTTCATTATCTAGATTATGTAAAAGCACCGAACTATCGGTGCTTTTTTGCATGCGAAATTTAATTCAGTGATTAGCGTAATTAAGCGGCTTTGGTGGTTTTCGCTGATTTCGTTGTTTTACGTTTAAACTTGCGTTTATAAGGTGGCTTGATTGCGGCTTTGATGCCGCGCAGTGACTCAGGAAGCCGATTACCTGCTTGTTGAATTAATTGTTGTAAGGTTTGATTAAGCGGCTGCATAAATTGCTGATAGCTGGCTTGTTTGTCAGCAATATTATTAAGGGTTGCTTCCCAGTGGGCGGTCATATCTGGCAAGGTGCACTGGCGCGGTAGCGCGTCAATTAAACCAATGCCCACTTCGGTGGCATGAATTTGTTTACCTTGGCGTGCTAAAAAGCCGCGTTTAAATAATAAGTCGATAATGCCCGCGCGAGTTGCTTCTGTACCTAAACCATCAGTTTCTTTAAGCACGGCTTTAAGCGCTTTATCTTCGACAAAGCGGGCAATTCCTGTCATGGCTGCAAGCAAGCTGGCATCGGTAAAATGTTTGGGTGGTTCCGTTTGTTTTTCCAGTAAATGACCTTGTCGGCAATGGAGTTGCTCACCAACACTGACTTTGGGGAGCACTTGCTGCGGGCTTTCATCGCTTGCTTTTGAGTCTTGCGTTGCTGTTTTATCGTTTTTTGCCTTGGAAAATAACGCTTTCCAGCCAAGGTCGATAGTGATATTGGCATTAGCGGTAAAAACGCCATTAGCTATATTCAGTGTGATTTTGGTTTGCTCAAATCGATAAGCCGAATAAAACTGAGCTAAATATTGACGAGCGATTAATTGGTAAATATTCGCTTCAAAGTTATTGAGCTTTATATTCGCTGGCGACTTTAAGGTTGGAATAATCGCATGGTGAGCGCCAACTTTTGCATCGTTCCATGCTTTACTTTTTAAACGGCTATTGGCATTTTTCGCCGCGCCTGCCACTGGTAATTGGCTTTGCGCTAACATCTCGATAATTGCAGGGGCTTCATCAAAATGTCCTTTGGGTAAATAGCGGCAATCAGAGCGAGGGTAGGTGATCAGTTTATGTTTTTCATAAAGTGACTGACAAACATCCAGTACCAGTTTCGCGTTCATGGCGTAGCGTTTGGCGGCGTCTATTTGCAGTGAAGATAAATTATAAGGCAAAGGCGCACTTTGTGATTTAGGGTCGGTTCTAACATCGGTAACCTGTGCAGGTTGATCATTAATTCGCGAAATGACATTTTCAGCCAATGCTTTTACCACAATTCGGCCTTCATCATCCATATAAGGCTGACAGGCCTTACTTGGTTGCCATTTAGCGCGAAATGACTGGTTGTCTGCGGTCACAACTTCCGCTTCCACTTGATAAAACGGCTTGCTGACAAAATTGCTAATTTCACGTTCGCGATTGACCACTAAACCTAGCACAGGAGTTTGTACGCGACCAACCGACAGTACACCTTGATAGCCGACTTTCCCGCCTTGAATGGTGTAGGCGCGGGTTAGATTAATGCCATAAAGCCAGTCTGCGCGGCTACGGGCCAGTGCCGACACTGATAGCGGCATAAATTCAAGGTTACTGCGCAAATTTGCTAACGACTTTTTCACCGCTGCGATATTTAAATCGCTGACCAGTATGCGTTTAACGGATTTACGTTTAGCCTCGCTGATCTTTAAAAAATCAATGACTTCATCAACCAGCAATTGGCCTTCTCGGTCAGGATCGCCAGCATGAATAATTTCACTGGCTTGTTTGCACAGCTGACGAATGACGCTAAGCTGACTTTTGGTTTTATATTTAGCTTTTAATTGCCAGTGTTCTGGAATGATAGGCAGGTGCTCGAGTTGCCACTTTTTATAGCGCTCGTCATAAGCTTCGGGTTCAGCTTGTTCTAAAATATGGCCGATACACCAAGTAACAATATCGCCATTGCCAACTTCAATATAGCCTTGTTGCTTTTTATGTGGTTTAGGCAAGGCATCGGCAATGGCGCGCCCTAAACTGGGTTTTTCAGCGATATAAAGCTTCATCAGTTATTCATTAGTTAACTGGAAAAATCATCAATGGGATTAGTGTAAATCAATACTGGTTAAATATCCAGTTGTGAGTTGAGGGTCGAACTATATCGAAGAAATAGTTGAAAGTTTGGGCTATATATAATTTTATATGATTAAAAATAATAGCTTACGCTTGTTAATGTGTTGTCAGTGTTAGCCTCAATTTAGGGAGAAATGTTGTGCCAGTAATTCAAGAAAAAACGACTAATGATATTCCACAAGAAGCATTTGACTGGTACGACGCCTATGCTCATGGCGGTATGGACCGACGAATGTTTATGCAAAAACTGGGCGGTTTAGTGGCGCTTGGTTATTCAATGACGATGCTAACTTCGGCATTGCTGCCTAATTATGCTTTAGCGGAGCAGGTCTCATTTAATGATCCTGAAATTAAAGCGACATACCAAAGTTTTGATTCGCAACTAGGGCATGGCACTGGCCGCGGCTATATGGTTACCCCAACCAAACTCGAAGGGTTATTGCCAGTTGTGTTAGTTGTACATGAAAATCGCGGTCTTAATCCTTACATCAAAGATGTCGCGCGGCGTTTAGCGAAAGCTGGATTTATCGCATTTGCCCCCGATGCCTTGTTCCCACTCGGCGGCTATCCTGGCAATGATGATGAAGGCCGAGCGATGCAACGCAGCCTTGATCGTGAAAAAATCCAGCAAGACTTTATTGCTGCCGCCAAGTTTTTAAAAGCACAGCCAAACAGCAACGGCAAACTTGGCGCTGTCGGTTTTTGCTTTGGTGGCTACATTGTAAATTATTTGGCGGCAGTGGAATCTGACTTAATTGCCGCAGGCGTACCGTTTTATGGCACACCGGCGAAAGCCGAGCTCAGAGCCAATATTAAAGCGCCATTGTTGATTCAATTGGCCGAGCTTGATGAGCGAGTCAATAAATCGTGGCCTAAATATGAAGCAGATTTAATGCGCAATAAAGTGCCATATCAAATGTATATGTATAAAAATGCCAATCATGGTTTTCATAATGACTCAACAGGTCGTTATGATAAGGAAAATGCTGAGCTCGCGTGGCAACGTACATTAAGCTTTTTTAGCCAGCATTTAACTTAGATTTGCTAGATAAGTTATTTAGAGAAAACTAACCAAGATATGCGCAATAAATGCTACTTACATCTTAACTATTCGAGTCGAATACAAGTGGCGCAAGCGAAAACAAGCGACACAAGCTTACATGAGGGCTGATATGCACCGCTTTTATTTAACCGTGGTTTTAACAGTTATTACCCTATTAGGACTGAGTGGTTGTCAGGATAAACAACCACAAGCCTCTGATTATACTGGCTATATTGAAGCGAATTATTTTTATATTGCCAGTCCAGAAGCTGGCTGGATAGTAGAGCAAGGATTAACCGAAGGGCAAGCATTAGCGGTTGATGAGTTAGTTGCCAAGCTCGATAGTGACTATCAACATTTGGCATTAACGAAAGCCAAGGCCCATCAAGCAGCAGTGCAAGCGCAATTAACCGATCTAACTAAAGGTGCGCGGCAAGAAGAGGTTTTAGTATTAACTGAACAGCTGAACCAGCAACAGCAAAGTAAACGATTAGCGGATATTGAACTAGCGCGGCTTGAACAATTGCGTCAGCAGCAACTTGTCTCGCAAGCTGAACTTGATAAAGCGTCAACCAAGGTCGAAGAACTCGCGGCCAGTGTTTCGGCACTTAAGCATCAGCTCAATGTTATTCAACTATCGGCACGCCCCGATATTATTAGCGCAAAACAGCAGAAATTGCAGGCTGCTGATATTGAAATTGAGCAAGCCGCGTGGCAATTGCAACAACGTATTATTTTGGCGAAGCATCAAGGCAGTGTAGAGCAGATATTTTACCGCGAAGGGGAATATATTAAGCAAGGGCAACCGCTGATTTCTGTGATGATCCCTGATAGTAAAAAAGTACGATTTTATCTCGGTCAAGATAAGCTTTCCGCGGTCAAGCTTGGTCAAGATATTAGTGTGCAGGCTGACGGCTTAGAGAAGCCATTGAATGCCACCATTAGTTTTATTGCCAAAGATCCCGAATTTACTCCGCCAGTACTTTACGGTAAATCAGCCCGAGACTCCTTAGTATTTATGGTGGAAGCACAGCTTAAAGACGATGCGTTATTGGCGGTTGGTGTGCCGGTGGATATTCAGCTAAATGATTGATGTGACCCTAACTAACGTCTCTGATAATACCTTAGATAATGGCTTTGGTGATTGCTTTGATTATGCGATTGATGTTCGTCATTTGGTGAAAGAATTTGGTAAACATCGTGTGGTGAACGATGTCGCATTACAAATTCCCAAAGGGCAAGTTTGGGGCTTTCTTGGTCCTAATGGCTCAGGCAAAACCACAACCATTCGCATGTTATGCGGTTTGCTAACGCCAACGGCGGGCTCAGGCACTTGTTTAGGTTTTGACATCATCAAACAAGCTGCGCAAATAAAGCTACAAACGGGCTACATGACCCAAAAGTTCTCATTTTGGGAAGATTTAACCATTCGGGAAAATTTAGCGTTTGTTGCGCGCATGTATAATTTGCCGAAGGCTTCATATCAAGTGGATAAAGCCATAGATAAACTTGGTTTGCATCAGCGTCAAAAGCAAATGGCTGGCGACTTATCTGGTGGTTGGAAACAACGTATGGCCTTAGCCGCTGTTACTATGCATAACCCGAAATTATTACTGCTAGATGAACCAACAGCTGGGGTTGACCCACAAGCACGTCGGGTATTTTGGGATGAAATTCATCATCTGGCCAATCAAGGCATTACTATACTTGTTTCCACCCATTACATGGATGAAGCGGAGCGCTGTGACCAAATTGCTTATTTAGCCAATGGCAACTTGATAACTCAAGGTTCAGTTAATCAAGTGATTGCTGATTCAGGTTTGGCGACGTTTGTTGCTAAAGGCGACAATATTCGCCAGTACGCAACAAAGTTAGAACAAATTGACGGCGTTGATAATGTCGCGTTTTTTGGCGCGGCGCTGCATATCAGCGGCATGGATGTAAATATTTTGCAAAAGGTGGTGAGCGATCCGGCGTTTAGCCAATTACATTGGCAGCAAATTCCACCAAATTTAGAAGATGTCTTTATCTCATTAATGCAGCGTGCTGGTAGTGATAAGCGAGCTTATCAATGAACCGCTTAACCCGCATTTTAGCCATATTAGTCAAAGAGTTGATTCAAATGCGCCGCGATCGCATGACTTTTGCCATGATGATAGCTGTGCCGATTATGCAATTAGTGTTATTCGGTTTTGCTATCAATAATGATCCCAAAGCACTGCCGACGGCAATATATTTGGAAGAGCACACCAGCACCACAAGGGCGTTACTCAAAGGATTTGAATTATCACAATATTTTGAAGTGGTTGCGCAAGTAAACACTGAGCAACAGGCGCAAGATTTATTCTTACAAGGTGATGTTACTTTCGTTATTCATATTCCGGCTGATTTTAGTAAACGACTAATTCGAGAACAGCGGCCGCAACTGCTGGTCTCGGTTGATGCTTCAGATCCTGCTGCCTCGTCAAATGCGATGGCAAGGGTCAATCAAATTGTTGAAAGAGCGTTGCGTCACGACTTTAAGGGGGCGTTGCAATATCTCAATAAACAAGCGCCAGCGGTCGACGTGATTGTTCATGCCAAATATAACCCTGAGGCCATTACCCAATATAATATTGTCCCGGGATTACTTGGGGTGATTTTAACTATGACCTCGGTAATGATCACGTCAATGGCGATGACCCGAGAGCGCGAACGTGGCAATTTAGAAAATATCTTAGCCATGCCCGCTAAGCCGTTGGAAGTGATGTTGGGTAAAATACTGCCTTATGTGCTGGTGGGATTTGTCCAAACGGTGATTATATTACTGGCGGCCAAATATTTATTCGATGTGCCATTTTTAGGCGGTTTTTCGCTGCTGTTAGCCGCCATTTTACTGTTTATCTTTGCTAACTTATTTTTGGGTTTTACTTTCTCAACGATTGCAAAAACCCAAATGCAAGCGATGCAAATGACTTTTTTCTTCTTTTTACCATCGATTTTATTGTCGGGTTTTATGTTCCCGTTTCGTGGCATGCCGCACTGGGCGCAGGTATTGGGTGAAATTCTGCCTTTGACGCATTTTCTGCGGATTGTGCGTGGGGTAATGTTAAAAGCGTCAGAATTAATGCATTTGCAGCAAGAGTTTTATGCCTTGCTCGGGTTTACTTTAGTGGTTGGCATGATTGCGATCTCTCGCTACCGCACCACATTAGATTAACAAGTAGTTGCTTACCGCTAATCAATATTTCACAACCCATGGTAAATAAATTTTCCCTAGGCTGTAATAAAACACCATTTGCATAGACTACTGAAAGCATTAAAAAATAATTTATGATTTCAGGGACGGTGTTATGCGCACAGCGGTTAAAAAACGACTTTATTTTCTAGCGACTGCCATTGTTATTTACAGTCTAGGTTTTCACTGGTTGCCGCAAGATTTAGCTTTACCGTTATTCCCCGCCGAGCTAACTGCTCACTATTGGCTGGCGCAGCTACCTTTGCTACTAGCAGTTATCGGTTATTTTGTTGTGTTACCGATGCTTTATTGGCAGTGGGTAATTAAAGCTGGTCAGCAAAAGTCGTGGAAAATTATTTTAGTATTTTCGTTAAGTCTAGTCTGTGCTCGCTATAGTTTTCCGAGTCAAGTTTCCGAGTACTTTGCCTTTATTAGCTATATTCGCTATCCAATTATTGGGGTATTGCTTGCGATTCAATGTTACTTGTTCGCCATTGTTATCAAAGGTTTATGGCAAGCAAGAAAGTTAAGTGGCGATCCGCGTATTCATGCAGCAGCCAACTTTAGTGGGCAAGATAACAAACAAGCGTTGGCGTTAATGATGGCGTCTGAGCCAGCCAGTTGGTACTACGCGATTCCGTATTTTAGTCGTGATCATGTCAAGGCTATCGCCACACTTCAGCTTAGATCGGCTAAAGCTTGGTGGTGGCTGACCTTACTTAGCGCTTGTGCCATTGCCGGAATTGGCAGTTATTGGCTGATAGCACCATGGAGTGAGCTAGCCGCGGTAATTGTTGCCAGTTTCTGCTTCTATTCAGTGATCATGGTCACGGCAAATTATCGTGTTGCCCGCTATTATTCGGTCTATGTTTATCAAGATAAACTCATTATCAATCCCGGATTTTTACAAATGATGGTTATTGATCTCGCGGCGATTAGCGCAATTAATACCGATAATGCTTTGTTGAGCAAGGAGGACAGGAGCAAGGATGATAATTGTTTAGTGTTAGGCGATAAAACCTTGGCTAATGTTGAGTTGGTGTTTAATCAGCCGCAAACTTATTTTGGCTTAATTGGGCAGATGGCAGAAGAGGTTAGCTCGCTGCAACTTGCGGTTGAAGATCCTAAGCCACTTTTAACGCTGCTGGTTCAGCCAAGTTTGGCCAAAGCCAGTTAAAACTATCAGGTTGACTAGAGCGTATTGATAGTTAGACATAACTTATAGCCAGTTGTGCTTGCATTTTTTGCTACAGCCTTGATAATTGCCGAATAAGATCAGTGCTCGGGAATGGGGTGAAAATCCTCAACTGTACCCGCAACTGTAAGCAGAGCAACGTAATTTCGTTAAAGAAGTCCACTGGATAAGTTATCTGGGAAGGATTACGTCGAGAAGCTGTTAGTCAGGATACCAAGTATTGATCGTTTATTTTTAACAAGTCGAGCGGGTTACTCGGGCATTGTCATTTCGGTTAATTGCATCGATTCAATAGTATTACTGTTGTCTGCATTAACCAGTTTTGCTGTGTCGGTATCTGCCTAATTTTTATTGATTGTCTGTGCGATTGTCTGCATGTAAGTTTCTGCATGTAATTGTCTGCATATAAGTGTCTTCGCGTATGTGTGTTGCATGTAAAGACAGCAATAAAAAACGCTTAATTTTAGGTTGTTAACTTGAACGAAAACAGCGGCGCCGAGCAAGCGTTTGCAGAGGCTAAAGCTAAAACAAAAGCTAAGACAAAAACCAATGCCAACGTAAATCAAACACCGATAAGCCAATCACCACCACAAGCATTGGCTGGCGATATTTTGTCGGTTAATAACCTGTGGTGGTTAGTTGGCCAGCGCGCGATATTAGAAAATATTAACTTCTCGGTTAAGCCAGGTGAATTTGTTGGTTTGCTTGGGCCAAACGGAGCGGGCAAGTCGAGCTTATTGCGTTGTATTTACCGCTATTTAACGCCAGCAAAAGGCCAAGTGCGATTTAATGGTAACGATATTTGGCAGTTATCGGCCAATGACTATGCAAAGTCACTTGCAGTCGTTTTACAAGAATCACCCGCGCAATTTAACTTATCAGTGTTTGATGTGGTGGCGCTGGGTTTGTTACCGCACCAAGGCTTTTTTCAACGTAGCTCGTTAGATGACCAAGAAAGAATAAATCAGGCACTTGCAAGTGTTGAGCTTTTAGATAAGCAAAATCAAGCGTTTGATCGCTTGTCCGGTGGCGAGAAACAGCGCGCCTTAATTGCTCGCGCTATTGTTCAACAACCCCAGTTATTGGTAATGGATGAACCGACCAGCCATTTAGATGTAAAACATCAAATTCACATTATTGAACTTGCCAAGTCACTGGGTATTACCGTGCTTGCCTCGTTCCACGATTTAAATTTAGCGAGTGCTTTATCTGACCGTTTATTGGTGCTTGACCATGGGCGATTAGTGGCAGACGGTGCGCCGAAGCAGGTGCTTAATGATGATTTACTGTCAACGGTGTTTGGTGTTTGTGCTCAAGTGAAACCGCATCCACAGCATCAGGCTCCTCATATAACCTATTTTTATGGCTATCAAGGACGCTAATATGCATCGAATTTCGCCTATTATTGCCTTTGCTGGCCTAATGTTTTTTGCCTTAATCTCGTTATTTACGGCATTGGCTATTGGTTCGATAACCATTGACGCTCCACAATTAGTTTCGGCATTACTGGGCAGCGGCCAAGATCCGCTAATTGAACAAATTATTTGGCAATTACGGATGCCCCGAACCCTATTAGCCTTTATCGCTGGCGGTGGTTTAGCGGTGGCAGGCCTTATTCTACAAACCGTTACTCGTAACCCACTGGCCGATCCCTATTTATTTGGTATTTCTTCGGGCGCGGCAGTGGGTGTGGTGGTGTTTATTACCTTATCGGGCGCTGGCATTAGTGTAGGCAGTAGTGCAGGTATTAGTACCGAGCTAAGCGCTTTGCCATTAGCTGAGCTGTCACTATCAGTTGCTGCTTTGTTAGGTGGTTTAGTTGCTATGGCTTTGTTGTTGATGGTCTCTGGCTCGTCACTTGGTCGGCAGGTTGAATCTATGTTGCTTGCTGGGGTGGCGCTGTCATTTCTGTTTAGTGCCTTAACCAGTGTCTTATTGTACTGGAGCGATCCGCAAGCCATAAGCGCAGTGTTGTTTTGGACCATGGGCAGCTTTGCCCGTGCCCAGTGGACGCAGCTGTGGTTGCCAGCTTTATTATTGCTGTTGGCACTTATGTTAATGATTGGATTAAAACGTCACTTAACCGCGCTGTTGTTGGGGGATGAAAGTGCCATAACCTTAGGGCTTAATGTTCGTCGTTTTCGCTGGTTAATGTTATTGCTAAGTTCAGTGCTGACTGCCAGTTTAGTGGCAGTGTGTGGCGGTATTGGCTTTGTTGGCTTGATGATCCCGCACCTAGTTCGGTTATTTGTTTCCCAAGCACATGGCCTACATACGCCATTAGTCGCTGTGCTTGGCGGCAGCTTTATGGTGTGGGTTGATATTATTGCCCGCAGCTTACTTCACAACCAAGAATTACCGGTAGGTGTGATCACTGGTCTAATAGGCAGTGTGTTCTTTTTAAGCTTGATGTTAGTTCGTCAGCGCAAATATCAGGAGTCTTAGATGAAAACCTTGATGGTGCAAGGCACCACTTCTGACGCTGGTAAAAGCACATTAGTGGCAGGTTTATGTCGGGTATTTGCCAATTTAGGGATCAAAGTGGCGCCATTTAAACCACAAAATATGGCGCTAAACAGTGCGGTAACTGACGATGGTGGAGAGATTGGCCGCGCACAAGCACTGCAAGCCATTGCTGCAAAAGTACTGAGCCAAATTGATTTTAACCCTGTGTTACTTAAGCCTAATTCCGATACTGGCGCACAAGTTATTCTGCATGGGCGGGCAATTTCAAACATGGAAGCGCAAGGCTATCACGATTATAAAAAGGTTGCGATGCAAGCGGTGTTAGATTCCTACCTGCGTTTATCAAACCAATTTGACTTGTTATGTGTTGAAGGGGCAGGCAGTCCCGCAGAAATTAATTTACGGGAAAACGATATTGCCAATATGGGGTTTGCCGAGGCCGTAGATTGCCCAGTTATTTTAATTGCCGACATTGATAAAGGCGGGGTGTTTGCCCATATTGTCGGCACGCTAGCACTGCTGTCAGCTTCCGAGCAGGCGCGAATTAAAGGGTTTGTGATTAATCGGTTTCGGGGGGATATCGCCTTATTGCAATCTGGTCTTGATTGGCTTGAACAGGAAACCGGCAAACCAGTGTTAGGGGTTTTACCTTATTTACATGATTTGTCACTCGATGCTGAAGATGCCTTAGCGCTAACTAATGTTATTGACCAAGCTGCGTACACTAATGTGATCAATATTGCGGTGTTATTGCTACCACATATTTCTAATCATACTGACTTTGATGTGCTTAGGCTTAATCCGGCTATTAACTTAAGCTATGTCAAATATACTCAAGCCATCCCCTCGGTTGATTTAATTATTATTCCAGGTTCGAAAAACGTGATCGGCGATTTAGCGTTTTTGCGCGAGCAAGGCTGGCAGCAACAAATCAATCAACACCTGCGTTATGGTGGAAAAGTACTGGGGATATGCGGCGGCTTGCAAATGTTAGGGCAAGAAATTGTCGACCACGATGCGATTGAGTCTAGCGTACAATCAATTCAAGGTTTGGCACTGGCTGACTTTGTCACCGAACTTAAACCGCAGAAACAGCTTAAACAAGTTACTGGTAAATTATCAGCTTCTAGCTTGGCTGCTTGTGGCTCTAACTTATTAGATAAAAGCAGATCAGAAGTTGCGATTACCGGTTATGAAATCCATTGTGGCATAAGTACTGGCACCGCTTTTGACCGACCGTTTGCTTATATCACCAGTGAGGAAAATGAACAGCCTATCGCTGATGGCTTTGTCTCAGCTGACAACCAAATAATCGGCAGTTATGTTCATGGCTTGTTTGATAGCGTTGAAACTACTGCCGCGTTAATGGCTTGGGTCAAACCACAGGTTAATGTTGCCAAGCTTGATTTAGCCCAGCATCGTGAGCATCAGCTAGAGCGTTTAGCTGCTGTTTGTCAGCAACACTTAGCTATTGACGATATTTTAACCTTATTAGAATTAGATTGACGCAATAAAAATAAGGCGATGTTTAAATTGAGAATTTTTAATGACTATAGATAAAGAAGCTAACCACAAAGCCCGGCAGCAACGCTTAAAAGAAAAAGTCGACGAGCGTATTGCCGCAGCGCAAATTGAACGTGGTGTACTGCAAGTGATCACTGGTAATGGTAAGGGCAAAACTACTGCCGGCTTTGGTACTGTGCTACGCGCTGTAGGTCATGGTAAAAAAGCAGCGGTGGTGCAGTTTATTAAAGGGAATTGGGACAGCGGCGAACGTAATTTATTGGAGCAATTTTCCGTGCCATTTGTGGTAATGGCGACAGGTTTTACTTGGGAAACTCAGAATCGTGAAGCGGATATTGAAGCGGCGGAAATTGCTTGGCAAGGCGCTAAAGCTTTTTTAACTGACGACAGCATAGATATTGTCTTGCTTGATGAACTCACTTATATGCTCAGTTATGACTACCTTGATGTAGACGAAGTTATCACAACACTGGCGAACCGACCTTCACATCAATTTGTTGTGGTCACTGGCCGCGCCGCGCACCGTAAATTAACTGAACTTGCCGATACCGTAAGTGAGGTTAAAAATATCAAACATGCGTTTGATGCTGGCATCAAAGCACAAGCGGGATTTGATTACTAATGGCCTACCTTGCTCAATTATCAAAGGCGCTTTTAGCTGTTGTCACCCGTGCTCGGATAAGTGCGTTAACTTTTTGTGTATTTAGTTTTTACACAATAGCTAATGAGTCGTTGGAACTCATATCTATACAAGATGAAAATTCTGAAAATGCCGCAGTACCCGCTCAGCGCATTGTTGCTTTGGCGCCGCACTTAGTTGAAATGCTATTTGAGGTGGGCGCTGGCGATCGTATTGTCGCCACCGTTGATTATGCCGATCATCCTGAAGCGGCGAAAAGCATTCCTCGCATCGGTGGTCATTATGGGGTGAATATTGAAGCTTTGGTTGGGTTAAAACCTGATTTAGTACTGTTTTGGCAGGGCGGTAATAAAGCGCAAGACTTAGAGAAAATTCAGCAATTGGGGCTTAACGTGGTAACAACTACGGCAAACTCCATAGAACAAGTCGCCAGTGATTTAATCAAACTAGGGGCATTAACCGGTCAGCAAGCAAAGGCTCAACAACGAGCCAAGCATTTTACTGAGCGGCTTTCGGCTATTCGTCTGCAATATCAGGATAAAACTAGCGTTCCTGTATTTTATCAATTGTGGTCATCGCCATTAATGACCATTAACCAAGACAGCTGGATCAATCAGTTAATCTCCAGCTGTAATGCCCAAAATGTTTTTGCCACTAGTTCGGTAAAAACGCCGCAAGTGAGTATCGAAAACGTGATGCTTGCTAAGCCGGAAATTATTGTGGTGCCCGATGCCGGCTCGCCTTATCCGCAGGACATTGGTATCTGGCAACAGTGGTCACAAATTCCAGCTGTGGCCAAACAACAAATAATTCATGTTAATGGCGATGTTATGCATCGCTTTAGCAGCAATATGCTCGATGGCTTGAGCGATATGTGCCGACAGATAGATAGTGTCCGCCATTAGCTCAAGCGATTAAAAGCGTAGTCAAAACACTGAGTTAATAAAAAATTTAACAGAGTTTTGGCTTCTTCAAGCAATCCACTCAGGGGAAGTAGGTGCCTATCTTTTGATATTAGTCCTACGCTGCCCCCGCAACGGTGTTCGCAAGTGCGTTAGCCCGATTACCTGAGTGGCTTGTTAATTTAACCGCCGAAAGGCATTCAGCGTGATGCGGAGGGCATCATAAGCAGAGGTAAAATGAACAAAGATACACAACAAAATAACGGGTTATTTCAAGCGCAAATTCAAGCACAAACTCATACTCATGCTCATACAGCGACGCCAAATAAAATCAGCGTGCTTACTGGCGCGATATTGCTGGCGATGGCGGTGACATCTAACGCTCAGCCGTTAGCAAATGACACTGATATCATCACAGTAACGGCAACGCGCACGCCAATTGATATTGACACCGCACTGGCTAGTGTCGTGGTGATTAATCAAGCAGATATTGCTCGTATGCAAGCTAAATCAATTAACGATATTTTAGCTAGCGTTGCCGGTATTGACCTGATTAGTCAGGGCGGCCGCGGTCAGAATTCATCGCTATTTTTACGTGGTGCTAATGCCAACCAAACCTTAGTGTTAATTGATGGGGTACGTGTAAGTTCGGCCAGTTTAGGTTCAACCAATATTCAAGCGATTGCCCCAGAACTGATTGAACGTATTGAAATTGTTAAAGGGCCGCGCGCGGCGATTTGGGGCTCAGATGCCATTGGTGGTGTGATTCAAATTTTTACTCGTCAGCTAGCCAGCAGTGAATATTTTGCTGGTGCAACTATTGGTAGTGATAATTATCGACAGCTTAAAGCGGGCGCAGGCGTTGCCCATGGCGACGGTCAAACCAGTATCAGTATTAATCATGAGGCCAGTGATGGTTTTGATGTGTTAAAAACTGCAGAAGATGACGATGATGGTTTTGAAACGAATGCGGTAGCAATTAGAGGACAACAGCAAGTTAATTCACAGTTCAATCTTGATTGGATGGCAAGAGCCGACCATGGTGAGAGCGAATACGATAACGCTTATGGCGGCGCAAACGAAACCAAAACCCGTAATCATGCCTGGTTAGTGCGTGGCGCTTATCAACAATATATTGGTCATGTTAACAACCACACCAGTTTATTGGTTGGTCAAAATCGTGATTACAGTGAAAACTATCGTGATAATAGTGATAACCACTTGCCAGATAGCACAACCACACGTTTTGAAACTCGCCGCGATCAAGTGTCATTACTAAATCACAGTCAAGTATTTCCGTGGCTGCAATTTAATATCGGCGCCGATTATTATCATGAAAAGTTATCGGCAACTACCGTTTATGATGTTTCATCACGAGATGTGTTTGGCGGCTATATTCATGGTTTGTACAGCCGTAATGGCTTTACCGCAGAAGCTGCTGTACGTTATGACGATGTTGAAAATATTGATTCAGAGACCAGCTATAACGCCGGTGTTGGTTATCAGTTAACTAATGATTCACGTATCGCATTAAATCTTGGCAGTGGCTTTAAAGCACCAACCTTTAACGATTTATATTATCCTGCCGATGCTTATTCATCTGGTAACCCAGAACTCGTCTCTGAGACATCTGACTCAATTGAGTTAGTGTTTGAATCCAAAATTGCCACAGCTGATATTGCGTTAAATGCCTATAGCACTGAAATTGATAACTTGATTGTTTGGCAGGCGGATGAAAACTATTTCTATCAACCACAAAATGTCGACAAGGTTGATATTAACGGTATTGAGTTTTCAGCTGCTTATCAAGGATTTGGCGGCCAGCATCAGCTTAACGCTAGCTATATTGACGCTAAAGATAAAGCGACAGACAAACAATTGATTAGACGGGCAAAACAGCAATTTAGTTATCAATTTGATACTCAAATTGGCGCGTTAACTTTATTTGCTGAGTATCAATATCACGGCAAACGGTTTGACAGTGATTTTGTCCTTGGTCGCGTTACATTGGCGAGCTATCAGTTAGTGAATATTGCAGCAAGCTATCCGTTAACTAAAGCGCTGACTGTTGAAGCAAGAGTGACTAATTTGTTTGATGAAGACTATGAAACGGCATTTAACTATCAAGTGCAAGAGCGAGCAGGTTACGTAGGGATAAGTTACGCCATGTAGCTTCCGAAAGGCGAGTTTAAACGGCTTATATCCTGCGTTACTGATTTTGATAAGGGAATAACCATTACCTGCAATCAAAGCCTTGCCTATAAGCCGTTTAATTCTCGCTGAATGATCAAATATTTGATTCCATTGGTATTACTTCAAAGCTAGTAGTTAAGTTTACTGGTTTTACCCCAAAAGACTTTATAGGCAAAAATGGTGTAGCCAATAATCACCGGTAGCACTATTACCGCGCCCCAAAATATCACCAGTAATGATTCTCTGGCGCTTGCAGCCTCAAAAATAGTCATTTGATTAGGGACAATAAACGGGTAAAAGCTGTAGGCTAGCCCACAAAAACATAAGGTAAAGACAATAATTGCTGCGGCAAATGGGTACCAGCAGCCAAGATCGTCTTCAAACGGCACTTTACGCAAATAAACATCAACGGTAACAAAGACAAAACCAAACAACATGATTAATGGCAGTAACATAAAGACCTGAGGGAAACTTAGCCATTTATCGGCAATTGCTGGATCAATCGATAAGTTGGCGATACACACGGCAACCACGCCTAGCGCCATTAAGCGGTTGGCAATTTTCGCCCAGTTTGCTGCGCGTTTTTGTAGTTCGCCTTCTGTTTTCATCACTAACCACGCTGCGCCAACATAGCAATAACCTGCGGTTACACAAATTGCTGAAAGAAGAGAAAAACCATAGCTGATGACGCTGCTGTCAAAACCCGTAACGTATCGACCAAGCATATAGCCTTGGCATAACGTGGCGATCAGCGAGCCTGCTTTAAATGCTTTGTCCCACTTTTGTTTATCTTTACTGGGCGCTTTGGTGCGAAAATCAAAGGACACACCGCGTAAAATTAGGCCTGCCAGCATCAGTGCTGTTGGCAGGTACAAAGCTTGAAGCACAATAGAATGAGCTTTTGGAAAAGCAATTAACATTAAGCCAACGGCTAGTACCAGCCAAGTTTCATTGGCGTCCCAAAATGGCCCGATCGAGTAAATCATCGCATCGCGCTGATGTTGATTATCCTGTGGCAGTAATACGCCCACGCCCAAATCGTAGCCGTCTAACACCGCATACACCAGAAACGATAAGCCCATTAGTCCAATAAAAACAATAGGTAACCAGTCAATTGACGCTTGCATTATTTTGTTACTCCTACAGTAGATACAGTGCTGGTGTTTGACTCTTTATCTTGTTGCATATCGGCCAGACTTGGGTTGTGATCTTCTAGCTTGATGGCACGGTCCGCCATCACAAATAATGTGCGAATATAGGCAAACAGTAAAAACGCGTATATTGCTAAATAAATAGTGAGTGACAAGGCAATATTATCGGGGGCAATTTTGGTCACCGCATCTTTGGTTTTTAATACGCCCGTGACTAAATAAGGCTGACGGCCAATTTCCGTCACATACCAACCTGCCAAGGTGGCTAACCAACCAGAAAAGGTCATGGCAACGGTGGTTTTAAGTAACCATTGAGGGTAGCGTTTTTTTACAACAAATTGATAACTGGCCAGCCAAGCAATAGCTAGCATTAACAAGCCAATGCCGATCATTATGCGGAAGCTGAAAAAAACCGGCGCGACTGGTGGGTGAGCATCAGGAAACTCATTGAGGCCGCGAATAACGCCATCAAGTTGATGTGTCAGGATCAGGCTGGCCATATTTGGTAGTTTAATTTCAAAATGGTTGGTTTTGTTTTCTTGATCGGGAATGGCAAATAATAATAATAACGGCACGCCCGACTCAGTTTGCCAGACTCCTTCCATGGCCGCGACTTTTGCCGGCTGATGTTCAAAGGTGTTTATCCCATGTAAATCGCCGACAAAGGCTTGAATCGGCATTAATATCGCAGCCAGTACCACTGAAAAATTGAGGGCATGTTTAACCGAAGATTTTTGGTCACCTTTAAGTAAGCGATAAGCAGAAATACCGGCAATTAAAAACGCCGCGGTCAAGCCTGAAGCTAAGAGCATGTGCATAAATCGATATGGCATCGATGGGTTAAAGACCACCTCAAACCAGCTAGTAACATGAGCAACGCCATCGCGCATTTCAAAGCCAGCGGGGGTTTGCATCCATGAATCAAGTGCCAGAATCCAAAACGCTGATAAGCTAGTGCCAATTGCTACCAATACTGTTGCTATGGTGTGGGTGCGGTTAGACACTCTGTCCATACCAAACAGCATAATGGATAAAAACGAGGCTTCTAAAAAGAACGCGGTCATTACTTCGTAGCCCAGTAACGGGCCAGCGATATTGCCGACGGTTTCCATATAACCTGGCCAGTTGGTGCCAAATTGGAATGACATGGTAATGCCGCTAACAACACCAATGGCAAAGGTTAGGGCAAAAATTCTTACCCAAAATCGATACACCCTAAGCCAAGCATGATCTTGTGTTTGGTTATAGCGCCATTTGAAAAACACTAAAATCCAACACATGGCAATATTGATGGCCGGAAACAGAATATGGAAACTGATATTGGCGGCAAATTGTATGCGTGACAGCATAAAGCCGGTATCGGTTGCGCTTTGCGCGACTTGAGTTAATTCGACCATGGCTACCTCTGGATAAAAGAATGTGGTCTGTGTCTAAGCGGCGCCTAAGTATTATCTAGGTAAGACCAAGTAATAATTAGAGAATGCTTAAGCGCATGAGTAGAAACGAAGCGTTATTTCGCTAGCAGCTTGTCTTTAACATCTAATATTTTACTGATGCCTTCACCAAGCTTGAGTAACGCGGATAGTTTTTCTGATGACATGGTCTGCAGTTCATTTGACCATAAGGTCACCATTTCCATTAAGTCGTGCATTTCTTGCACCCGTTGCTGGGCATATTGATCATCGCTGTTGCTAGGTGACTGCAGCAGGGCATCGCGCATCATAGATAACGTTGGGTCAAGTTCACGTTTACGGCGCTCCACCACTAAGGTACGGGCAATTTCCCAAACGTCTGAGGGGGCAGAAAAATATTCTTTTCGATCGCCAGGAATATGATGCAATTTAATCAAATTCCACGACTTGAGCTCTTTTAGCCCCATCGATACATTAGAGCGAGAAATTTGTAAGGTTTCACTGATTTGATCGGCATTTAACGGCTGCTCGGTTAACACGATAAGCGCATACATTTGACCTAAAGTGCGGTTGAGTCCCCACTTTGAGCCCATTTCACCAAAGTGTAAAACCAGCGACTTAATCATAGGAGTTGTTTTCATTGCTTTTTGTCTTTTAAAAAATCGGTTAAAAATATTCTACAAGTATGTGCTTAAAGTGTAAGCAGATATTGACGTTCGTACATGCAGGCTTTGACGGGCTTAGTTTGGCGTGCTGATTTAAAAGCGGCGAAAGAAAAATAAAAAGCCCATCGAAAGATGTAATGCCGTTCACTTAAGGTGAGCGGCATTTCTTTTTATAGGGTACCGAGCGGGTCGTTTCTTCACACATCGAGGAAATATTCTTTGCCGCCGGGGCTCTAAGATAAGGCTTTCAGCCATACCGTA
>NZ_JBQMTM010000013.1:0-137862 GCF_053470325.1 Colwellia sp. MEBiC06753 | reverse complement strand
TACGGTATGGCTGAAAGCCTTATCTTAGAGCCCCGGCGGCAAAGAATATTTCCTCGATGTGTGAAGAAACGACCCGCTCGGTACCCTATAAAAAGAAATGCCGCTCACCTTAAGTGAACGGCATTAGGCCGTAGGCTCCTTTTTTGTAATGAATAATTGACCCACGCATAAACGATAACTTTGAACTCGAGATGGTATCGAAAAACAACCGATGTTGCTGAAAAAACTTAGCGTAAAACTAGTGTTTATTATTATCGCCTAATGTTTTCCCTTGGCGATATTATGTGAATATTGGGCCTAAAGGAATAACCTATACCCGCAGGCACACCAAATAGAATAAAAAGAGTGAATAACGGCAAAACACTGCCTTGGGCTCACATTTGTGGAGAGTTGAAGGCGATACTTATTGCATAAACCGATAGCCCAAAAGTTCATGCATCTTTATCTTTTGCCAAAATATCCTCCTTGGCAGCTAATAGCTTATTACTAAGACTTCATAGTAGCCCCCCGTTTCCACTGAAAAAACATGCTGTGTGTTTTCATGGGAACTGCTCAATGTCGGTAAAACGTTGTGAGATCAACTGGTCGATGCAACGCTATCCTTAAACAAGGTTACGTTGTTATGAAACAAAGAAAACGAATCTACTAGTTTGTGATAAATTTAGATGGATTTTTCAATAAAATAGGAGAATAGCGCAATTTAACTTATGAATTTTCCTAGGAAGTCACAAAAACACATGATTAAAAGCACTCTTTACCAGCGTCAGTTTTTGCGGTTCGCGCGAAACTTTTTTGGTTACTAGCGATAGTTCAAAATCGTAAAAACATTCACTTGGTTTAATGATGCGAATTGAGCCATTGTTTAACTCTTGCTGGATATAGCTTTGTGGTAAGAACCCAAGGTACCTGCCAGATGCAATCATCGCTTTGCGGGTATCAAATTGGTAGGATTTTGCGACAAGGTTGAGGCGATTGAGTTGTTCTCGACCTTGAAAATTAATATCAACACCAGGGTGAATCGCCTTTGCTTGCGATAACATCTGATCAGAGATTTGAGTGTCGGTTAAATGAAAAAACTCATGTTCTTTGTGACAGCACAAAAAAATAGCTTCGGTAAATATGCTTTGGTATTCCAAGCCATCTAATGTGTGATAACAAGGGTAGACGCCAGCATGTGCTTTTTCATTAAGTAGCTGTTTTTCAATGTAGTCAATAGAACCGCCATCTAGCACTAAGTTTAAATTGGGGTATTGATCATGAATAAAGCAAATGACTTCACCAAGCTTTTTTTGTTTGGAATTATCTAACTGCTCTGCACATAACAATACCAGTTCTCCACTTAATTCATGGCCTAATGTCGTAACAAGTTTTGAAAAGTCATCGAATGTATCAAAGAGTTGTAAAGCCGCTGCATAAACCGAGCTTCCTTCTTCCGTTAATGAAAACCCTTTCCTTCCTCTATTACACAGCCGGTAACCAAGTCGTGTTTCAAGGTTAGACATATGGATGCTAATTGTTGAGCGCGTAATACCAAGCGCACTGGCAGCATTTGAAAAGCCATCATGTTCAACTACGGCAAGATAGACTTTTAATAGCTTCAAATCATATTCGGTAATTTGTTTTGGAATGACTCTTTTAGTTTTCATTGTTTTATAAATTTCAAACTAATGGTTGATAGTTTTGTATTTAATCAAAGTAATGTTTTGGTTTCAATAAGTACATTAATTAAACGTTAGAGATTAGATATGGATAAACTCAAGGACTCTTCATTACTTAGATGTCACTCTTATATCAATGGCAGCTGGCACGCCAGTGCTAAGCAACTTTCTGTGACCAATCCAGCAACAGGGGAAGTTGTTGTAGATGTTTCAGATGCAAGCGTAGATGAAGCCAGCTTAGCTATTGCTGCTGCTAAAAGTGCATTTAACGGTTGGTCAGCATTGCCGGCCGGACAACGCGCAAGTTTAATGCGCAAGTGGTTTGACTTGATGATGGTACATCAAGATGACTTAGCAACCATATTAACGTTAGAGCAAGGTAAACCTATTGCCGAGGCAAAAGGTGAGATAGCTTACGGCGCAGCTTATATCGAGTGGTTTGCTGAAGAAGGTAAACGGGTTTACGGCGATACAATTCCTGCCCCTGCAAACGATAAGCGCGTTATTATTATTAAGCGGCCTGTAGGTGTTGTTGCTTCGATAACGCCATGGAACTTCCCTAATGCGATGATAGCGCGTAAAGCGGCAGCAGCTTTGGCTGCCGGTTGCACTTTTGTTGGCCGTCCAGCGTCTCAAACACCATTATCGGCACTTGCTATGGCAGAGCTTGCTGAACGTGCAGGTATTCCAGCCGGCGTATTTAATATTGTTGTTGGTAACGATGCCCGTGGCATTGGTGAAGTGTTAACCACGCACCCTGATATCGCCAAATTTACCTTCACCGGTTCTACGCCTGTTGGTCGTCAGCTCATCGCACAATGCGCTAGCACGGTGAAAAAAGTGTCGATGGAATTAGGCGGCAATGCGCCTTTTATTGTGTTTGATGATGCGGATATAGATGCCGCTGTACAAGGTGCTATTGCCTCTAAATACCGTAATGCTGGCCAAACTTGTGTCTGCAGCAATCGAATTTTTGTTCAACAGTCAATTCTTGACGCGTTTACCACCAAATTTACCCATGCTGTTCGCAATCTAACTATTGGAAATGGGTTAGAAGAAGGGGTGAATATTGGTCCTATGATTTCAACCAAAGCAGTAGCTGATGTTGATCAACTTGTTCAAGACTCTATCAAGCAAGGGGCTAAGTTGATATTGGGCGGTCAAGTTGATGATAGCGGTAGCCACTTCTATCAGCCAACAATACTGACCCAAGTCACTAACGATATGCCGATAGCTAAGAATGAAATTTTTGGTCCTGTGGCACCGATCATTGCTTTTGATACAGAAGCTGAAGCAATAGCAATGGCTAACGATACCGAATATGGGCTAGCAGCTTATTTCTACGCTAATGATATTGGTCGAGTGTGGCGTGTCTCTGAAGCGCTTGAATACGGCATGGTGGGAGTCAATGAAGGCATTATTTCAAATGCCGCCGCACCTTTTGGTGGAGTCAAGCAATCTGGCAATGGTCGAGAAGGCTCTAAATATGGCTTAGATGATTACCTAGAAATTAAGTACTTATGCATGGGCAACTTATAGTCGGTTCAATTTTAAAGTAGAGACACATATATGATCAGTAATCAGGAATTACAAGATAGAAAAGTAAAAGTCATTGCCAGAGGGATGGGAAATATTTACCCAGTTTACGTTGAAAAAGCCTTAAATTCAGAGGTTTGGGATGTCGAAGGCAATCGCTATATTGATTTAGGTACTGGTATTGCTGTATGTAATACCGGCCATAGTCATCCTAAAGTTGTTGAAGCGGTCAAAGCGCAAGTAGAAAAATTCAGTCATACCTGCATTATGGTTAACCCATATCAAGTAGGGGTGGAACTCGCCGAAAAGTTAACAGCCATTGCCCCCGGGGATTCAGAAAAAAAGGCGATATTTGTATCAACTGGCGCAGAAGCGGTTGAAAACTGCGTGAAAATAGCGCGAGCGAAAACAAGGCGCAGAGGTGTCATTGCGTTTAACGGTGGCTTTCATGGCCGAACTAATATGGCCATGGCGTTAACAGGCAAGATCACTCCCTATAAAAATTTATTTGGCCCATTTCCTAGTGATATTTTCCATGCGCCTTTTCCAATTGAGGTTCATGGTATATCGGTCAAACAATCGTTAAAAGCCTTGGAGAACCTATTTAAAGTAGATATTTCTCCTGAAGATACCGCAGCAATTATTGTTGAACCTGTGCAAGGTGAAGGGGGATTTTACCAAGTACCGGCGGAGTTTTTACAAGCGTTGAGAGCACTATGTGATCAGCATGGAATTTTACTCATTGCCGATGAAATTCAAACGGGTTTTGCTCGAACCGGCAAAATGTTTAGCTTTGAACATGCCAATGTTGAGCCTGATTTAATTACCATGGCTAAAGGAATTGCTGGTGGTTTTCCTATTGCAGCGGTTGTGGGTAAATCGGCAGTGATGGATGCGCCAAATCCAGGCGGTTTAGGTGGTACCTATGGCGGCTCACCAGTAGGCTGTGCAGCAGCTTTGGCGGTATTAGACGTAATAGAGCAAGAACAGTTGATTGATCGCGCCAATCACATTGGACAGGTCTTTAATCAACGCTTGTCTGCGTTAAAAGAAAAGTATCCATCACTTATCTTAGATGTTCGAAATCAAGGGGCGATGATCGCGCTTGAACTGATTGTCAATGGTGATGTTGAGCAGCCTAATATTGCGTTAACGCAAGCCATTATTGCTCATGCTAAAGATGCGGGGTTAATACTGTTAGCCTGTGGCTTTTACGGCAATGTGATTCGATTTTTACCGGCATTAACTATTGAAGATGACACGTTAAATGAAGCGTTAGATAAGTTTGAACATTTATTCAATAAACTTGCAGGATAGGCCTTGAAAAGCCCCAGTCATTTGATTGGGGCTTTCTCATTATATTATTCAGTAAAAAATTCAACAGAGAGTTTATGATGAAACAATTAACCCGTGAACTAGACGAGTTAGATTTGATCGCAGAGAGTGAAATTAAAGCTGGCAAAGATGCGATCAAACCTTGGTCTGATGATGAGGTTCGTGATTTTTATCAAGAAATGGAAAATGATGAAAAAAGCTTTGTCTTAGGCTACAACTAGCCCAGCTATAGAGTGTGTCAAAAATGTTGTTAACTTACTCAATAATAAGATAATGTTGCTGAATGAATACTGCTCTCATTCATATTAACTCTGGGAAAGAAGAAAGCCTACAAAGCCAAATTCGACAGCAACTAGTTGAAGGTATTTTGCATGGTACATTTTCTCCTGGAAGTAAATTGCCTTCTACCAGAAAGCTGGCCCAACAGCTTAGCGTTTCTCGCAATACAGTTGTATTGGTATATCAATCGTTACTGGACGAGGGGTATATCGTCAGTCGACAACGAAGTGGTATTTTTGTTTGCGATGAAATTGCACAAGGCAAGGTTGCAAAGAGAAAGCAGCAAGCCCATTATAAAAAACAACCCGTGGATAATATTCACCGATTTAAAGGTGCATGGCAGACCACTAATGCAACTTCTTGCCCACAAAACTGGCAAAATTATCAATACCCTTTTATTGATGGTAAATATGATGCTTCTTTATATCCTGTTGCACAGTGGCGAGAAGCCAATCGCAAAGCTAACGCCCCTAGAGAAATATATCAATGGTCAAAACTTCAAGGTATAGATGACGACCCCAAACTTATTGACGAAATTCGAAGTAAAATTTTACCGCGGCGCGGCATTGTCGCAGATCGCGATGAAATATTAATAACTGTAGGTAGCCAACAAGCCTTAAATTTGATTACCACCCTTTTTGTCGATGAAACAGTCACCGTTGCCGTTGAAGAGCCCGGCTATCCAGAAATGCGGGAACTATTAATTAACCAAGGTGCCTCGTTAATACATCAAAGCGTTGATAGCCAAGGCATGACAGTGTGCAACCAGTTAAATAACTGTGACTTGCTTTATACCACGCCTAGTCATCAAACGCCGACGAGTGTCACTATGTCCATGGAAAGGAGACATCAACTCCTAAATAAAGCCAAAGAGCAAGATTTACTTATTATTGAAGATGATTTCGAGTTTGAAAGTAACTTTCTAGGTCAGCCACATCCCGCATTAAAAAGTTTAGATAAAGAAAACCGTGTGGTTTATGTTTCTTGTCTTTCAAAAGTGTTGGCGTCAGGTGTTCAAATTGCCTTTGTTGTTGCCGACTCTGCAGTAATACAGGAATTAAAAAAACTTAGAAAGATCACCACTCGAACCCCACCACTAAATAACCAACGAGTGGTAGCGCATTTTTTAGCTTTAGGCTATTACGACTCATACATGATGCACTTGCACAAAGTCTTCTTTGAGCGATGGCTTACGCTAAGAGAAGCACTGAATATTTACTTACCTAACTGTATTAATACTGGCCCCATTCAAGGGGGTACAGCTTATTGGATAACTGGTCCTAAAAATTTAGATGGTGAACGCTTACGTGAAGAAGCTGCTGAAATAGGTATTTTGATAGAGCCAGTTAAACGCTATTTTGCTAGTTCGGAGTATCCTGAAAATTGCTTTCGCATGGGAATTACTAGCATTAGTAATGATCGCATTAGGGCTGGCGTTAATAAACTAGCAGAGCTAATTCATAAACTCGCTGATGAAGAAGAGAGTTTTTCTAACTCGCAAGGACAGTTGCTTGATGAAAACGCGTTAAAGCAAGTGTTAACGGGAGTTACGCTAGAGTGCCAAATGGTTTACGGCGTGCCTTGTGTTATTGAGTTATTACCCGATGGCAATATGCGCGGATATACTGGCGGAATCGACAATGAAGTAGACACTGGCCGTTGGTGGATTGAAAACGGTATGTATTATCGACAATGGAAGCTTTGGGGTTATGGAGAAGAGAAAGGGTATTACATTGTAACTAATGGCAACCAAATGACATGGTTTGATCAACATTATGCATTTGTTCGCCACTTAACCATCATAGAAACCGCGTAATTTTAGCTTTCGCAGTGATGTGCCTGTATCTGGCACCATATTTTTATCTAATCTGGTACTAATGTTTTCCGTGAGCACTTTATAAAGTAATTACATCAAATAATTATAAGCCCATTTATCGCAATCAGGTGTAATGTATTATGACTCATTTTTCCATCGCCGCTCTCCAATTAAAGCTTGAAGCTAAAAACTCTAAAGCGCTAATAAGTGAAAAAATAATACAAACCAAAAAACGTTTTCCTTGGGTTGATATGATAGTTATTAGCGAACTGGCAAGTTTTGGTCCAGACAAAAGCTTTGCGGAAACGTTACCCGGTGATACAGAAGATTTTTTCTGTCAAATAGCGAAAGAAAATAATATCTGGCTTATACCAGGGTCGTTATTTGAATGCGCCAATAATAAAATTTATAACACGACATCAATTATCAATAACAATGGCGAAGTTGTTGAACGCTATAGGAAAATTTATCCATTCTACCCTTATGAAAATGGTGTGGAGTCAGGTAATAAATTTGTCGTTTTCGATGTACCTCAGGGGCGTATTGGTATAGCCATATGCTACGATCTTTGGTTTCCAGAAGTCGCAAGAGCCTTATCTTGTTTAGGTGCGGAAGTCATCATTTACCCAACATTAACTGGCACTATAGACAGGGAAAAAGAACTTATATTGAGCCAAGCAACTGCGATACAAAATCAATGTTACGTCTTTAGTGTTAATGCCTCTAGTCCGCTCGGCAACGGTCAATCAATTGTGGTTGGGCCAGAGGGCAATATTATTTATCAAGCGGGTACTGATGAAGAAGTTATTCCGCTTGAAATAGACTTTGCTGTGGTACGACGTAACCGAGAAAATGGCTTATTTAACCTAGGTCAACCCCTTAAAAGTTTTAAAAATAACTCTGCAGTGCTTACGGAGTTCTCAAAAATAATCAACAGTGACAATGAATTAAGTAAGTTAAATCCATTAAAGCTGCCTAAATCAACCAATGAATAATAAAAAATAAAACTGGATCTATAGATTTGCTCTAACTGGCACTATTAATAATGCCGATTCATAGAGTAGTCTCAAATTAGGCTAAAAAAACAACAAACTCTTGGAGCCATAACATGAAAACGCAAACCTTCAATAAATCGCTAGTGGCTAGTGCTATTACATCAGCGTTAGTTTTTTCAGTGTATTCAATGTCTGTGCATGCAGAAGAGAACACATCTGAGGCTGAAATTGAACGCATTCAAGTAACCGCTACACATAGAACTTCAACGATTGATGAATTGCCTTTTAATATCTCAGCCGTCTCAGGGAAAGATATTGAATCGCGTAACATTTTGGATAATTCAGAGTTAGTTCGAAATTTTGCTGGTATTACGTTAATTGATAAAGGCCCCAGAAATAGCGGTACGGCTAATAGTATGATTATTCGGGGTATTAATGTTGAAGGTGGTTTCTCAGGTGCGGATGTTGGCCAATCAACGGTACCAACAGTATCAACTTACGTTGACAGCACACCAGTATTTGCCAACTTCTTATTAAAAGATATTCAACGTGTTGAAGTGTTGCGTGGGCCTCAAGGTACGCTTTATGGCTCTGGTGCACTAGGTGGTACGGTTCGCTATATATCGAATAGACCAGATGCAGATCTTATGGAAGGTAGTGTCAAAGCCGATTTTGGTCAAACTGATGGTTCAGACGGCAATAATATGGCTTTTGATGGTATGTTTAATTTACCAATAACTGATAAAACAGCTGTTCGCATAGTGGTTAGTCATGTGGATAATGACGGTATTATCGATCAAGTAAATTTATATCAAGTTGATGATGGCGGTGTGCCATTAGTACAAGCTGATAATGGTGACTGTGTGCCAGTAGCTGGTTCATTAACCGCTCAGGAATTAACCTTTAATGGAGCTTGTTACCGAAGTAAAAAAGATGTCGATTCCGTAGAGCAAACATATGTTAAAGCGGCGTTGGGTTCTGAGTTAACCGACAACGTGGATTTATTACTGACATATCACCATCAAAGTGATGAGGTTGGTGGTCGACGCGCAGTAACAAACGGCGCTGATTATTTAGGTAATGAATACGGTGAATACGAAAATGGTTCAACCTTTTTAGAGCCTTCAGAGCGTGATGTTGATCTTGTCAGTTTAGAAGTGGTTGCTGATTTAGGTTTTGCCACGCTAACTTCAAATACTTCTTCTTATACTCACGAAGGTAGTGGCTGGCGTGATAACACTAGTTTATGGGTAACTGACCGCACTGGCGGTGTTGGCTTTACTAACTGGTTTGATATTTTATATACGGGTAACCCACGCCCATCGGCACATGTAGAGTCAGGTTTTGAAGACGAAGCCATTATTCAAGAGTTTCGTTTAGTCTCTAATACCAATGATAGCGATAACATTGATTGGTTAATTGGTGCTTTTTATATGGATCAAGACCGAAAAACCACTAACTTTTCACACTTAAGAGGTTTAGGGGAATATGGTTTCGCCTGTGTTGAAGTTGGTGAAGACTGCGCTGCTTTCGGTAGCTGGTGGGCTGGAGTGCCAGCAGTGAATGATATGGATTTCTCCTATATTCGTAAGGAAAATTTCACTGACGTCGCAATCTATGGTGAGTTAACTTATCACCTTAGTGATAGCTTTAGAGCAACTGGTGGTATCCGTTGGTTTGATAATGAGTTAACCAATAAAACGGCGACCTTCTTTGCGTACTTACAACCTGAAGACATTCCTTTTGTTCCATTTGAAAAGCAAAGTGAAAGCGATACCTTATTTAAATTTAACGTATCTTATGACGTTGCTAACAACATGACGGCATATGCAACCTATTCAGAAGGTTTCAGACGAGGTGGTTCTAACGCGGTGCCAACCAGTGGCCCGTTTACCGAACTTAACCCTGAAACGGTTGAAACATACAAAAAAGATACTGCAACTAATTACGAGCTAGGTATCAAAGGTTGGACAGAACGAGTGATTTATTCTGCCGATATTTATTATGTTGACTGGGAAGACCCTCAATTAAATACCGGGACTGCTTGGTGGGGTTTCTTCATTGCGCAAAACGGTGGTGCTGCCGAAAGTAAAGGTATAGAACTAGAAGCTAATATTACGCTAACTGATTCATTGAAGTTAAATGTTGGTTATGCCTATACAGATTCTGAATTAAGTGAAGCGCTAATTCAGCCACAAACAGCTGGAGAAATAGCGCCGTCTGGTAGCCGATTACCAGGCGTTGCTGAACATACACTTTCAGTGGCGTTTAACCATACCATGTCACTAACTGATAGCGTTGATATGGCAACTAATTTATCGGCGTATTATCAATCGGATACGGTTAACTCTGTGGTACCAGATAGTGCTATTTATGACGAATTTGATGGTTTTACTATTGTTAATGCCAATGTTCAGTTCTACCTAGATAATTGGACATTAGCTGTTTATGCGAAAAATCTGACCAATGAAGAAGGTGTTACCGCTAGTTACCCTGCAACATATTGGAGCACGGATACTGGGGTATTTGAAAACTACTATGGTAATAACCAAAAAGATATGATCGCTCGCCCAAGAACACTTGGCATGTCAGTGTCGTATCAATTCTAATTTGCACAAATAAAGCTTCTGTTGCCAAGGAGGGTAACTTTGCTTTCGCTTTGAGTATAAACTCGTTAACATGACATTATCTTACTGAAATGATTGAATTAATTTATATATGATAATTTCGCAGAGCCATGAGCAGTTGCTAAAGCAAGGGGTTAATAGCCTCAAGCATGGCGCATTAGATCAAGCGATAGCCATTAGCAAACAACTCAATGAAACTTTCCCAAATTATGCCAATGGTTGGTATTTCACTTACCAAACCGCGTTAGCGATTAATAATCAAAAAGCTGCTCTGCAAAGTATTAAAAATGCGAATAAGATTTCACCTAATAATATTGGCTGGCAATTAACTCAAGCAAATATTCATATTCAATTGAAACAATATAACTTAGCCGAACGTTGTTTATTGGCAATTTCTGAACACCAGTTAAATAATGTGCAAGAGCAGCAATTGGCTCAATTATTCTCTCAGTTAGGGCAGTCAGATCTAGCGCTAAAGTATTATCAACAAGCGATTGAGAAAGCACCAAACAATGGCGATTATTATTACAATCTGGCAACAGAATTACGTTTCAGAGGTGATAAAGTTAGTGCCGTTTCAGCATTGCGAAAGGCCATTGAATTAAACTCGCTTGATATTGATGCTTATAGTTTATTGGTTGATGTGGAAAAACAGACGAATGATCATAATCACGCTAACTCACTTAAAAGTTTATTGACTGAAAAAATTTCACCAAAACAACAAATTCAAGTGCTGTTTAGCTTGGCAAAATGTTATGAAGACTTACAACATTACTCAACATCATTTGATTATTTAGCGCAAGCAACCGCATTACGCCGTAAACACCTTAAATACGATATTAATCAAGACTTACATGTGATGAAGGTTATAGCACAAGAATTAAGTATTGATTGGTGGCGTAAAACTCAACCAGCGATGACGAATCTTGACGCGCAAATTACACCTATATTTATTGTTGGCATGCCACGTACGGGGTCAACCTTGGTTGAACAAATACTAGCAGCGGATGACAGTGTCTTTGCTGGCGGCGAGCTCAATATCTTTTCCAGTTTACTTACTGAGCGCGTAATTGCGCAGTTTGGCCACCCTAAGTCGCAGCAAGCGCTAATTTCCAACACGGCAAAAATTGATTATCAAGGTCTTGGTGCAGAGTATCTGAAAATAATTAGCCAACGTATTCCTGAACAACAACTTGGCAGTGTTAAATTTATTACCGATAAATTGCCATTAAATTTCTTGTATTTGGGTTTGATAAAAAAAGCGTTGCCACAGGCCAAAATAATTCATGTTAATCGCGCTCCTATTGATACTTGCTATGCAATATTTAAAACCTTGTTTCAACAGGTTTACCCTTTTTCGTATGAACAAACTGAACTAGCAAAATATTTCCTGTCATATCAACAGTTGATGTCTCATTGGCAAACACTCGCTAGTCATATGTTTTATGACGTACATTATGAACAACTGGTTTGTGAGCCGGAAAAAACCAGTGCCGACATGTTCAATTATTGTCAGCTAAATTGGCAAGCGAGCTATGTGAATACTCGAGCGCAAAACAACAATATTAAAACAGCGAGTGCTAGTCAGGTGTCAGAGCCGATATACCAGCATTCAGTAGAAAAATGGCGACATTATCAATCTGAGCTAGCACCTATGATTAATATACTTAATAGCACTGATAATCTATTTGATTTAGCTTAAATACATAGATTATCAGTACTTTTTGCCAAACATAAATAGATGACGTGAGTTCAATTTACGTCAGTTCAACAGATAATAATTGTCTGTGACAGTTAAGGGGTTTTATGTCTAATTCTTCAGTTCAAACATCGTTATGCAGTAATTCGTTATCAACTGGTTTTGCGCAAATGAAAGTTTCCCCTAACAGTATACTTGCACAAATCATGTTGGCATTTTTAACAACGGCAGGCATTTTTTATATCAATATTATGCCGGCATTGCTTAGTGGCTTAAAAGAAGGGTTAGGATACACTAGTCAGCAGGCAGGGTTTGTTAGTTCAGCTAATTTATATGGTGCATCAATTGGCGCGTTATTAGCAGTTTTTATTATTAAAAAAATTCGTTGGCAGCGTTGGGCGTATTGCTTATTAGTGAGCATATTAGTCATCGATTTTTGTTCAATCTATATTTCCTCGGTAAACGCGATGATCATGCTAAGAGCATTGCATGGAATAACTGGTGGGCTATTAGTTGGTATCGGTTTTTGTATTATTTCGCGTACCCAAGATCCTGATAAAACCTTTGGCTACTTATTATTTATTCAATGGGGGCTAGGGGGATTAGGGTTAATGTACCTACCCGGCTTAGTGCCTGTTTACGGCACGACTGTACTTTTTAGTGCGTTGATTGCCTTTACCTTGGTCACGTTAGTGATGTTGTTATTTCTACCTCATTATCCTGTAGAAGACATTCTGCATGCTGCCAGTAGTAAAGGTAAAACTAAACTAAAACCGTTATTTATGACCTTAAGCGCTATCTTTTTATTCCAAGCCGCCAATATGGGGCTGTTCGCTTATATTATTGCGTTAGGCAAAGCTGAAGGTTTAACCACCAGTTTTATGAGCACTTCGTTAGGCATTGCCAGTTGGGTAGCGTTACTAGGCGCTTTTCTAGTAATGATATTGGGCACTAAATACGGCCGCGTAATGCCGCTTATGATCGGTGTTTTTGTCATTACTTTGTGTACTTGGATTTTACACTTTAGTGAAATTACCTATGTCTATTTGTACGCCAATATCATTATAGGAATTGCTTGGGCGTTTGTATTGCCTTATTTATTTGGTATGTGCTCTGAGTTAGATAAAGCTGGGCAATATGCAGCGATGGGCGGCTTCGCTTCTAAAATGGGCTTAGCTTCAGGACCAATGGTTGGTGCATTATTATTAAATAATGAAGTTTACGGACCGATGATCAATGTCGCGACTGTTGGATTAATTGTTTGTGGCTTAATTGCATTTTTACCTGCGAAACAGCTAGATTCAAAATAACTGAATTAGCAGCCTATAAATGCAAGTGCACTGGATGTTATTCGCTTAACTAAGCATATGAACCTAGTTTAATGATCTGCCATTAAACAATGGCCTTTAGTTCCTATTATTTGAAAAACATCAATATTTAAGCGGAATGAGCAATACCGTATTAGCGGTAATTTAACAGTGTAATTTTGCGACTTCTTCCTGTATTTCCTTTGCCAATGAGGGGTTAAACTGACGTTTGCGCGCTTTGGAAGCTTATGAATTTTAGGTGACCAAGTCCGACTTACCTAGTTAGTGGCGGAAAAGAACAAACAGTGGATATTTGAGTTTCCTAATTATTTAACAAAAAAGCCTTGTATTGGTTTTTTTTATCCCTAAATAACTAATTGTGGCAGTGTTGTCTTACCCAGAAACTAAGTCACGTTAATTGTTTTTATTTTATGTTGCTTCAATCGGAGGATGTATCATGAACTCAGTTGATTTAACCCCTTTATACCGCAGTAGTATTGGTTTTGATCGTTTAGCGTCATTACTTGATAGTGCGTTAACAGCAGATGCTACAGCGAGCGGTTACCCCCCTTATAATATCGAGGTTGTTGAAGAGAATCATTACGCGATTACTCTCGCTGTAGCGGGTTTCTCTCAAGATGAACTCGATATTCAAGTTGAAAAAGGCGTACTAACGGTACGTGGCAGACAAAGTAATAAAGATGAAAGTAAGTATCTTTATCACGGTATTGCCAATAGAACCTTTGAGCGCAAATTCAACTTAGCTGATTATGTTGAAGTTACTAATGCAGAACTTTCTAATGGTCTATTAACCATAGATTTAGTGAAAGAGATTCCTGAGGCGATGAAACCCAAGTCAATAGCGATTAATACTAAAACGCAAGCGATTGAGCATAAAGCTGACAGTGAATCAAAAGTAACTGGAGCTGATAAAGCTGCTTAAGTCATTGTTGTGGGGGATATGCTCCCCCACACGATTTATTAAACCAACTTGAACTTTTAGATATTGCCCATATCAATAAATTGAAATCGTTTTGTACTTTGTTTTTGGGAATTTCCCCCTGCAACTATGGAGACTATAACAATGTATTTTTCGACCCTTTCCAATGTGCCGTATAGAGGTGCATGTGCAAATGATGTCACTCAACATTCAAACACTATAAAAACAAAAAATATCATCCAGTAAACGTTGGAGACTACCATGCTTAATGTGAGAAATTTAACTCGCAGCTATGGCAGTTTTATCGCTGTAGATGATGTGAGTTTTTCAATTAAAAAAGGCGAAATTATTGGTCTTTTAGGACATAACGGTGCGGGTAAAACCACCATTATGAAAATAGTCAGTGGCTACTTGGAAGCTGATAAGGGAGACGTTTCCCTTGATGGCATTTCACTAAACAACAATGCAAAATTACTGCAACAACACTTGGGCTATTTACCAGAAAATTTACCCGTTTACCCTGAGATGACTGTTGCGGAGTATCTGGACTATGCTGCTGATTTAAAAGGGTTAACCGCAAACCAAAAGGTGGCTGAAATAAAACGAGTCATTCAGGCTACAGATTTATCAGCAAAACTTCTCGCACCTATCGATACCTTGTCTAGAGGCTATAAACAACGAGTAGGCGTAGCACAAGCGATATTAGGCAACCCGAAACTGCTTATTCTTGATGAGCCAACCAATGGCTTAGATCCCGAGCAAACCCAGCATATGCGCAAGCTGATCAAAGATATTGCACAAAATGCGACGGTTATTTTATCAACGCATATCATGCAAGAAGTCAATGCACTATGCGACCGTGTATTGATCCTTAAATCAGGTCAACTGGTGCTCGATGAAAAACTCGAAGCTTTGCAACATAGCAGGCACCTTGTTGTTGAAACCGACTGTACAGATTTTGAACTGATTAACAACGTATCAGGCGTAGAATCTGTCGCTGAAGTTGAGGACGGAAAGCTGCTTGTTGAAATGTCAAAACAAGGTTTTTCTCGTGTCATTGGTAGTGATATCTGTAAAGCGATTATTGAATCAGGTGCCAGCCTATTTGCCTTGTACCCACAAAAACGTGACCTAGAAACCGTCTTTAATCAAATCAATAGCGACCAGTTTGTCAGTAAAAATAAAAACAAAGAAAAAACAGGTAAGGAGGTGTCAAATGCAGCCTAACCAATCGGCCAAATTCAATACGCTTCGGATTGCGAAAAAAGAAATAGCGCTGTTTTTTACCTCACCTATCGCTTATCTATTTATCGGTGCCTTTGCTGCGGTAACACTATTTATCTTTTTTTGGGGGGAAGCATTTTTTTCGAGAAACATTGCCGATGTGCGACCAATGTTTGAATGGATGCCATTGTTACTCATTTTCTTATGCTCGACATTAACCATGAAGCTTTGGAGTGAAGAGAGACGCAGCGGAACAATTGAGTATGTTCACACGCTCTCTGTTCCATTATGGCATTTTGTTGCTGGGAAGTTTTTAGGGTGCCTTTCACTGCTAAGCATTGCACTTTTGATCACAATTCCTTTACCAATAACGGTAAGCATTATTGGCGAGCTTGATTGGGGACCCGTTATTTCAGGCTATATAGCTGTCTTATTGTTAGGTAGTGCTTATATAGCGATTGGGCTTGCGGTCTCTGCCCGAAGTGATAATCAAATCGTTAGTATGATCACTGCTTGCATTATTGGTGGTTTATTCTATTTCATTGGTACTGCTGCCGTCACTGATTTCTTCTCTCAACAAAGTGCTGAGTTCTTGCGTCAGCTTGGTACAGGATCTCGATTCGAAGATATAACCCGTGGCGTCATTGATGTAAGAGATCTTTATTACTATATCTCGCTTACCATCGTCTTTTTAGCGTTAAATACTTACTTTTTAGAGAAGGAACGCTGGAGTAATGCCGAGAACAAGAGCAACCAGAAGGTCAGCCATCATAAACAATGGCAATATATCACTGCTTTATTTTGTGTGAATTTACTTGCTGCGAATTTATGGTTAGGGCAACTACCGCAATTACGTTTAGATACAACAGCGGGTAAACAGTATTCTATCTCTGAAGCGACTAAAATTTACTTAGCACAACTTCAAGAGCCAATGCTCATTCGAGGTTACTTTAGTCAAAAAACGCACCCTCTTTTAGCCCCCCTTGTTCCGCAAGTGAAAGATTTACTTCAAGAGTATGAAGTGGCAGCTAAAGGAAGAGTGCGTGTTGAGTTTGTTGATCCTCAACAGCACCCAGAACTGGAAGAAGAGGCGAACACAAAGTTTGGTATTAAACCAATGCCGTTCCAAGTTGCAGACCGCTATCAGGCTTCCATTGTTAGCTCATACTTTAATGTATTAGTGCAATATGGTGATGAGCACAAAGTACTTGGTTTTAGAGACCTTATTGAAGTGAATGCACGTGCCGAGTCTGACGTAGAAGTTTTGCTGCGTAACCCTGAGCATGATGTGACACGTGCGATTAAAACCGTATTGCAAGATTACCAAAGTGCAGGAAACCTTTTTGATACGGTAAAACAAAACCTTACTTTTACAGGTTATGTTTCAGCAAACGACAAACTGCCTGAGCAACTAGCACAATTCAAAGCCACCATTACCAAGCAATTAGAAAGCGTTAGTCAAAAATCTGCGAATAAATTCAAGGTAGAGTTTATCGAACCCGAAGCTGGGGCAGGTGAGGTCGCTCAAAAAATTTCCGATGAATTCGGCTTCCAGCCTATGGCAACTAGTCTCTTTTCAGATAACGCCTTCTATTTTTATCTGACGTTATCTGGTGGCGACCAAATCGTTCAAATTCCGCTTGATGACTTTAGTGAATCAAGTTTTGAGCGCAACTTAGATGCCGCAATCAAACGTTTTGCTACAGGCTTTACCAAAAATGTCGCCTTAGTAACTCCTGCAGCGACACCATATGCTGCATACGGTATGCCACAAGCAAGTTTTAAGCAATTAGAACGAATGTTAGGGGCTGAGTTAAATGTGTTGAATGAAGACTTATCTGATGGCTCTGTATCAGGCGAAGCAGACATTCTGATGTTAGTATCGCCAAAATCATTAGATGAAAAGCAGTTGTTTGCTGTAGATCAGTTCTTAATGAAGGGCGGCACGGTTATCGCGGCTACATCTCCTTACAGCGTCAATTTTACGGGTAGAAGTCTATCAATGACAACGGTAAACAGTGGCCTTGAAGACTGGTTAATACATCATGGGTTGACCGTTGAACATTCTCTGGTAATGGATGCCAGCAATGCGGCTTTCCCGATACCTGTTACTCGAAATGTTGGTGGTTTCCAATTACAAGAAATGCGTATGTTGGACTACCCATACTTTACTGATGTACGTAAAGGTTTGAATCAAGATAATCTTATCACATCAGAACTACCTCAACTGACAATGGCATGGTCATCACCTATTACGCTTGATGAAACCAAAGAAGGTATTAATTTTACACCTTTAATTACTAGCTCTGACAAAGCATGGACTTCATCATCGCTAGATATCATGCCTAAAGTAAACCAGTTAGGAGAAACAAGTTATACCGCTGAAGGAGAAACAAAAGAGCACTTAATGGGAGTCATTGCACAAGGAAGATTCTCTTCCTACTTTGCCGATAAAGACTCGCCTTTACTTGTCAAAGAGGGAGCAAAACAAGCGCTAACTGAAGAAACATCAGAGGATGCTGACAAGCAAGCGCAAAGTGAAGATACGCTAGCTGAAAATACTGCTCAACTGGATGTCAGCAGTGTGATCAAACATGCGCCAGATAGTGCTCGTATTATCCTGTTTAGTTCAAATGATTTTGTACAAGATCAAGTATTGCAGTTTACCGGTGGTGTATCACAAACAGATTACTTAAACAGCCTACAGCTTTTAGTCAATTCAATCGATTGGTCACTAGAAGACAGAGCGTTAATGAGCATCCGTTCACGAGGCAACTTCAATCGTACGCTACCACCAATGGAGCATAGCGAACAGTTGTTCTGGGAATACGGTAACTACGTCCTAGCTTTTATCCTACTGGCAGGTATTGGTTTATGGGATCGCCAAAGAAGAATACGAAAACAACGTCAATACTTAACTTGGTTAACACAATAGCAATGTAATAGGAGATAGAGCATGAACAAACAAATACTTGTATTAACCGCGTTTCTCACATTGCAGCTTGCTTTAGCAGGCATATTGTTATTTTACGATTCCAATGCCATGAGCAGCATGGAATCACGACTACTGGTTGAGGTGGATTCAAATAAACTTAATAAGATCAGCATAACAGAAGGAGATGAAACGCTTTCGTTTATCAAGGAAAACGAGCGTTGGCGACTCGAAAACTACCCAGCAATAACACTGGTAAATAGTAAGGTAGATGCGATAGCTAATCAGTTAGTCAATACCCAAGTTTCATGGCCTGTCACGAGCACAGAAAATAGCCATGAACGTTTTAAGGTCAGTGCTAACGACTTTGAGAAGCAAGTTGAGTTTACTGACAGCGATGGACATAAACAAACCTTATTGCTTGGTAAGTCGCCAAGCTTTAAGCAACTTTTTGCAAGAAACTTAGCTGACAATGACGTTTATTCTATCGAATACGGTGCATATCAAGTCAATGTCGACCCCAATAGTTGGTTCGATAAATCAATGTTGTCTATTGATAGTATTAAAGAGATACACCACTCAGTGGTAAACCTCACTAAGAATGACGATATTTGGCAATTAGCACCTCCTTCAGCTCTCAGTAAACAACAAGTACTTGATGAATCATCTGTTGAAAATTTCGTCAATCAGTTAACCAATTTATCTGTCTCAGGTATCGCTAAGAAGACGCCTACAGCGACAAATACGTTGACCGTAAAAAATGATCAAAATACGCAATACGTATTTTCATTTGCTGCTGATGAAGAGCGCTACTTTGTGAAAAGAGATGATGTCAATCAATGGTTTACATTGGCAAAGCCTAAATATGAAGCTTTAGCGAACTTATCATTAGAGAAATTTGTTTCAGTCGAAACGCCACAGGAGGAGGAAAAGTCTGACGTTGCATCAGAATAAGTAACTATCCAATTAGATTGTGTTTTAAACTTGTGGGGAAGCGTGCTTCCCCATTAACTATAACTGAAATTTAATTCGTGGCTTAGGCAGTTAATCTCTACATAAGCACGATATTTTGAACTTATTTTATATTGCTTATAGTGAGGATATATTATGACTTCAATTTACATACCGACAATTAAAGTATTACTTATTTCGCTGGCAATTATTGCTGGTATTGGCCTATCAGTTTTCTCGACAGTCAAGGAGAGTCAAGCAAGCTCCAACTCTTTAGCAAAGGCGAGCGTGAAAAGCGACCGTAAGGGGCAAACTTACCTGCTCAAATCTCAATATGAGAAAAAAGTACATCGAGAGCTAAATAAGCTGATGCCGGGGAACAAACAGTTTGATCCTCGTTTTCTTAATTTTGTGTTGGCAAACAGTTCACAGAAGTAAGGAGGTCAGCATGACAACTCAGCTAATACCTGTGCTCCAAAATACAGGTAGTTTTGAAGCTTATTTATCCTATGTGAATAGCCAACCCGTAGTGGATGAGCAGCAAGAAAAGTTTTTATTTGAAAACTATCAGCAACGAAATGATTTAGCATCAGCACAAAAGCTCGTGCTCTCGCATTTAAGGTTCGTCGCATATATTGCTAAAAGCTATAAAGGCTACGGTTTACCTTTAGATGACTTAGTACAAGAGGGTACTATTGGCTTGATGAAGTCGGTAAAGAAATTTAGTTTAGATTTTGGCGTGAGGTTGTCTAGCTTTGCTGTGTATTACATTAAAGCTGAAATTCAAGAATATGTCATAAGGAACTGGCGTTTAGTTAAGGCGACAACCACAAAGGCAAAACGAAAACTGTTTTTTAATTTACGTAAACTTAAGTCGAGTACGCAATGGTTATCCTATAAGGAAAAGAATGATATTGCAGAGCAACTGCAAGTAACTGAAGAAGATATTTCCGACATGGAAGTGCAGCTTGCGCATCCAGACTTTTATATCAATTCGTCAGTAAATGACGAAGATGATAATAATGGCAGTTCTGACTTTATATTAGAAGATAAATCTGAACCTTTTACAGCTAAATTGATGCGGCAAGATTTCACAGAAAAAGCATTCAAACATGCCAAATCATTAATAGAAGAGCTAGATGATCGTTCAAGGGATATTATTGAAAACAGATGGTTAGCAAAAGAAAAGTTAACGCAAAAATATTTTTCTGACAAATATGGCGTTTCGCAAGAGCGAGTAAGACAAATAGAAGAAAAAGCACTGGCAAAGATAAGGAAAAATTTTGCAGTGCTTAACGAAAGAAATTTAGAGTAAAAGGTGACATATGGACAGCAAATTAAATTTTTTAAAGTTCTTACGATTAGTATTGTGGTTAATCGTTGCCATGTATTTGCTAAATTTATTGCTGCCCGTATTTGAAAAATATCTTATCCACCAAAATGCACAGCCACGAGCTGTTTCAGCAAGAGGTGAGCTAGCCGATATAGAAAAATCTACCATAGATATTTTTAACCAGGCTAGCCCCGCTGTTGTTTATATATCCACAAGTAAAGCGGTTAGAAGTTTTTGGCGTCGTGATGTGCGAAAAGTACCTCGTGGCACGGGCTCTGGATTTATTTGGGATAAATTTGGGCACATCGTTACTAACTACCACGTTATTGAAGGAGCATCAGAAGCCAACATTCGACTCAATGATGGGCGAACTTACTCCGCCAGTTTAGTGGGGGTCAGCCCAAATCATGACTTGGCGGTACTTAAAATAGACGTAAAGTTGGACTTACCACCTGCGGTTCCTATTGGTACAAGTGATGATTTACAAGTTGGGCAGTCAGTGTTTGCGATTGGTAATCCATTTGGCTTGGATTACACATTAACCAGTGGCATCGTCTCCGCCCTTAACAGGTCTCTCTCCGCCGATTCAGATTTAATTATTAATAACCTTATTCAAACTGATGCGGCAATTAATCCGGGAAATTCTGGCGGCCCCTTACTCGATAGTGCTGGCAGACTAATCGGCATTAATACCGCTATTTATAGTCCATCCGGAGCCTATGCTGGAATTGGTTTTGCGGTACCCGTTGATACTGTTAATCGCGTTATCCCTCAACTTATTGCTACTGGTCGTTACACAAGGCCGTCTCTTGGAATATCAATAGACGATGATATTAACAGGCAAATAAGCAGACAGTTGGGTATCCAGGGTGTTGCCATATTAGAAATTGCTCCTAATTCGCCAGCATTTAAAGCTGATCTGCAAAGCGCACAAGTTACCCCGTTTGGTATTACCTTGGGAGATGTAATTCAATCAGTAAATGGTAAAAAAGTGACGAACGTTAAGTCTTTGTTGTCAGAGCTGGATAATTTTGAAATAGGTGAGGCTGTCTTGATTGGTATTTTAAGAGGTGAAAAAAAATTAGATCTACATGTTGTACTAGAGTAAACCTTCTCTCTGTCTTCTGGCACTTTTGAGCATGAAGCGGACATTAATGATCTTAAAAATGTCCAAACCACGTTAGTTTGATAATGACACCGAATTGTTAACACAAACCGACGGGTTGAACAAATATTTCCTCTATTAATATCCTACTATTTATCGGCCCTGTGACATCCACATTTTGGTGACATTTTAGTCACATTAGGTTTGCTAATATCCCATCATCTCATCAATTTAATTTGCTTAAATGTTGGAGGAAGACGATATGAGCAAGCAATTGAATCAGGCATTATGGTCAATAAGTAGAGGAAGGTTATTATGAGTTGGCAAGGTAATAAGCTTTCGAGGTTGGCTTTGTGGGTAGTACTTTTTAGCGTACCACTGTTTTCCTACGCAGCAGAGGCTCCCGGCGCACTAACCATTATTGTGACTTCACAAAAAACAGAACGACCACTTTCCAAGGTACAAGTTACGCTTAAAAAGCGAGAGACCGCTTCAACACAAACATTAACTACTGATAATCAGGGATTTAAAATCACCTCCTATGAAGGAATAATAGATTTATCTGAAAGGCTGTAATGAGCTAAACAGATCACTGGCTTGTGCTAATGAGAAGATTGTGAATTACGATCTAGTTACCTTAAAAGTAATCGATTCAAATACCTAAATTAGTCAAAAAAATATGACCCCAAGAAAAACTATCCAAACCCCAAAATAAAACCGCTAAAACCAGTGGTTTTTGACTTAACTCGTTGAATATATAAAAGACATTATCGCTGGAAACATTTTAAATGTCCTGGAAACACCACAATGCTTGTTGATCGAGCTGTTGGTATATTCAAAAAATTGTGTTACTGTTGATTCATACAGTTTATTGTGCATTATTTATCAGTTAATGCGATCGGGTGAATGAGGGAAACGCATGGCAGTTGAAAGTCGATTTGTTGTTATTAGAAATGGTGTGGAGGTGCAAACATTTATGGATAAGAAAGCCGCAGATGAATACGACAAAATGTTGGATATGGCGGATAACTTGTCGGAAATGTTTACCAAGTCGCCGATTGAGTTACCTGAAAATATGCTTGAAGATTTAAGCATTTATTTAGCTCAGCACCGTGAAGATGTTCTGATAGCGTTGCAAGCGAAAAAACCTAAACCAGCGCCAAAGCCTACAGCAGCGAAAACTGCTAAAAAGTTAAAAGCAGTAGAAGACGAACCGCTTAGCGAAGCCAGTTAATGTCTTGGCTGAAATCATCAACGCCAGCTTTTGCTGAGACTTCAACACCTCACTATACATTGATCAGAAGTCAACAGCGAAAAACACTTGGATTACAAGTTAAAAAAGGGCAGGTCATAGTACGTGCCCCTTTTTTTGTTGATGAAAAATTTATCCATGCCTTTGTTCTAGAAAAATCAGCTTGGTTAGCAGAAAAGGTGCAACAGCAAACTGCACAGCAACTCTCTCATCAAGAGTATGGTGTGCGAGAAGGAGGGAAAGTATTTTTTAATGGGCATGAATATGTAGTAAAAATTCAGCCTTCAGTAAACACCAGTATCGAAATAGTCGAACAGCAGATGGTGTTTTCATTACATCAGCGGCAGTTGAATAAGCTATCTGATAGTGCTGATAGTCAAAGCTTTTTAACTAAACTGTTAGCACAACAACTCGATAGCTATTACAAGGAACATGCACTTGAGTACTTACCCGAACGATTAGCAATGTGGGCTAATTTAACCGGTTTAACACCAAGCACTTTAAAAATAAGAAAGTATAAAGCTCGCTGGGGCAGTTGCAGTGCATCGGGTAAGGTTTGCTTAAATACTTGGTTGCTAGCATGCCCGAAATTTGTAATAGACTATGTCATTGTACATGAACTATGTCACCTCATTCATTTAAATCACTCTGCTTTATTTTGGCAATTGGTAAAGCAACACTTTCCTGAGATGGAATTGGCAAAACAGTGGTTAAAACAACATCAACGATTATTGAATTATTAATAAGTTGTTAATCATTATTTGACTTTTTTAGTTGGATTAATTTTTGCATGGTTGAAAAAATAGTCAATTTAAGCAGTTGTTTTTTACACAAACTGGGAATAGATCATGAAATTGTCATCTAATAGTATCAAAATGATATTTATATATATTGTGTCAGCTGTACTTTCTATTTTATTAATTAAATTGCTTCTACCCTTTTAAATTAAAGTGTTCCTAGCTTGGGTTTATTTTTTGGTGGCTATATAAAGTTGAGCTACCAATATTAATTTTTGCTCGTTTGATGTTCTTGTGTTCATGATCGGCGAAGATGTCCAAAAATCTTACAATTATTGATTATTTTTCATTAACAATTGTTTAAATTTAGGTTAGATTAGGCTGGTTAAAAAATAATAATAACAAGGATAAGCCCCTAATGAGCTCGTCTGTTTTAATTTGTGATGACTCCAATCTTGCCCGTAAACAAGTGCTGAGAAGTTTGCCTGAATCTTGGGAAGTAGATACTCAACTGGCAACACACGGCCTTGAAGCCCTCGATGTTTTAAGAAATAAACCAATCGATGTCATGTTTCTAGACTTAACCATGCCTGAACTAGATGGCGTTGGTGTGCTGCAAGCAATAAAAGATGAAGCAATTGACGTCAAAGTTTTTGTTATCTCAGCTGATATCCAACCAGAAATGCAAAGCAAAGTTTTAGGCTTAGGCGCAAAGGCGTTTATAAGAAAACCAATTAATGCTGAGTCGTTAGTAGATGTATTACAAGAACACGGAATCATGTAATGGCCTATGAACTAAACGAAGATCAACAAGATTGTTTGCAGGAACTGATTAATGTTGCCATGGGGCAAGCCAGTGATCAGTTAGCAAGATATCTTGATACCTTTGTTTTTTTGACGGTGCCCAGTATTGATCTTGTTAGTGGTCAAGGTTTAAGTAGCAGTTTTGAATCGAAAGAAGGTTCAATAGCTATGGTTAGCCAAGGCTTTTTTGGCTATGAAGGTATTCGCGGCGAAGCGTTACTGGTTTATCAACATGAAGACTCAGAGCGCATAGGTGATTTACTTGGCTATGAGCCTGACGAGTTATCGGTTGAAGAGCAGCTAATTGATATCAGCTCAATTTTAACCACAACCTTCTTAAATGTCTTTGCTGCGCAAATTGAAAACCAAATGTCTTATAGCGCACCAAAATTATTGTCTGATATTCAAGGCTCGCTAAGTGCGCATTTGAAACAATTATCTTTTGATTGGGATATGGCATTAAAAGTTAATATTAATTACCAAGTCACTGATTATTCGTTTAATTGTGAAATGGTGTTACTGATACCAGAAGCGGCAATTGATAATATAAAAGCAGTAATTGACCGAATATTGGAAGACTACTAATGAACGTTGACATTGAGCTCGACCAGGTAACTAATCAACTAAACTCTGGTGTATTACTATTAGACTTATCGTTAAATGTCATTAATTGGAATCGCTTTTTAGCGGTTCATACCAATAAAGCTTTGGCACAAGTAAAGGGAAAATCCATTTATCAGGTTTTTCCTGAAATACCACAACGTTGGTTTGAACGTAAAATTGCCAGTGTCACGCAACTTGGTACGCCAACTTTCTCATCTTGGGAACAGCGTCACCATTTATTAGAGCTACCTCATAATCGCCCAATTACCACAGACAGCCACTTTATGGCGCAAAACTGTACGTTTTTGCCATATCGAGACAAAGGTGAGGTCGTCGGTATCTGTATTCTTATTGAGGATGCAACCGATGTTTGTCATTACCAGTCAATGTTAAAAGTGACGATGCACGAGCTCGAACTTACTTCTCGTATTGACGGCTTAACCAAAGTGTATAATCGTAAATACTGGGAAGAGTCATTGGCGAAAGAGTTTTATCGTGCCAAGCGCTATAACGCTAGCTTAAGTTTGATCATGTTCGACCTAGATCATTTTAAGAAGCTTAACGACAATTACGGACACCAATGTGGTGACTTAGTACTAATGGAAACTGCTGAGCGAGTACAAGCTATGTTACGAGAGGCGGATGTATTTGGTCGATACGGCGGTGAAGAGTTTGCTGTTATTCTGACTGAAACCAGTGCCTTCGGTGCGGCAGATGTAGCAGAGAAAATTCGTAAGGCTTTATCTTCAGAGCCGGTAATTTATGATGGAAAAGCCATCGAAATTTCTGCTAGTTTTGGTATTTCATCAGTTGATGCTAATCATGAACGCTATGAAGACTTAATTAGTGAAACCGATGCTGCGCTCTATCGAGCAAAGTCTTCTGGCCGTAATAAACTTTGTTTATCTACTCAGTTAAACAAATGCTCTTAATTAATCAAATTTGATTGGTTATTCATATTTTTTGATTGATTATTCCAATAATAACTATTTTATTCATAAATTTAGAGTTGACATTCTAATATATCAATGGCATTTTAATTTCATGCGTATATTTAACAGCCACATTATTACCATTATTACCACTACCACCCTGACGGGATGGTGGTCATTGGCTGACGTGTAAAGAAAATAGATTTTTACAAAGCCCGTGACCCAAAAGGTCACGGGCTTTTTTGTTTTAAGAGGAAGGGAAAATGCGAGTATTAAAATTTGGTGGATCTTCGCTGGCATCCGCTGAACGGTTTAAGGCGGTTGCCGATATTATTGAATCCGCGGCGAAAAGCTCAAAACTAGCCATCGTGGTTTCTGCCCCGCAAGGTGTAACAAATCACTTGGTAGCGATGACAGAAAATATTGCTGATGAGCAGCGCATGCAACAAGATCTACAACATTTTAAACAAGCAATCGCCACCATTATTGATGATTTGTCCGCTACTATCCCTACTTTTGAAACTGTTCATGCAGAGCAAGCCTTAGCACACTGGGAGCACCAGTTAGAGCGTTATATGAAAGGCGCTAATTTGTTAGCCTTTTGTCCTGATCATGTTCGAGCAAAAATTATATCAACCGGTGAGCGACTGAGTGTCGCAATATTATCTTCGGTATTAGCGGCACGAGATCTGCCTGCAGAAGAAATCGCGCCAGAAAAATTCCTCATTACTAATGATGTATCGCTAAATGCTGTTGCAGATCTTGTATTGTGCAAAGAGCGTTACCAACAGAAATATGCTCAGCCTGCTGCCATTGCGATTATGCCAGGATTTATTGGGGTAAATGATAAAGGCGCAGTTACGACACTTGGCCGCAATGGTTCTGATTATTCGGCCGCGGTATTAGCAGTATGTGCTCAGGCTGAATGTTGTGAAATTTGGACAGATGTTAATGGTGTATATAACGCCGATCCTCGCGTGATTAAGGATGCCAAATTACTAAGCTATTTATCCTACCAAGAAGCGATGGAATTATCCTATTTTGGTGCGAAAGTACTGCACCCAAAAACTATTGGCCCAATCGCTCAATATCATATTCCTTGCCTTATTAAGAATACTGGAAACCCATCTGCGCCAGGTACTCGCATTGCCAATGAGACCGACCAACAGCGTAAAGTCAAAGCGATATCAAATCTTGATGATTTAACTATGGTCAATGTTTCTGGCCCTGGTATGAAAGGCATGGTTGGCATGGCTTCTCGAGTATTTGCAACCATGAGCCGAGAAAATATATCGGTAGTAATGATCAGCCAGTCTTCAAGTGAATACTGCATTAGTTTTTGTATTCATACTGTTGATGCGTTTGTTGCAGAGCAGCGCTTAAAGCAAGAGTTTGAATTGGAGCTGCTTAATGGGCTACTTGAGCCAATAGATTTGCAAAGTAATTTATCAATCGTTTCCCTAGTCGGTGATGGCATGCACCACCAGCGTGGTGTGGCAGCTAAGTTATTTTCGTCATTAGCGCAAGCGCGAGTTAATGTCATCGCTATTGCTCAAGATTCTTCTGAGCGCAGTATTTCTGTGGTAATTGAACAGCGTAAATGTACTGATGCACTAAAAGTTTGTCATCAAAACTTCTTCTCTCATCGTCCAACCATTGATGCCTTTATTGTCGGTTGTGGTGTGGTCGGTAGTGAATTGATCAATCAAATAGCCAAGCAACAACAAAGCTTGATGGAGCAAAATATTGATTTGCGGGTTTACGGTTTAGCCAATTCAAAAGGCATGGTTTTTAATGCCGAAGGTATTGATTTATCGAACTGGCAGCAGTCTTTTGAGCAACCAGCGGAATCATTAAATGTTGATAACCTTAAAGCGTTTGTTCGAAACAACCACTTAATTAACCCAGTGCTGGTGGATGTAACTTCAAATGAAAAATTAGCACTAGATTATGCACGTTATCTAGCGGAAGGTTTTCATATTGTCACTCCGAATAAGAAGGCCAATACCGATTCGTGGCAGTATTATCAGGAAATGCGCAAAGCTGCGCAAAGTACTAATCGTCGGTTTTTATATGAAACGACAGTTGGCGCAGGCTTGCCAGTAATTGATACCTTGCAAAACTTATTGAAAGCTGGCGACAAACTCCTGCGCTTTGAAGGTATTTTATCGGGTTCATTATCATATATTTTTGGTAAGTTGGAAGAGGGTATGTCGTTATCCGAGGCAACTGCGATTGCTAAAGAGAACGGTTTTACCGAGCCTGATCCTCGTGATGATCTAAGCGGTATGGATGTCGCCAGAAAATTATTAATTATGGCGCGTGAAGCAGGCCTGCCGCTTGAGCTTAGTGATATTGAGGTTGATTCTGTATTACCCATGAGTTTTGATGCAAGTGGCAGTGTTGGCGATTTTATGAATAATTTATCGCAATTAGACAATACCGTTGCCGAGCAAGTGGCTAAAGCCAGCGCTGAAGAGAAAGTGTTACGTTATATCGGTACGATTAATGAAGGTAAATGCAAAGTTGCGATAAAAGCGGTTGGCCGTGAACATCCACTTTATGCCATTAAAGATGGTGAAAACGCGTTAGCTATTCATTCTCGTTATTATCAACCGCTACCATTTGTTTTACGTGGTTATGGCGCTGGCGCGGCAGTAACGGCTGCTGGGGTATTTGGTGATGTCTTAAGAACGTTAGCTTGGGAGCAACAACACTAATGACCATTTCAGTTTTTGCTCCAGCCTCTATCGGTAATGTTAGTGTTGGTTTTGATGTTTTAGGTTTAGCAGTGCAGCCAGTTGATGGCACCTTGTTAGGCGATGTTGTGTCAATCGAAGCGGCCGAGCACGATCAATTATTAGTGGTTGGCGAGTTTGCCGATAAACTGCCGAAAGATCCGCAAGATAATATAGTTTGGCATTGTTTAACCTTATTTAATCAATCGTTACTAAAAACCAATCAGAAAATACAAGCAGTTAAAATTACGCTAGATAAAAAAATGCCAGTTGGCAGTGGCTTAGGATCAAGTGCTTGCTCTGTTGTGGCTGCACTTAAAGCGTTAAATGAGTTTTACCATAATTTTTTCGCCCCTGATGTCTTATTGAAAATGATGGGGCAAATGGAAGCGCAAATTAGTGGTAGCTTGCATTACGATAATGTGGCACCTTGCTATTTAGGTGGCTTACAGTTAATGATAAACGATCCTAATATTATTACTCGCACTGTGCCGAGTTTTGATGATTGCTTTTATGTGATGGCCTATCCTGGCATTGAAGTGTCAACTAAAGCCGCGCGCGAAGTATTGCCTAATGAGTACAGCAAAAAAGATCTCATTCAATATGGTCAAACGTTAGCAGGGTTTATTGATGCCTGTTACCGCCAGGACAAAGCGCAAGCATTTGGTCATTTTGTTGATGTAGTAGCAGAGCCCTATCGCCAACAGCTGTTACCTAGATTTGCTGATGCCAAAGCCTATCTGTTAGAAAACAATTGCTTAGCTGTTGGTATTTCAGGCTCTGGTCCAACGTTATTTGCCGTTACTGATGATGAACAAACAGCTAATGACACCGCCAACTGGCTCAAAGAAAACTACTTACAAACATCATTAGGTTTTGTTCATGTTTGTAAGGCTGATGGCAACGGTGCTCGTTGCCTGTAAAGAACAAAGGAAGAAAACGTGAAGTTTTATAATTTAAAAGAAAACCAAGAACAAGTTAGTTTTGCTCAGGCAGTAAAGCAGGGGCTAGGTAAAAACCAAGGGCTATTTTTTCCTGAAAATATTCCTGCACTCGATAATATCGATGAGCTATTGTCTATGCCTTTGGTTGAGCGCAGCGTGCAAGTTTTAGCGCCATTTGTTGAAGGTGACTTATCTAAAGCGCAATTATTGGAAATTGTTACCAACGCCTTTAACTTTCCGGCACTTATTCAGCCGATTAACGAACAGCGAGCAGTGTTAGAACTGTTCCACGGGCCAACGCTAGCATTTAAAGACTTTGGCGCACGTTTTATGGCGCAATGCTTACAAGCCTTTAGTCAAGACAAGAAAATTACAATTTTAACGGCAACCTCAGGTGACACCGGGGCAGCAGTTGCTCATGCCTTTCACGGTTTAGACAATATCCGCGTGGTGATTTTATATCCGAAAGGCAAAATCAGCCTGTTACAGGAAAAAATGTTTACAACCCTTGGTGACAATATTGAAACCATTGCCATTGATGGTAGCTTTGATGACTGTCAGGCATTGGTAAAACAATCATTTGATGATAAAGCGCTTGCCGATGCCATTGGTTTAAACTCTGCAAACTCGATTAATATCAGCCGTTTATTAGCGCAAGTGTGCTATTACTTTGAAGCAGTAGCGCAATTAAAACGCCAGAATCCGCAGCTTGACGATATTGTGTTTTCAGTGCCAAGTGGCAACTTTGGCAACTTAACTGCTGGCTTATTTGCAAAAGCTATGGGGCTACCAATCAAACGCTTTATTGCAGCAACCAATGTTAATGATACCGTGCCACGCTACTTAGCTACTGGTGAATGGACGCCAAAAGCAACCATTGCCACCATTTCTAATGCGATGGATGTGAGTAACCCGAATAACTGGCCGCGTGTTGAACACATGATCAAATCAGGTATTGTTGATGATTGTGTTAAAGGCGTCGCAGTCGATGAAGAACAAACTCAATCAACCATTTTAGGGCTGAATAAATTAGGTTATATCAGCGAGCCACATGCGGCAGTTGCCTTTAAAGCACTGGCAAATTGTGATGACAATGAGTTTGGCGTGTTCCTAGGTACTGCCCATCCGGCGAAATTTAAAGAAGTGGTTGAGAGTACTTTAGGTCAGCCAATTGCTTTGCCTAAAGAATTGGCCGATTGTGCAGGTGAGAAAATATTATCCGTCGATATGGCGGCTGATTTTCCAGCACTTAAAGACTATTTATTGAAGTAGACTATCACTTATTAAAATAAATAATCATTTCTGCTGCTTCACAGTGGCAGTCATGACCGCATAAAATGCAATCGTAACCATTTAACGCATCTTCACGCCATTTATCTGGATGCGATTGCACTAATTCTCCACCACATTTGGTGAAGTATTTGACTGCACTATTACCTGGACTTTGCTTCCACAAATGACTAACGCCTGCTAGTGCGCCTTGTTGCTTCGCGGCTTCAATTGATAGGGTCAATAATTTGCTGCCAATACCAAAACCGCGATAATTTTCATCAACAGTATTGCATTTAAAATAACAAACTTGTGACGGTTCAACACGCCAAAGGGCTGGGCTAGACCATTTATCTATGGTCCAATTACCGATTGCAAACGTAATGCGAAAGCCAACCAATTTATCGCCATCATAGGCGACAAATCCAGCATTAATACCGTTTTTTAAGCCTTTTTCATACCACTGGGGAGTATTGTCGATATCCATATAACCATCACCGTGAACGTAGTTGGCTAAGGCAATGACTTGCTCAAAATCTTGTGGTGTAAATTCTCGATAAATTAATGTCGTCATGGCTTGTGTCGGCAATAAAAATAATGGCATAGTTTGCCACTGTTTTGATTTATCCGCATCTTTTATTGAAGTTACCTTATGTACGATCCGTTACACGACACGATTCCAGGCGTTAATGCACAATACCCTGAAAGCTACTGGGCCAGTATTTCAGGTGAGGCACCGGAAAATGATGGTGTATTAACTGGCAATCACGATATTGATGTAGTGATTGTTGGCGCTGGTTTTACCGGTTTATCTTGTGCTTATCATTTAGCGAAGGAGCATGGCATTAACGCGGTGGTAGTTGAAGCTAACCAAACGGCTTGGGGCTGCAGTGGTCGCAATGCTGGATTTGTCTTGAAAAGCTCTGGTCGCAAATCGTTTAGCCAAATGGCAAGCCAATGGGGCGATGACGTGATGCGCGGCATTTTCAATGAAATGGCGGCAGGTGTTGATACGGTGAATGGGCTGATAGCCACCGGTATTGATTGTGATGTTCAGCCTGCAGGTTATTTAAAAGTTGCCCATAAACTCAATAAATTAAAAGAATTGGTCGCACTGGCGAATATTCAACAGCAACAGTTTGGCTATGAAGTGGAAATCCTGTCGCAGCAAGAAGTGCGTAGCCAGTATATGGATGATCATCAAGCTCACGGTGCTATCCGCTATAAAGATGGCTTTGGCTTAAATCCTTTAAAGCTTGCCTGGGGCTATCAAAAGCTTGCTCGTGCAGCAGGTGCAAAAATACATATTGGCTCGCCAGTAACCAATATCACTAAGGTTAATGGTCGTCATCAGTTGACTACGCCTACGGCGCAAGTAACTGCAAATAAAGTGGTATTCGCTACCAATGGTTACACGCCAAAAGGCTTTCACCCATGGCTGAATAACCGCTTTTTACCCGTTTTGTCGCAAATTATTGTTACTGAACCTTTGAGTGATGAGCAAATCGCTGCTTGTAATTGGCAAACTAATAATGTGGTGATGGATACACGGGCGCTAAAATACTATTACCGAAAATTGCCGGATAATCGTATTTTATTTGGCGGACGCGGCGCAATTACGGGCAACGCAGCGGAAGATCCTTATTATGCGAATCGCCTGTTAGCTATGTTAAAACTAAGTTTTCCAGCGCTTAATACAATTAATATTAGTCACGCGTGGGCGGGGTGGATTTGTATGTCGTTAGATGACATTCCGCATATTCACCATGATGATACACAGCAACTTTATTATGCAATGGGCTATTGCGGAGCCGGACTGTCATTTTCAGCTCAAGCCGGCAAACGATTGGCGGAGAAAGTGGCTGAACAAGCGATGCCAGATTTACCAATATTTAGTCGCCATTTACCTAAGTTTCCATTTGCTCCGCTGCGTCGTGTCGGTCAATGGGGCTATTTTCAATATGGCAAAATTAAAGATGCCTACTTTTAATATGATATTTTTGATTAGAAAGCTGCTTAGTGAAAAGGCGCGTGGAATAAGTTACACAGCTTGGCTAAGGTAACAGTTAGACTACGGTAAAAGCGTTACTATAACTCGCTTAGTTTTCACCTTGGTCTTTACAGTAACTTTCCATTTGCTTTTGACTAAGTTTTAAGTGCTTTTTCTTTTCTTCTTCGGTTAATACGCGAGATTGACCGTTTTCATCTTCAACAAGAATTTGCTCAAAATTAGTTAATGTTTTGAAGTTTTCTTTAGCGGAGTCACAGTTTTTCTTAGTAATTTCTGCATTTCTTTTTTCAATTTCAGCTGCTGATAAAACTTCTTCTTCTGCTTGGAAGTCATCATTGGCGTTAGAACTATTGCTGTCTGATTTTGCAGGTGCAGCATAAGAGACTTTAACGTCAACTGTTGCATAATCTTTGTCGGTAGGTGGGGCATGGCTAAAGTGCACTACATTATTACTATCTACCCAGCGATAAATGGTGGTGTCTTGTGCCGCTAAGCTAAAAGAAATTGACGTTATTAGTAAAGTTAATAGGGACTTTTGCATGCTAATCGGCCTTATACAGACAAACTTTAGGGTCAAATAAATGTAACACTTAATTAATACTAAACGTTAAATCTGTATAATTACAGTAATTTTTAAATATTAGGGTATGAATTCGTAATGCGGCAAGGATGGAGATATGCTAGATTACGCCTTTTATATTCTCGGAAATTAGGTTGGCTTTATGACGTCGTCAAAATCTAAAGTAAATTCTCAAAGTAGAGGGATTTACTTGTTACCGAACTTATTAACTACGGCAGGGCTATTTTCAGGCTTTTATGCGGTAGTGTCTTCTATGAATGGACATTTTGAAGCCGCAGCCATTGCGATTTTTGTCGCGATGATTTTTGATGGCTTAGATGGCCGCGTTGCACGAATGACTAATACTCAAAGCGAGTTTGGTGCTGAATATGACAGCATGGCAGATATGGTTTCTTTTGGTATCGCCCCAGGTTTAGTAGCATATAACTGGGCACTTTCCGGCATGGGTAAATTTGGCTGGTTAGCTGCATTTGTCTTTGTTGCCGCTGCCGCTTTGCGGTTGGCAAGGTTTAACACACAAGTAGGGGTGGCCGATAAACGCTATTTTCAAGGTTTAGCAAGTCCTGCTGCAGCTGGCGTTATTGCGAGTATTGTTTGGACCGGAACTGAGTATCAGTTTGATGGCCATGACATAGGCTTTATTATGGGCTTGATTACTATTACCGCAGGTTTGTTAATGGTGAGTAACTTTAGGTATAACAGTTTCAAAGAAGTTGATTGGAAAGGTAAAGTTAACTTTGTTGTTGTGCTACTAATTGTATTAGTGTTTGTCGTCGTTGCGGCAAGTCCAGCTGAGCTATTAATGGCGATTTTTGTTTTATATGCTTGCTCTGGACCGGTAACAACCATTCGTTCAGTTAAAAAATTGAAATTAGAGCACGTTGTTGGCGATGATGAAATATCTCAAGATGCTGATTTTGAACAAACTAATTCACAGCAAGCAAGCAAGGATGATCATCAAACTAAATCTACTGATACTGTAGACACTGCAAAAGGTGAAACGGACGCAACTGATACCACTAAGTCCGCCTAATTACAGTAAGGCTTAGAGCTTAATTCTTTGTTAAAAAAACGCCGCAATTAGCGGCGTTTTTTGTGTATGTTGTTTATCTAATATAACGTTTTAAAGCGGTAAAAGCCGTACATGAATTTGATTAGGCTTTTATATCTAAACTACTAAGGCCAGCACTTTTCTTCCCTTTATTATCATAGGTCATTGATGATTTGCTATGGCGTTCTAAAAGGGTTGTCTTCATACGTTCAACAGCTAATTGAGAATGATTAATAATTTGCCCGTTGACTAAGTTCAGTTCTTGGCACTTTGCTAGTGCTGCTTGTACTTCGGCTAGAGGCTGTTCAATTAGCCCTTGCTTTTTATCTTGAATAAATTGCTGATTATTGCCTATAGTGTTATCAAATTTTTCTATGGCTAGTAGTAGCGCTTCTTTTTGATTTGTTAATTCTATCAAGGCTGCAGGGCTGTGTTGTTGTAACACTTCCTTTTCTTGAATTAACAGTGCTTCTAAGGCGTGCAACTGCTCAAGTTGCTTGGCCAAAAGTTGCTGTGAAGTGCTAGGAGTCATGCCTTACCTTATATTAAATCAAATTCAAATTTAGCTATACTTTCAGCTAATTTTTCCGGATCCACCTTGTAAGCGCCCGATTGAATCGCTTTTTTAAGCTGTTCAATTTTCTTTTGGTTCACTTCTGGCGCATCACCATTTTTCTTCTGTAATTCGTTCAGTTGTTTAGCTTGCGGTGTAAGCGACACTGAATCTTGACTCACTTTTGTTGAGTGAGCTGCTGAAGCTGCCGCTTGTGACGATTTATTTTTCACGTCACTATTTTGTTGCTGTAAACTTCTTGTAACTTGACCGTTATTATTCAAGTTATTGATATTAATAGCCATTTTAAATACCTGCTTTAAGATCTTTAATCATTCTATATTATTATCGGCCATTTTATTAATTTCTTTACACTTTTTTATAAAATAATTGTGACTTTATTTAGGTCAGTAACTAGTCCAGTGACTAGCTTTCCAGAACGATTATTTTTAACTTTAACTTCATCACCTAAATGACCATCAGAAATTGATGTGCCTTCGGTTTTAATCTCTATTAGTGAAGAACTTGCTACTAAAGTTACACTATCGCCTTTGCAAACGGTACAAATTTGGTTGGGAGATATTGCACGGCCGCGATAAATATTGCGCTTAGCCTTTGCACCGATAGCATCATCTTGCTTTTTGAGCACTTCGCCTCGTAACTGTGATTCATTTTGATATTCAATAGCGACATTGTCTTGGGTTAATACACTGCCTTTATCGATAGCTTGCTTGGCAACAAGTACAGGTACTTCTATTGAGACTTTGACGGGCACGTAAATAAACCAAGGGTTTGATCCGTCACAAGATATTTTTACATTTACGTTTCTACTATTGTGATTTTCAGGTATATTTGCCGAAAGTTGACTATCGCATGGTTCAATCACTATTCTTGGATCTAGTTGATTAGCGGTAACTGATACTTTTTTGTTGTCTTGATCTGGAATGCCATCACGCACAGTTTTTTCTGCAAAGTGTTCAAGGTAGTCACGGTCAAAGTTAGTGGCAAAAGCAGCAACTGAATATTGACAACATAGGGCGATAAAAGTTAAAAAAATATTGGTTTTGCTCATATTTTTGCCCTTAATAGGTTATTGAAAATTAAATACTAGTCTATGCTTAACAAATGCAAGGCGCGAAAATTTGAGATGTCAAAATTCAGACACATAAGTTAGCGTTATATACAGTAAACAAGAATTGTGCCTTCTTTATCAAAGGTATTAAATAAAAGGGGTAATTATGGCGGGTATTTTAGACTCGGTTAACCAGCGCACACAGTTGGTAGGTCAAAACCGGCTAGAACTATTGCTTTTTAAATTAATTGGTCCACAAAGATTTGGTATCAATGTATTTAAGGTGCGGGAAGTTTTGCAGTGTCCCCGTTTAACATCGCTTCCTAATCAAGATCCCTTTATTAAAGGTGTGGCCCATATTCGTGGCCAAACAATTTCTGTGATTGATTTAAGTAAAGCCACTGGCGGTCCTGAAATTCCCCTTGATGAAAATTGTTTTATTATTATCGCAGAGTACAATCGCAGTGTGCAGGGCTTTTTAGTTGCTGGCGTAGAGCGAATCACGACATTGAGTTGGCAAGACATTATGCCGCCACCAGAAGGTGCTGGTAAATCAAGCTATTTAACCGCGGTAACTGAAATTGATAATCAAATGGTGTCAATTTTAGATGTTGAAAAAATCTTAAATGAAATTAGCCCAGTATCTACAGAATTGAGTGAAGAGGTAGCCGATGCTTCAGTTGGTGAGGCAATTGGTGAACGAGTTATTATGATTGCTGACGACTCAACGGTCGCAAGAAATCAGGTTCGTCGAGCCTTAGAGCCATTGGGGCTAAAAATGGTTTTGGCAAAAAATGGTCAAGATGCGTTAACTCAGCTAAATGAAATGGCTGAGAGTTGCGAGCGCTCAATTGAAGAAAAAGTGGCATTGCTGATCTCAGATATTGAAATGCCAGAAATGGATGGCTATACGTTAACGGCAGAAATTAAAAGTAATGAAAAACTGCGCTCTATGCCTGTGATCTTACATACGTCGTTAAGCGGTGTCTTTAATAATGCAATGGTAGAAAAGGTTGGGGCTGAAGACTTTATTCCTAAATTCCATCCTGATGAACTGGCTACTGCGGTGAAAAAGTGGTTAAAAATAACTCACTAGATCACATTTAATTAATTTGTGTAGGAAACTGTAGTGTCAGCTAGACAACTGGACGATAAAAGTTATCACGATTTTAGAACTTTTCTAGAGCAGCAGTGTGGCATAGTCCTTGGTGAAAATAAGCAATATTTAGTAAAAAGCCGTTTAGCGCCGTTAATGGCAAAGTTTGACGTCGAGTCATTGGCGGCTTTAGTTAAAAGAACGCTAAGCCCCACTGAACGACAGCTTAGAGCAGCCGTGATCGATGCCATGACGACTAATGAAACGTTATGGTTTCGTGACGATTACCCTTTTAAATTATTAAAAAGCCAATTGCTACCACAGTTTGCTGGTCAGCGAGCGCCATTGAAAATATGGTCTGCTGCTAGCTCGTCTGGTCAAGAACCATACTCTATTGCCATGTCGGTACTTGAATATCAACAATCTAAACCTGGTTCGTTTCCAGGTGGTGTTCAAATTGTCGGCACTGATATTTCTACAACCATGCTTGAGCATTGTAAATATGCGCATTACGATAGTTTAGCACTGGCCAGAGGATTGTCTGCAGAGCGCAAAAGTCAGTTCTTTGAGCCGGGCAATAACGGCATGTTAAAGGTTAAAGATCAGGTGAAGAAGTTAGTGAGCTTTAGGCCACTTAATTTATTAAATAGTTACAGTTTGATGGGGCGTTTCGATATAGTTTTTTGTCGCAACGTGCTTATTTACTTTTCACCTGAAATTAAAGCGCAAATATTGTCGCAAATTCACGGTGTGCTTAACAAAGATGGATATTTATTTTTAGGTGCATCAGAGTCCCTTTCTGGCTTAAATCAAAAATTTGATATGATTAGATGCAACCCTGGCATCGTCTACAAGAAACAATCATAATTTTGACACTCCTCTTGGCATAAATATTGAATAGCTATTTCCAATAGTATTGGAGGTAGCGTTATGGCTATAAATTTTGACAAAGCATTTGGCATTCATCCCGATGGGATGGTTCTGCGTGCCAAACGTGCAGAAATAATCGCAAGTAATATTGCAAATGCCGATACCCCTGGTTACAAGGCCAAGGGCATGGACTTCCAAAAAGCACTTGCCAATGCGGCAAAAAATCAACAAATGGGTATGTCTCGTACCAATGAAAAGCACTTTGATGTTCGAATGGAGCTCAATAGCGGTGAAGGATATCGTGTGCCAGATCAACCAGATACCGGTGATGGCAACACGGTTGATGTACAAGTGGAACGAAACTTGTATCTAGAAAACTCATTACAGTATCAAGCGAGTGTTCAGTTTCTGAACTCGAAGGTACAAGGCTTGAAAAAAGCCCTTGGAGGTCAATAGTCATGAGTCTTTTTAATGTCTTTAATATTAGTGGTAAAGGAATGGCCGCACAGGCTGTTCGATTAAATACCACCGCAAGTAACATTGCTAATGCTGACAGTGTAAGTAGTAGTGTAGATGAAACTTATCGAGCACGGCATCCGGTTTTTGCCGCAGAGATGCAAAAAGCTGCCGCCGGTCAAGAAGGCTCTGTTGGTGTAAAGGTATTGGGTATTGTTGAAAGTGATAAACCACTTAACGTTGAATATTCACCCGATCATCCAATGGCTGACAAAGACGGCTATATATATAAACCCAATGTTAATGTCATTGAAGAGATGACCAATATGATTTCCGCATCACGTTCATACCAAACCAATATTCAGCTCGCTGAATCGGCAAAGAACATGGTGAATAAAACCTTAACTTTAGGCCAACGTTAATTTAAGTGAGATAAATGATGGATTCTGTAAGTGGAAGCAGCAGCCTAGACGGTTTACGTTGGCAAAAAGAAGCGGTAGACGTTGCTAAAGATGATGATGGCATGTTAACGCAAGAAGATTTTTTTGCGCTAATGACACAAGAGTTAGCGCATCAAGATCCAACTAAGCCGGTAGAGAATAATGAAATGATTTCTCAAATGACTGCATTCTCAACAACTGATGGTGTCGCACAGCTTAATACTGCTTTTGCCGAGTTTGCTGCCACCATGTCATCAAGCCAAGCGTTGCAAGCTTCGTCTTTAGTAGGTCGCAGTGTCTTGGTAGAAGAGAACGTTTTTGGCATGAGTACCGGTGAAGAGCCAAAAGGCAAAATAGTTACCGATTTACCTGCCAGTAACGTCAATATCTATGTTGAAAACACTGCAGGTGAAATTATTCAAACAGTGCCAGTTGGTAATTTACCCGCCGGTGAATCTGTTTTTACTTGGGATGGCATGACATCAACCGGCGAACTAGCGCCAGAAGGTGCTTATCGCTTTAGAGTGGCAGGTTTAGTAGATGGTCAAGCGTCAGAACTTCAAGCAATGACGTATCGCAAAGTAGATAGTGTCACGTTAGCCGGTGCTAGCGGGCAAATCGTATTAAACCTTAATGGTGGCTCTTCAATGAATCTTTCAGATGTCGTTGAAGTGACTCAAGGTTAATTCAGTAAGATTTTAATGAGGTGAAATTATGTCTTTTAACATATCACTAAGTGGTTTAAATGCCGCACAAAAAGACTTAGACGTAACGTCTAATAATATTGCAAACGTCAATACCACTGGCTTTAAAGAATCTAGAGCTGAATTTGTCGATGTATATGCTGCATCATTACTTGCTGGTGGTAAAACCAAAGTCGGTGATGGTGTATTAACCGCTGATGTTGCCCAACAGTTTGCCCAAGGTAGTATTAAATTTACCAATAACGCGCTGGATTTAGCGATTACTGGTAATGGCTTTTTCGCCACTATTCCTGAGCTCGACAGTTTAGAGCGCTCGTATACCCGAGCGGGTGAATTTAAGCTAAATGCTGATAACTTTGTTGTTAACTCAAATGGCGACCATTTATTAGGCTTCCCAGTTAATGATGATGGTTCTTCAGCTTCTGTTGCTTTAAGTACGACTCAACCTATTCGTATTCCAACAGCATCTGGCGCGCCGCAACAAACAGGCAAAGTAGATATTCGTATGAACTTACCTGCGGGCAATGCAGTTATCGACCCGTTAACACCGTTTGATGAAACCGACCCGCTATCGTATGACCATTCAACTTCGGTAACGATTTTTGACTCGTTAGGTGATAGTCATATTATGACTTACTACTACCGTAAAGCGGCAGCAAATGAGTGGGATATGTATGCTTCAGTTGATGGGCAGCGAGTAGATTTCCAACCAACAGCAACTGCGGGTAATGGTATTGGTTCTTATGCTCCACCAGCCGCGGCACCGACATTGCCTGCCACAGGTCCACTTGTACCAGGTAACTTATCTGCGATTCGCTTGGCGTTTTCAAGTGGTGGTGACTTTATTGGTCAATACCCAGGTACGGTAGAGAGTGTTGCATTAGGGGCGGGCATTTTGACTAACGGTTCAGATCCTACGCAAACAATTGAAGTTGATTTTAACTTAGATACCACAGGACCTAACCCTAATGAACCAACGCAATTTGCTTCTGGTTTTGAAGTGACTGCGCTTGAGCAAGATGGTCTAGCAGTAGGACGCTTAACGGGCCTTGATATTGACGCTGACGGTCTAGTTCGAGCAACCTACAGTAATGGTACATCTGAGCCATTATCACGAATTGCGTTAGTTAACTTTGCGAATAACCAAGGCCTAACTCAGGTTGGTGGTACAGCGTGGAAAGAAAGTTTAGTGTCGGGTGAAGCGTTAGCTGGTGAAGCCGGTTCTGGTACTTTTGGTACGATTAATTCGTCAGCGCTTGAGCAATCAAACGTTAACTTAACTTCAGAGTTAATTGACTTGATTTCAGCGCAGCGTAATTTCCAAGCAAACTCACGTTCACTGGAAGTTGATAATCAGCTAAACCAAACTATCCTACAAATTCGATAGTTAGTTTAAATTAACTATCGAACAAATACTTTATCTAGCGAGTGTTTCTTAGATTTGAAAATAAGCCCTGCTTTAAACCGTAGGGCTTTTTTTATTCCTCATTCATCGTTATTTTCTATCTTGGCACCTAATTTGCATTTTCCTTTATATCAGTTGATATCAGAATTTTATTACTGGATTTCATAATGGATAAGATGCTTTATATCGCGATGAGCGGTGCCAAACAAAACATGCATGCCTTAGCCGTGACTGCCAATAACTTAGCAAATGCCAAAACTACTGGCTTTAAAGCTGACTTGGCTCAGGCAAGATCAATGCAGGCTTTTGGTGATGGTCTGCCTACACGTGTTTTTGCTATGACCGAACGTTCAAGCCAAAGTTTTGACAGTGGTTCTATGTTAACTACTGGCAGAGATCTTGATGTCGCTATTCAAGGTGATGGTTGGATTGCCGTACAAACGGCTGATGGCACTGAAGCTTATACCCGTGAAGGCAGTATGAAAATAACTGATGAAGGCACGCTAGAAACCGCAAACGGTGAGTTAGTGATGGGTGAAGCAGGACCCGTTTTTCTGCCGTTACCTGTAAGTAATATTACCATTTCGCCTGACGGTACCATTATGGTTCAGCCAGAAGGCGCGCCAGCAAATGCCCAGGAAGAAGTGGCCAGAATTAAAATGGTTAACCCTGATGTGCGCTTGATTGAAAAAGGTAGTGACGGCTTATTCCGTAGAAAAGACGGTACGGTTGAACAAGCGGATATTACTGTTGAGCTGCGTAGTGGCACACTCGAAGGCAGTAATGTTAATCCAGTGAGTGAAATGTCAGACATGATTGCACTGCAACGCCAGTTTGAAATGCAATTGAAACTTATGAAAACAGCAGAAGAAATTGATTCAGCAAGTTCTTCATTATTGCGTGCTTTCTAATTAATTAACGAGGTGAATTATGAACCCAGCATTATGGATTAGTAAAACCGGCTTAGATGCGCAAACGAAGGAAATTGCTGTAATCTCAAATAACTTAGCTAACGCTAGTACGGTCGGCTTTAAGAAAAGCCGCGCAGTATTTGAAGATTTGCTATATCAAACCATTAACCAACCAGGTGGTCGAAGTGCTCAAGATACCGAAATGCCATCAGGTTTAATGTTAGGCGCTGGTGCCAAAGTAGTATCGACCCAAAAAATTCATACCCAAGGTGACATGGTTACTACTGATAACTCATTGGACTTAATGATTCAAGGTGAAGGTTTCTTTGAAATATTAATGCCAGATGGTACGTCAGCCTATACTCGCAATGGTCAATTTACCATGGATGAAGAGGGTAACATTGTAACCCCAGGTGCTGGCTATTTAATGCAGCCACAAATCACTATTCCAGAAGATGCATTAGAAATTAATGTTTCGCAAGATGGTGAAGTATCAGTACGTTTGCAAGGACAGGCGGAAAATGCCGTAGTTGGACAAATCAATACCGTTAACTTTATTAACCCAACAGGTTTAGAGCCAATTGGTCAAAACTTATATACCGAAACTGCGGTAAGTGGTGTACCTACAGAAGGTGTGCCTGGCTTGGAAGGTTACGGCATGATAGTGCAAGGGGCATTGGAAACGTCGAACGTTAACACCACCGAAGAATTGGTGAATCTTATTGAAAGCCAACGGGTTTATGAAATGAACTCAAAAGTTATTTCTGCCGTTGATCAAATGCTTAGCTATATCAATCAGCAGTTATAGCTCGCTAAGGAGGCCGTAATGAAACAGGTAACTACTTTTATTTTAATCGCCTTGTTAGCCGGGTGTGCCAGTGTTGAACAGGCGAAAATTTTACCCAATGATCCGGACTTTGCGCCAATTTTGCCAGAAACTGAAGAAGAGGTCGTGGTGCCAACAGGTTCGTTATTTAAGGCCAACTACGTCAACAATATTTATTCTGATTCTAAAGCTCACCGAGTCGGTGACATTATTTCAGTGATTTTAAGCGAAAGTACCCAAGCACAGAAAAATGCTAAAACTGAATTGAAGAAAGAAAACAGCGCCACTATGGATCCACTTATTGGACTTAATGGCCTGCCAGTTACGGTGAAAGGTAATTCACTGCAGTTTGGCTATAACCAAGATTCTGACTTTAAAGGTGACTCGAAAGCTAACCAAGGTAATAGCTTAAGCGGCAATATTTCGGTTCATGTGCTTAGAGTCTTGCCTAACGGTAACTTAATGATCCGTGGTGAAAAATGGATGACGTTAAATAACGGCGATGAATATATTCGCTTAACTGGCATTATTCGCCCACAGGATATTTCTTCAAGCAATACCATAGTGTCAAACAAAGTTGCTAATGCGCGCATTCAATATGCAGGCACAGGCACCTTTGCCGATGTTCAAGAACAAGGCTGGTTAGCGCGATTTTTTAGTAGCAGCTGGTGGCCACTTTAGTGGTAATGGTAATGACAACAACACAAGTAAAACCGGAGGTTAATATGAATAAATTGATCAAAATTTGCAGTATCGTATTAACAACAATTACGTTATTGGTTTCATCGCTTGCCTACGGCCAACGTATTAAAGACTTGGCAGATGTTCAAGGTGTGCGTTCGAACCAATTGGTTGGCTACGGTTTAGTGGTTGGCTTGCCTGGAACTGGCGAGCAAAGTCCATTTACTGAGCAAAGTTTTAAAACCATGCTGAGTAACTTCGGCATTACTATGCCAGCGAACTTAAAACCTAAAATTAAAAATGTTGCTGCTGTTGCCGTTCATGCTGAATTACCTGCATTCGCCAAACCCGGTCAAAAAATTGATATTACCGTTTCCTCGATGGGCAGTGCGCAAAGTTTACGTGGTGGCACTTTGCTGCAAACTATTTTAATGGGGATTGATGGCAATGCCTATGCTGTAGCACAAGGCAGCTTAGTGGTGAGTGGTTTAGGTGCAGAAGGGCTAGATGGCTCGAAAATTGTAATCAACACACCAACGGTTGGCCGTATCGCTAATGGCGCGACCGTCGAGCGTGAAGTTATTTCACCGTTTATGTCGGGCGATCACATTACGTTAAATTTACGTAATTCAGATTTTACTACCGCTAAACGCATGGCTGATACCATTAATGATTTTATTGCAGGTACTGCCCGGGCAGTAGACGCAACATCAGTTAATGTAACTGCGCCACGAGATGCCGCGGATCGCGTTAGCTTTTTATCCTTAATAGAAAATTTAGAGTTTGAACCAGACTCGCCTGCAGCAAAAGTAATTGTTAACTCACGTACCGGTACGATTGTGATTGGCGCAGATGTTAGGTTATTAGCGGCTGCAATAACCCACGGTGGCATTACCGTTACGATTAATGAACAACAAGAAGTTACGCAACCAAATGCCTTTGCCGAAGGTGAAACAGCGGTGACACAAAATTCAATTATTGATGTTAATAAAGATGATTCGCGGATGTTTGTATTTAACCCTGGTGTGTCGCTAGACACCTTAGTGCGTGCAATTAATGAAGTAGGCGCGGGGCCTGGCGATGTCATGGCGATATTAGAGGCGCTTGAGCAAGCCGGTGCGCTACGCGGCGAGCTTATCATCATTTAATTGAGCGGCTAGGAGACGGTAATGGACAATAAAATTGCTGATGCACGTAACTTTCTTGATTTAAATGGCTTAAACAATATTCGTCAACAAGCCAATCAAACGGATCAAGCATCAAAAAAAGCTGCATTAAAAGAAGCTGCGCAGCAATTTGAGTCGATCTTTATGCAAATGCTGCTAAAAAGTATGCGTGAAGCACAAGATGTTTTGGCATCGGACAGCCCATTTAATTCTCAGTCGACAAAGTTCTATCGCGATATGCATGACCAGCAACTTGCGGTAGAAATGTCGGCCAATGGTTCGTTAGGGTTAGCAGCATTAATTGAGCGTCAACTAGGTGGTGGCGATGATAAATTCACCCCAAGTTCAGTGTTACGAACTGACAATAGAACGATTAAAGCTCAGTCAGTAGTCAATATGGCGGAGCAATATCTAGCCGGATCGTCAAATAATCGTCAGTCTGATTCGGTTACTCAACCAGTGAATAATAGCCAAGCTACCACTGAATTTAGTCAGCCAAAAGATTTTGTTCATGCGCTTAAAGAGCCTGCCCAACAAGTACAGCAGCAGCTAGGTGTACCTTTTGAAGTGGTTATTGCCCAAGCCGCACTGGAGACAGGCTGGGGGCAAAAAATCATAAAAAATAACCAAGGACAAAGCTCAAATAACCTATTTAATATCAAGGCGGATAGCCGTTGGCAGGGCACTAAAACCCATAAAGATACTCTTGAGTATGAACAAGGCGCTTTAGTTAAGAAAAATGAGCCGTTCCGTGTTTATGATTCCATTGCCGACAGTGTTGGCGACTACATTAATTTCCTTTCTTCTGGCCAGCGTTACCAAGAAGCTTTAGCAAATCCTGAAAATGTGGAGCACTTCTTGCAAGGATTACAAAAAGCTGGTTACGCAACCGATCCCAATTATGCCGATAAAATAATGGGAACGTTAAAAACCGTCACCAATTTATTAAGTAATTAAGTTGTTATCGAGCACTCCTCGATAACCGAGGAGTTTAGCGTATGTCTGTTAATTTGTATCAAACTGGTGTTAGTGGCTTATTGGCCGCACAGCAGCAGTTAGCAACAACAGGCCATAATATCGCCAATGTTAATACCGAAGGTTATAGCCGTCAGCGAGCAGAGCAAAGCCCGCAAATTGGTTTGTATAATGGTGATAATTATATTGGTTCAGGTACTTATATTACTGACATACGTCGAATTTATGACGAATTTGCCCAAAAAGAACAATTACTCAACCAAACAAGTTTAGGTTTTGCTGACGGACTTAATGCTAGCTTAGATCAACTTAATAACATCATGAGTAGTTCTGGCGAATCGATTAACTCAAGTATCGAACAGTTATATGTATCAATAAACTCGATTGCCGATGATCCTAGTAATCTTGGCTTACGCAATATGATGTTGAGTCAGGCAGGTATTGTTGCTAGTAACTTCAATTCAATTGACGGTCAATTAACTCAACTTGAAAAGTCAGTTAATGGTGAAATTGTACAAATCGCCAGCCAGATCACAGAAATAGCTCAAGAGCTTGCTCGTATTAACGATCAAGTATTGCAAAACAAAAGTGCTGACGGCAATGGTCAGCCAAATGACTTATTAGACTCGCGAGATCGTTTAATTGCTGAGCTAAGTAAGTACACCAAAGTTAATGCTATTGAAGATCATAACGGTGTGATGACGATTATGATAGGCGGTGGCACTACCTTAGTTACTGGTAAAACTGCATTAGCGGTTGAAGTTAAAGCTGGCGATCCAGATCCATCGCAAACATCACTGGAATTAGTGAGTGGCACTACAAGATTAGCGTTAAATGAAAAAACCATGGGCGGTGAGCTAGGCGCTAAATTTCAATATCGCGACAACGATTTATCGAAGGCACGAGCAGATATTAACCGAATCGCGACAGCTATCGCTTCAACATTAAATGATATTCAAGGTAAAGGGTTAGACTTAAACGCCCAACAAGGTAGTAATTTATATAACGATGTTAACTCTACGCTGTTAATGCAGGGTCGCTCGCAAGCTTTTTCAGATAATGCTGGTAATGTGATTGGCGAAGTGCGAGTTACTGATCTTGGCCAATTATCCAGCGATGAATTTGAAATTGAATATGATGGCGCGAATTATCAATTAACCAATTTAAATACTGGAGCGACCAGCGTATTAGGTGCAGCGGGTGCTGGCCCATTTACGACAACATTTGGTTTTGAGTTTGATGAAGCTTCAGGCGTGCCAGCAGCAGGTGATAAATTTTTAATTCGCCCTGGTGAAAATAGTGCCGCATTGATGACAAGAGTACTGGAAAATGGTGAAGGCGTCGCTGCTAGTTCGCCAGTACAAGTGACTCGTTCTACCGATAACATAAACGCAGGGAATGTTAGGATCACCAATATCTCTGATCCTGTCGCCGCTAGAGCATTAGTTAGTAGTGCTACAGACAATATGCGCTTGGAAATTATTGAAGATGCGCCAGCTGGTAGTGGTACTTATACCTACACCTTATATGACAACACAGGTGCAGTTACAGCAACAGCGCCTTATACACCACCTTCACAAACTATCACTTTAGGGCCATTTGATATTGAAATTGAAGGCACCTTAGTTGGTTTAACGCCTAATGGTCCAGAAGTATTCGAACTGACTGACGGTTTTGGTTTAGGTAATGGTAACAATGCCTTTGATATGACCGATACCAAAGATCAAGGCATTCTAAATAATGGTCGCGACACCTTTAATCAAAACTTAGCTGTTGCTACCGCAAGAGTTGGTACTAATGCCAAATCAGCACAATTAGTAGCAGATACCGCTGATGCGCTATATACCCAATCTTATAACCGTAATCAGGCGGTTAAAGGGGTGAACTTAGATGAAGAAGCGGCAAATTTATTGAAGTTTCAGCAAGCTTATCAAGCTTCGTCAAAAATAATTTCTATTGCCAGTACTATTTTTGACACCTTGTTAAACTCGGCGCGTTAGGAGTAAGACATGAGAGTATCAACATCACAAGTGTTCTTACAAAGCACTAAGCATATGATGAGCAATGAGTCGAAATTAAACCAACAATCTGCCTACTTAGCATCGGGTAAAAAGGTGATGACCGCCAAAGATAACGGCGTGCAATACGGCACTTTAATTGGTTATAAAGATGAATTGCAATCGATCGATTTATATCGTCGCAATATCACTCAAGGCACTAATCGTAATTCATTAACGGAAGTTCAATTAGCATCGGCACAGAATGTATTAAATCAAATAAAAACTACGGTAATTCAAGCGAATAATGGCGCAATGTCTGATGATGATAGAGCTGCTCTTGCCGAGCAACTCCGTCAAAATTTAGAACAAGTGCTCGATATTGCTAATACCAAAGATGAAACTGGCGGTTATGTATTTTCTGGCTATCAAATTGATAAAAAGCCGTTTTCAGTACAGCCAGATAACTCAGTAATATATAACGGCGACAATGGCGTTCGTGAATTAAAAATTTCAAAAAGTGTTTCCGTACCGTTAAATCAGCCAGGCGATGAAGTATTTGAACTAGTAAATAATTCGTTGGGTGACTTCAGTGCCGACTATACAACAAGTAGTACTGGGCTATTTGTGAGTAGAGCTGTTATTGATGATCGTGGTGTGTATGCTGATAACGCTCCGTATACCTTAGATTTCACAGATGCCAATGCCGATGGCAATATTGAGCTTACTATTACCGATAATGCGGCAAATACTGTCACATTTGATCCTTATGTTGCGGGGCAGTCATATGGCTTTGCCGGGATGGATATTTCGTTAGACGGTACGCCATCGCCAGGTGATCAAGTTATTTTAAATGCCCAGCCAACAATCAGTATTTTTGAAACGATAAAGCAAGCAATAGAGTGGGTTTCAGTACCAAGCCCTGCCAATAACGCATCAGAGCACGAGGCAGAATATGGTCACCTGCTAAGTCAAATCAACGCATCATTAAATCATATATCGACGCGGCAAGGTGATGCCGGCATTAATTTGCAATTGCTGCAAACCCAGAGTGCTTATCACCAAGACAACGAGTTACTAATGGAGCAAGGTCGATCCTCTATAGAAGATTTAGATTTTGCTGCTGCTGTGACTGAGTTTGAGCAGTCAAAGGTTGCTCTACAGGCCGCTCAGCAAACTTACGTCAAAATTCAAGGGTTAAGTTTATTTAACTTTATTTAACCCAATTTCATTGTTGGCATCACTTTTGCTTTTTATAAGTGTGTCAAAATATAAACAGAAGAGAGGTTAGTTATGCCTTTATATGTAAACAGTAATATAAGTGCATTGAATGCACAGCGACAATTAAGTAGTTCTGGTAATGCACTAGATACGTCATTCAAGCGTTTATCGTCTGGTTTACGTATTAACAGTGCAGCTGACGATGCGGCGGGCTTACAAATTTCTGACCGTTTGCAATCTCAAATATTAGGCCTTAATCAAGGTAACCGAAATGCGAATGATGGCATTTCTCTAGCGCAAACTGCTGAAGGTGCGATGGATGAAATGACGTCAATGTTTCAGCGTATTCGAACGTTAGCACAACAAGCGGCTAACGGTTCTAATACCGGTGATGATCGCTTAGCGCTTCAACAAGAAATTAGAGCACTAGCAGAAGAAGTTAATCGTGTTGCAACCGATACTACCTTTGGTGGACAAAACCTGCTTGATGGTACATACAAAGCAGCATTCCAAGTGGGTGCTGATGCAGTACAAACCATCGGCTTTAGTATGCAAGATGTTGGCGGAACTGCTGCTGTGAACCGTATGACCGCTAATGGTGGTTTTACGTTATCTGGTATTGCAGGTATTGCCAGTGCGGTTACAGGCAATCGACTATCTACGTTAGCTGAAGGCGCATCAGATATTGGTGGAGCAGCGCTAGCAACAGATACATTTGCAGCAGCATTTATCGCAACAGCTATTAGTGTGTCGACACAGGTAAATGCACAAATTATTTTGGCTGGTGTTGATTCGCTTATCGCCGTAGTTGATAAAAAACGTGCTGAGCTAGGTGCGGTGCAAAATCGCTTCCAATCGACAATTCGAAACCAAGCGAATATCTCTGAGAACTTGTCAGCAGCTAAATCGCGTATTAAAGATGCAGATTTTGCTGCAGAAACGGCGGCACTGACACGTAACCAGATTTTACAACAAGCGTCTCAGACGATTCTTGGTCAGGCAAACCAACGTCCACAGGCAGCATTAAGTTTATTACAAGGTTAATAAGTACTTAATAACTCAAAAGCGACACAAGATGGCCCTGAAGGTTTACTTTCAGGGCTTTTTTCTTGCTGAAAAATAATGAATTTAAAAATTAATTAAAAAAAGCCAAATAATACTAAAGGAAAAAAAAATACCGCCGATAAGGTGGTTGTCCGGGGGGTGAGAGCTTCGGTCAGGGTCTAACGGGTGAGAGCGTTAGTACCTTTATTAACTAAATATGTTAAACCGAGTAAAGAGAGTATTATTATGGCTTTATATGTAAACACTAATGTAAGTTCGTTAAATGCACAGCGTCAATTAATGAATTCAGGTGGCGCGTTAGATACATCATTCAAACGTCTATCTTCTGGCCTTCGTATCAACAGTGCAGCTGATGATGCCGCGGGTCTACAAATTTCAAACCGCCTTGAGTCTCAAATTCAAGGTTTAAACCAAGGTAATCGTAACGCAAACGATGGTATATCTTTGGCACAAACTGCCGAAGGTGCAATGGATGAATTAACATCAATGTTCCAGCGTGTACGAACTTTAGCACAACAGGCTTCAAATGGCTCAAATACTGATGAAGACCGTTTAGCGCTTCAAGAAGAAATTCGTGCATTAATGTCTGAAGTTAACCGTGTAGCTGAAGATACTACCTTTGGTGGTCAAAACTTACTTGATGGAACTTATAAAGCGTCATTCCAGGTAGGTGCTGATGCCGTACAAACAATTGGCTTCAGCCTTCAAGATGTTGGTGGTACAGCTGCAGTAAATCGTATAACTGCTAACGGTGGTTTTACATTATCTGGTATTGCTGGTATTGCCAGTGCGGTTACAGGTAATCGACTATCAACGTTAGCCGAAGGTGCTTCTGATATTGGTGGTGCAGCATTAGCAACAGATACATTCGCTGCGGCATTTATTGCAACAGCTGTAAGTGTGTCTTCGCAAGTTAATGCTCAGGTTATCTTAGCTGGTATGGACTCACTTATTGCTGTAGTTGATAAAAAGCGTGCAGAACTTGGTGCGGTACAAAACCGTTTCCAATCAACAATTCGTAACCAAGCTAACATTTCTGAAAACTTATCAGCAGCGAAATCACGAATTAAAGATGCTGACTTTGCATCAGAAACGGCTGCGTTAACCCGTAACCAAATCTTGCAACAAGCAAGTCAAACAATCTTAAGTCAAGCAAACCAACGCCCACAAGCAGCTTTAAGTTTATTAGGCTAGAAGCAGCTTAACTCACTTAATGTTAGTGGGTAAGCCAACTAACTTCTCTATTAGTTGGCTGATATTACCCTAACAGGTAATAAAAAGGGTTTAGCGTAATAAATGTACCTGCCTCCTTCTCAACAATACAAAAAGGGGCAGGTACAAAATACGCGCAAATTGATAACACTATCGTGTTTGATATGAATGGCTTTAGAGGTTGTTGAAATGGCGTTATATATAAATACCAATGTCAGCTCAATCAATGCTCAACGACAACTGAGTGATTCAGGTCTTAGGCTAGATACTTCATTTAAAAGACTTTCAACGGGCCTTAGGATTAATAGTGCATCAGATGATGCTGCGGGGTTACAAATATCTAATCGATTACAATCCCAAATTCTAGGGTTTCAACAAGGCAATAGAAATGCAAATGATGGTATTTCTTTGGCGCAAACCATTGAAGGATCAATTGAAGAAGTTACACAAATGTTTCAACGTGTTAGAACCCTGGCCGGTCAGGCTGCAAATGGTTCTAATTCAGAAGGTGACCGACTAGCTATCCAAGAAGAAGTTAGGGCGTTAATGACTGAAATTAACCGAATAGCAAAAGATACTACCTTTGGTGGTCAGAATATTCTAGATGGCTCGTATAAATCGGTAATACAGGTCGGCGCTGATGCCAATCAAGTTATTACCTTTAGTATGCAAGGAGTCGGGGGTACGGCTGCGGTAAACCGATTAACGACAAATGGTGGATTTACTTTGTCAGGTATTGCCGGTATCGCAAGCGCGGTAACAGGTAATGAGCTTTCAGCCTTGGTAGCTGGTGTGTCTGAAATTGATGGTAATGCAATTACAGAGACTTTTGCTAATTCATTTATCGCAACAGCTATTTCGGTATCTAGTGTAACTAATGCACAAGTGATCTTGGCTGGTTTGGATTCATTAATAGCAGTGGTTGATAAAAAAAGAGCGGAGTTAGGTGCACTTCAAAATCGTTTTCAATCAGCTATTAGAAATCAATCGAATATCTCGGAGAATTTGTCTGCTGCGAAGTCTCGAATTAAGGATACTGATTTTGCCAGTGAGACGGCAGAACTTACACGGAACCAAATAATTCAACAAGCGAGTCAAACTATTTTGTCCCAGGCAAACCAAAAACCTCAAGCGGCACTTAGTTTGTTGAATTAGCGGTAAAAGTTGAATTTTAAGTGGCAAAAATTTGCCGCTGGTAGCAAATCTATTAGTTATAGCAGTATGTTGCAGGTATTTACTTACTTGTGAGAGTGTAACATTATAATTGGTAGAGAGCGCCCTTATCGTATGGGGTAATTCGATAAGGGCGCTAAAAATTAATGGTGTTTTTGTATATGAGCGTGGAGGCTGTATAAACAAAAGTCATCATTAATCGCGAACCTCTCTCACATTCGCGTACAAGATAAGTAGCATATCTTGTGCCAACTTTAGGATGAAGTTTTGACGATTGCTGCTTATTCTATAGAGTCATGCTCTCGACTCAACTAAAAGGGAAGGTGTAAACCTTCCCTTTCTCTATTTTCATTTAAAAAATCAAATTTAATATTATTTGTTTTCAATAAGATAAATATATTTCAAATTATTTTGCAAAAAAGTCTCAAGTAATTTTTATTAGCGCCGATATGTTTAGATAGAGAATAAATCTCGCTCGGATTTCATCTAATTAGGGGTAATTAAGGTGGTATTCGATTTAAAACATAAGTGGAGGCTGTATGGCTTTATATGTAAATACTAATGTGAGTTCTTTAAATGCTCAGCGTCAGTTAAATAACTCTGGCAACGCCTTAGATAACTCATTTAAAAGACTTTCGTCTGGTTTGCGCATTAACAGTGCGTCTGACGATGCGGCGGGCTTACAAATTGCCAACCGTTTAACTAGCCAAATTAATGGTCTAGATCAGGGTATTCGAAATGCTAATGATGGTATTTCACTAGCTCAAACGGCTGAAGGTGCAATGGATGAGTTAACTACCATGTTCCAACGTGTCAGAACTTTGGCGCAACAAGCATCAAATGGTTCTAATACAGATGAAGACCGTTTGGCACTTCAAGAAGAAATTCGTTCACTAATGTCAGAAGTTAACCGTGTAGCGGAAGATACAACTTTTGGTGGTCAGAACTTATTAGATGGTACTTATAAAGCGTCATTCCAAGTAGGTGCTGATGCTGTACAAACTATTGGTTTTAGCCTTCGTGATGTAGGTGGTACTGCTGCTGTTAACCGTATTACAGCAAATGGTGGTTTCACGTTATCAGGTATTGCTGGCATCGCCAGTGCGGTAACAGGTAACCGCTTGTCTGCGTTGGCAGAAGGTGCTTCTGATATCGGTGGTGCAGCATTAGCTGATGATACTTTTGCACAAAGATTTATTGCTACTGCTATTAGTGTATCTTCGCAAGTAAATGCTCAAGTTGTACTTGCGGGTATGGATGATCTAATTGCTGTAGTTGATAAAAAGCGTGCCGAGCTTGGTGCGGTTCAAAACCGTTTTCAGTCAACGATTCGTAACCAATCAAATATCTCTGAAAACCTATCAGCTGCGAAATCACGTGTTAAAGATGCTGACTTTGCTGCAGAAACGGCGGCGTTAACTCGTAACCAAATCTTGCAACAAGCAAGTTCTAGTATCCTTAGTCAAGCTAACCAACGTCCTCAACTTGCATTGAGCCTATTAGGTTAGTAACTTAGCGTTCATAGGCTAAACTTATATTTAGTCTATGACGCGATGTTTTTTGAGGAGGCGGTATGGCAATTGAGCAAGTACGTGAAAGTAGTGTTTTTGCCAAAACTAATGCTGAACCACTATCTGGTAGTGTTGGCGCCAATATTGCTAAAGAACTTAAAGAAACAGAAACTAACGAAGCTGTAGATAAGGCCAGCTTAACTCCCCGTAACTCAATCCAAGAACAGGAGAAAGTGAAAGAGGAAGAGCAGAAGGCTGAACAAGCTGAAAATAGTCAAAAATCTATTACTGAGGTAATTGAATTTTTGAATTCAGAAATGCCAATGGTTAAAACCAGTTTGATTTTTGAATTCGATGAACTCAATGAACCGCCAATAGTAAAAGTAATTGATAAAGATAATGGTGAAACTATTCGTGAAATTCCACCAAAATATCTTAAAGAAGTTTCAGATTCCTTAAGGGATGTAGCAAACAGTTTGTCAAATAGCGGTGTGCTGTTTAACAATAAAGTGTAGTGGTATATGGCACCATTTTAGGTGCCATAATTTTCAAAGTAGGTAAGTATTATGGCAACAATTACATCGGCTGGAGTAGGCTCTGGTTTAGATCTAGAAAGCATTATTCAGGCAACGCTGAATGCTGAAAACTTGCCGAAAATGCAAAATTTCCAAAAAAAGGAAACTAACCTAAATATTGAACTTTCTGCGGTTGGTGCCGTTAAATCAAGCTTGTCTGCTTTTGAAGATATTATTGAAAAATTAGCTGATATTGAGAATTTTAATAAACGTACCGCAACAGCAACTCAGCCTGCAAGCGGCGACCTTATTAAGGTTAGTGCAACGTCAGATGCAACCTCTGGCAACTTTGATATTGAAGTTCTTCAACTTGCACAAGGCAGCAGAGCGGTTTCTGCCGATGGCGTTTACTCATCCCCGACCGATGTAGTCTCTGCCAGCGGAGGCAACCTGACGTTTGGCGCAGGCTCAAAAACATTTACTGTAGCTATTGCAGCTGGTGCTACTTTAGAGGAAGTGCGAGAAGCGATTAATGATGCAAGCGATAATTTTGGTGTAAGTGTTAACATTATTAACACCGGTGGCGCGACCCCTAGCTCAAAATTAGTGTTTACTTCAGACGAAACAGGTACAGGTAACGACCTTACAGTAACAAGCGATACTGCTGAGTTCGATGCTATTTCGACAACTGCATTTGGCGGTGGTGCTGGCGGTCTAACAATAGCAGCAGAAGATGTAGCACAAGATGCAATGATTGAAATTGATGGTATCGTGGTCTCAAGCGCTACCAACACTTTTAGAGATTCTATCCAAGACGTAACCATTACTGTACTTAAAGAGAGCGAGGCTGGAGAAACAGCTAGATTAAATGTTGATGTTGATAAAGATGGTGTAGAAACTTTAATTGAAGAGTTTATTACATCATTTAATAACGTTATCGGTACAATTGATTACCATACAGAGTCTAATGGTGGATTATATGGCGATTCTACTATGCGTAGCCTTGCCAATGGTTTGATCAATACACTGTCTAATACTATCGGCGGTGCTGGTGGTTACCAGACATTGTATGACGTTGGTATAGGCTTAAGTAAAGATGGGCTTTTAGAAAAAGAGTCGTTAGTTCGCAGTTTAAATGATGCACTAACTGAAAACTATGATGATGTTGGTACTATTTTTGCTGGTCCAAATGGTATAGCGAGCCAGTTTGAAAGTTTCTTAGAAAACTATTTAGATAGTAGCGGTGCTCTTCAATCTAGGCAGGATTCGCTTAATGCAGATTTACGTGATCTAGAAGATGATGTAGCGAATCACGAATATCGGATGGAGCAGTTAGAAGTTACGCTAAGGCAACAATATTCTGCTTTAGACGTTTTAATTGCACAGATGCAAAGTTCTAGTTCATATTTGCAAGCGCAGCTAGCAAGTCTGCCAGGATTTACTAGCAAATCTAGTTCATAAGTTGTTGTGAGAGAAAGTTATGGCTAATTTAAGATTAAAGCAATACCAATCAGAAGCTAATAAAGCACAAGTTGCTGGCGCTGATCCATATACAATTACTCAAATGTTGATGGCAGGTGTAATTGACAGTTTATCTCTAGCCAAAGGTGCTATTGAAAGACAAGACTTCGAAGTTAAAGGCAAAAGTATTTCGAAAGCAACCAATATTATAGAAGCGTTACGTACGAGTTTAGATTTTGACGCGGGTGGCGAAGTATGCCAAAACTTATATTCACTTTATGAATATATGCAACAACGATTAATTGACGCTAGCGTGGAAAAAGACACGAGTGCAATAGAAGAAGTTGTTAGTTTGTTTAAGCCAATCAAAGAAGCTTGGGACAGTATTCCAATGGAAGCTCGAAAAGAAGCTGAGAGTCAACGAAAACAAAATCTTGCTAACGCAGTTTAGCTAGATGGAGGCTGTATTAAATCACTATGGTAGTCTAAAGGCTGCTCTTAATAGTGAAGCGTATGAAGAAGCTGGTGAGCATATGGACCAGCTAAATCAGTCATTGCGGCAACTATTTGCCGCCCCCCCTCAATTTTCTGAATCAGAACTACAAAAGCTCAGTGAAATTAGTGAGTTTTTATCTACAAGTTGCGATAAGATGATCGTTAATCAGATGAAAATTAAGTCTGAATTAGCGTCTTTCTCAACAGCTAAGAAAATGAAAAAGGCCTACGGTAAGTAACCTAATACATACTGGCGTAAGTTTTGCCTTGTATTGACTTCATAAACAATCGTTAACTTTTTGACAGGTGGTTTTCACCTATTTTAAAGGGCTAAGCAGGTACCATTCGTGGAAAATTTAGATAAAGAATTACAAGATGCAGAATCACAACTGGCCAAGCTTACAGAAAAAGCAGAGCTAGAGCATAAGTTCGTTGAAGAAGCGAATGCTCGCTTTGAAAAGAACATTCTGACATTTAAGCAGTATTTCCCTGATATTTATGAAAAGTTTATTCACTTTACTCCAGGTGAAAAGTTCCAATTAATCGTTAACCCTGACGGTACTGGCAATATTGTAGATTACAATACTGGTGTTCCAATATATGGAGACGAGCCGTTAGAGCAAATTACCCAGCAGGTTGATGCTTCATTTGAAAAACCACTAATGGGGCAAAATGATTACTCATCGCTAGAATTTCTTACTAATGAAACCGGCTTTTTGCATTGTGATATGATGATTGAACTTGGTGTTCAATACACTAAGACTAAAAAAGCATTACCCCCAAATAACAAAGTGATGCCCAAAATTCCTAGCTTAATGATCTTTGGTATAGGGTTAGGTTATCACTTGTTAGAAATTCAATCTCGAACCTCTGCCGGCTATATAACTATATTCGAACCAAACGAAGATTACTTCTACGGTAGCTTATTCTGTTTCGACTGGGCAGAATATTTGAAGCAAGTTGATGAGTCGGGAGCTTTCCTATTTTTATGTATAGGTGACTCAGAAGAGGAAATTTATCAGACACTTTATCAACGTGTGCAAGATATTGGACCGTATACGGTAATTAATTCATTGTTTTATCAGCATTATCCTTCGATTAATATGGATAAAATGATTACCCAGGTAAAATATAATTTTCATCAGTTTTTTATGGGGTGGGGCTTTTTTGATGATGCGGTAATGAGCATTGCTCATACAATTGGTATTGCGGAAAAAAATCCACCCGTCACCATTGTTGATCGAAACAGGCTGCCGAAAAACATTGCGCAATACCCAGTATTTATAGTGGCAAATGGCCCTTCGCTTGATGATGATATTGATAAGGTTAAGCAGCTACAAGATAAGGCGATTATAGTTTCATGTAATTCAGCTACTACAGCATTACTTAATCATGGTATTGAGCCTGACTTTCATGTGGCGCTTGAGAGAACAAAATCTACCGCAGACTTTTTAAAAGCATTTATCAAACCATCACAGCGTGCAAAAATTAATTTATTAGTACTTAACGTAATGTATCCAGAAGTGCTCGATTTATTTGGGTGGACAGGAATTGGCCTTAAAGGCCATGAACCCGGTACAACCATGTATCAATTGGCAGAATATATAGACCATAGAACCGTTACTCCAACATTGGCTTATTCGAACCCTCTTGTTGGTAATACTGCTTTGAGTTTTTTCTGTAACTTCGGCTTTGAAGACATTTACTTGTTTGGCTTAGATAAGGGGTACATTAGTAAAGAGAAGCACCACTCGACATCCAGTTATTATTATGAAGAAGATGGTGAAGAAAAATACGAGCCAATAAAAATGGGTAGTGAATTTGAAGCGCCAGGTAACTTTGTCGACACTGTTATCACTGAACCATTTCTTTATACAGGTAAAGAACAGGTGGAACGTTTATTACGATCATCGCAAGGTACAAACTCCAATGTATACAACTGCAGTAATGGCGTAAAAATGGAAGGTACGACGCCTTTAAGATCGTCGAATATTATTTTTGAAGAAACAGCCCTTACTAAGTCAGAAGTGGTTAATTTCATTAAAACGAACTGTTTCAATCAATCTGAAAAAGCCTATCCTTTAAAAGATTTACTTTATTTTGACGAGTTTGAAGAAATGTGCCAGACAATGGTGTCGTTGTTAGAGCAACCGGCTAGTTGCCGAGAAGAAGCTTTAGCTAATTTACTAGCGCATTTAAATTATCTAAATTCCTTTAGAAATGAACCAAAGTATACCCATTTATTTTTAATGCTACAGGGTGAGGCTTGGTATGTGTGCTCGGTACTTATCGCAACGTTATATAACTTTGGTGATAGCAGTGAAGTAATGCCGTATTATCAAGATGCACTTAATATTTGGATCGATTTCTTACGTAAAGCACCAGACTATTATCGAGAGCGTTGGGATTTATTAAGCGACTACTCATTTGATTATGGTCAATTAGCTACTGACGATTAAGGAATAAATTTAGCGTTAAATATTAAAAAGGAGACAACAGTCTCCTTTTGTTTTCTATTATTTAATTGTTTACCAATTAAACTTTTTAAATTAAATATCGATTACCATTTCAATTGCATCATCATCAAAATGATAATAGCCATTGTTTACCCGCCTGAATCCGACTTTTTCATAGGCTCTAATTGCCGCTAAGTTTGCTTTTTCGACACCTAAATTCACTTTACCCGCGTTGAGTTGTGCGCTTACTGCTGGAAAGCTACCAAGCAATACTTCACCTGCTACGCCTTTACCATGGTAAGAAGTATTGCCAATTAATATCCCCATTGTCGCTACATTTGGATGAGACTCCATAAGTTCATATTTGATGTTGCCGATATGTAGATAGTTATCTATTGTGAAAATACCTAAAAATAAGCATTTTGGGTTGTTGTATTGTTTGTCGATGTAGTCTGCTAGTTCGGCTAATTCTTGCTGGCAATTTTCTATATATTGCGCAGTCTCTTGATTGTTCAACCAAGATAAATATTCTTTACTCGCATCTGCTCTAGTAAGTGGACGTAAAATAAAACGCTGTGTTGTTATTTCCATTTAGTGCTCACTTTTCAAATGGCTTGTCAGCTAATTTAGTTCGATTACTACCACTGCGAATTAAAGCTATGGTTTGTTCAAATCCACAATTAAATAGCATGTCGACAATGCTCAAATGGCTAATGAAGTCGCCATAGAGTTGCTGGTAACTAGGGTGTTGAAAGTTTTGGTAGCTTAATGTAATACCAGCTTTAGTTACCGCACCACCTGGGCTGTCTTTTTCTAAATAGTCAGCAGAGCCTACTGGTGATAAATAGTGGTTTACATCTAACACATGGCAAATACTTACTAAGCGCTGATCTTTTACACCTTCAATTTCTTCTAACTCTGAAGAAAAAACTAGTTTAGTATTGATGGTTAGCTTTCGACAAATAGCTGTTATGATGTGGCTATTCAGTTCTGAAAGTTGAGTATAATTCTGGCCGATTAGCTCTTTTAAAAAAGAATAGACCTCTTCAAAGTAGGGGGCCTTTTGATAACTACTAAACAATGTTTTTATGTGCTTTTTTTGCCATGGAGCATGGCTTGAAATTGGCGTTTGATTGATCAATGTCTCCATTCGGCCTTTAGGTGTTGAAACTGGAACCGTAAGCATGATTTCACCATTCGCTGACTTTATACGGTTACGTGTTTGCCAGCTGCTTTTCTCTAGCTTAACGTCATCTAAAAATACAAAAATATCAACACTGTCAATTAAGTCAAAATAGCCACACCACGGTAAGTAGGTAGGTTGCATTATTGCCGCTAACATAAAACTCCCCCTATCATAGACCACTTCCTGTTGATGTTTGAGTTGGGTAGTCCTTATATAAAAAAATAGTAAATTCGTACGGAATAGAGCCCTCTTTTACAATGTAATCGTGCTTGAGAACAACTTTTGACGTGAGCTCTTTTTTACAAAAGTCGAATACTTTTAGTGGGTCGGCATAATAAAGTTCATCATTAAAAAAGTCGACGTACGTAGACATCGCATTAAAGGCAACCCCTTTATTACAGGCAGCATACATTTTTCGTATGCTTTCTAACATGAAGGCTTCGTTATCCAACATTTTGTTGTTAAACACGCCGCTTAGTAAAATGTAATCATATCCATGAGGTAGGTTTTGCTGTGTAATATCGAAAGTATCGAACCCAGCTTTGGAGTGTGCTTGGAAACTTTCTTTGGCAGCAGCGACAAATTCTTCGACAAAGTCTAACCCTAAATATTTACCCTGATATTTATGCTGCAATAAATATGCATACATATCACCTAAACCGCAACCAACATCAATTATTGAATTTATATCGGGTGCTATGCTAGTTAAAATTTCAAAGCGTTTATATTGTGACTCAGTACTTACATGTTGAACTGCTTCAACACTAGGGCCATGAGTTGCTAATAGATTTTGGTAATACTGCTTTAAATCACTAATCATCAGGCGTTCTCGTTAATAAAAGCGATCGTCGCTAAAATTTGTGTTTGTGACGTTTCCGGTCTCACGAAGATATTTATTACTTGATCACTGACTTGCTGAGCATTTTTTAAAAAGCCTTCGGTTTTTAACATTTGTAATGACTTATAATGGCAGGTAAGTAATAAGTCATTGGATTGCGCTTTTTTTATAAAGTTGTCGCGATCGCCATTTATCAGTAAAGGGTAGCGCCAAAATAGCACTTCATCATCAAATTGTGGTTTGACTAGATTGTTATTGGTTAGTTTTTCATGGCACAGGCGGGCGTGTTCTCGACGCTTACTAACATAACTTGATAATTGTTTAAGCTCTTTATCTAGTGCGATAAGAGATTTGTCGCAGTCTTTGTAGTTAAAAAATTGGTTATTAGATAAAAATTGTTTTGCACTTGCCATGATCATGGGGTTGTTTGTCAATACTGCACCACCATATTGACAGGCAAGCACTTTATCATAGCCAAAGCTCATAATTGACACGTCACCAAAGCTTCCTAACTTCTTACCTTGATAGCTGCCTCCCATTGCTAGGCACGCATCTTCAACTAGTACCAAATTGTTTTGTTGGCAATACTCAGCAAGTTTGCCAATTTGGCAATAGTGGCCGTAACCGTGGACAGCGACAATTGCTTTGGTGTTTTCAGTGAAGACTGCTTCAACTTGAGGTACATTCATCGAAAAATCATCAAGTGAGACATCGGCAAGCACGACGGTAAAACCGGCCATCTGAATGGCGAATAATACTGCAGGACAGCAGATAGCAGGCATGATCACCTCACTACCTAAAGGGATGTTGGTTGACTTTAGTGCCGTAATTAGCGCTGCACTGCCAGAGCTTGTTAGAAGAGCATTATCTCGACCGCAAGCGTTGGCAACTTGTTGCGTAACTGCATCTCTAAGCCCTGCCATTAACGAATAATCCTTATATCTTTTCGGTAGTGTCTTAGTTGAAAGCTCATCGGTTGATCTAATACTTCAATTCGATGCACGATAGCTGAAAAATGTTGCACGATTTTTTCTAGCGGGCAGAAAGTCCACTCTGAATAGCGATGAATATGAGGAATTTTCTGCTCATAGTTTAAGTCACTACCAGACTTGATTGTTTTTTCGTGCTTGTCGTCGAGGAGATCGCCAATCAAAATGACACCTCCGGGTTTGGTTACTCGGATCATTTCAGCAATGGCTTGCAATACGTATTCTTGGCTTGGAAAATAGTGAAAAATACTGTAGCACAAGAGACGATCGAACTGCTTATCTTTAAATTTTAGGTTACCCGCTTCACCTGTTTGAAAATGCCCATTGGGTATCACTTTTTTTGCTTGTTCTATCATAGCTTCAGCATAGTCAATGCCGAATACTTCATTGGTATAAGGAGCTAGCTCAGATAGTATTAATGCATTACCACAGCCGATATCAAGTAAACTACCTACCGGTTTAGTTTGATCAAACAAAAGCTTGGACTTGATATCACAAACCAATGCTTGCCAACTTTCTTCGTCAATTGGCCTGCCAACTTGAGCACGTAAATCTTTAGCTTCAAGTACTTGTTTTTGCCATTCTGATTGTTTGGTCGTAAACGAACTCATTGGGCTACCTGTATTATTTTCAGTGCTAACGCGTTACATGAATTGCTGTCAAAGTAACGAGCGGATTGCTGGTAAAAGTGATTGTGCGTGTTCTTTTGGCAATAATCGATTAATTTATTAGTTACGTTTTGAGGATTGTTGTCTAACTCATTAGTGAGTCCTAAGTCATAACTTAAGCCGTATTCAGCAAAAATTTGACTGTCTTCAGACTGGCCTTGATTTTGCGATATGCTGGCATTAGGAATACCGCAAAAACTCACTTCATATTTTGATAAGCCACCACCACTTATAAAAAAATCTGCTTGCTGGTAATAGTGCTCAATTTTGCTGGTTAAGGGTAAAACGGTTAATTTATTACGTTGACAGTTAATAGCGTTTTTCTGCTCTTGGCCTGTTATCCAAAAGATCTCTTTGTTAATTAAGTGTTGTTCGATCAGTGAAACAAGCTTTTCTCCAGCGCGATTGTGATCATTGCCACCTATGAAAATAAATATATTGGTGATTTTACTTCTAGGATTTTCAAGGTTATAGGCCCTTATTGGTACTAATGACGATTTAAAGGGAAAATATTTAATACCAAGTGCACAATGCTTAGCTTGATAAGGATGATTGTCAAAACTAAGTCTAAAGTTGATCACTAAATCCAATTGCCTAGTATCTAATTCATCGAAATCATCAATTTTAACAACAAACCTTGCTGTATTGACAAAGTGGTCTAAATCTAACTGGGTCAGTTGATAGTCATCAAGAATCACGCAAGCGTTGGCGATATTACCTTCGTCAATGTTCATCTGCCAAGTTAGCTGATTCATTTGTAATAACTGTTTTGCAAAATCGCTATAAACACCATGAAAAACTATTTCGCTATCAACTTGTTGATTTTTTATCGCTAGCGCGATTTGCAGACACCGGCTCAAGTGACCAAGCCCCGTTTCTTCGGTAGCGTTGCAGTAAAATACAAACAGCATTATTTAAGGCTTTCCTTCGAAACGCTGATTTATGCCATTGTATGCCGCAGTTAATACATCCGCGTGGAACCATTGTTTACCACTAAAGCGGCCGGAGACCATCACATTGTCGAAACTAGAAGTTAATTTGTTGTAGTTTTCTAGCGTACCTTTTGCAAACTCAAAGGTAGGTACTGGAAACGTATTATGGATCGTTTGACGATATTGGCTGATAACTTTTGCGTTGTCGTTGATTAGCTGCATTTCACGTATTTCATCTAAGATTAATTCGCTGGTAATGCTGTCTGCTTCACTTGGTGAAGAGAGTACTTCAACGCTAATGTTATTAGGGCCACTTTGTTCCACCCTTAAATTAGGGTAGAGCGTAATGCGGAATGTTTTATGACTGCTATGCCAATTCCATAAAAAATGTGATGTTGAATTATTTAATGATTGATCGAAGTTGAAATAAAAAATATTCGCTGTTCTAAAGTCAGCTTTGCGTTGGCTAAATTCAATTTTTGCAGCTTTTAAGGCGAAGACAGGTGGAGCACTCCAATAAAGAAAGTCACAAGGAAGCACTTTGCCACTTTTCCCTAATGTTAGTGCCTTAATGTGCTTATGTTCATGGTCAATTTGGCTAACGAACTCATCAACAATAAACTCTACGCCTTTTGCTCTAGCTTGGTTAATCAAGTGCTCGACCCAATATTCAATACCTTGTTCAGCTTGAAGAGGGTAGTAATAGGTAGGCTCAATAATACCATCGGCTAACAATCTTTCTTGGTAGTCTTTTTCCGTATGGTAACTTAGCTTTTGATCAAAAGCTGGCTGCTGCTTTAACTCTTTGCTGCTTGCTGCATCTAGTGCAAGCACCCGTGTAATGCCGAAGTAATTGACTGATGAGTTGCGCTGTAAAGTCTTAGCGTCAATGTCGTTGCCATAAAGCTTTCTAATGATTGGTAACGTAACACTATCGGTAATGGTATTACCCAAACTTTCTCTTAAGTAATTGTCAATATTCTGCGCGTTACTGACTTTATCGTTTGCCAACAGCTCTTGTTCTGCTTGTTGGTAAAGGTTTGGAGCTAAGTGTCTAATGTCGACACTTTGATTAGCTAGATTCCAATGACCATTAAAAAAACTACCAGTTTTGAGTTTTGGGATTTCCAACCAATGTGAACTTAGCTGAGTTTTATCGCCAAATAGAATGTTATCTATGGCGCTAATACCGGTAGTATTGGGGATGTGAGTTCCCTGATCGTAGATAACGCCCGCGTCATCAGACACTGACTTGAGCAGGCCACCACAACTTTTTGCGCTTTCAATGACGGTAACGTTATCAAATTTATCGGCAAGTAATATTGCGGAAAATAGCCCACAAAGGCCGCCACCGACAACTATACAATTACTCATATCGCCTCTCTTTGAACATTGTGTTCGTTAATCCTCAATCATATCGAGTGAAAACCGCTCACCGAACAATAAATCTTTAGCCGCTTTTTTACCTAAAATATCATTTAAATATTTGGGGTGTAAGCCATAGCTAGGTCTTACTGAACGCACATTTTGCATAGTTATAGGTTCGCCAGCTTTCACATCTTTGGCGACATATAAAGACCGTTTTGCCAACATATTTTTTTGCGAAGCAGGTGAAATGTTGTAGTCCACCTTTCCTAATGCAGCTTCAATGGTTCTAACATCATCAACTAGTTGTTTAAACTCACTAGGAGTTAGTGAGAAAAAATCATCTACTGAGCTGCCATCACGTTCAAGAACAAAATGTTTTTCAATTATTTTTGCGCCTAATGCAACAGCAGCAATAGCTACAGAGTTGCCTAGAGTGTGATCGGAAATGCCAGCCAAACAATTAAACTCTTCTGCGATAGCAGGTATTGTTCTAAGGTTAATATCTTCTGGTGGCGCAGGGTAGGCGGTCGTACACTTTAAAAAAGCGTAATCATCACAGCCATTGGCTCGCAATGTCTCGGTTGCAAGCTTAATATCATCTTTAGTTGCTAAGCCGGTTGATAAAATAACGGGCTTCCCTGTTTTTGCAACTTTGGCAATTAGCGGAATATCTGATATTTCTGGAGAAGCGATTTTGTACACAGGGCAATTTAGCTCTGTTAACAAATCAACGGCAGTTAAGTCAAAAGGTGCAGAAAAAACGTCAATGCCAATTTTTTTTCCTTCCTCAAATAATGCTTGATGCCACTCCCAGGGGGTGTAGGCTTTTTCATATAGTGAATAAAGAGTTTGGTGAGCTTCCCAGGGGTTATCTGAAGGTAAACGGAAGTCTTCGTTATTGCAATTTAACGTAATAGTATCAGCACGGTATGTTTGCAATTTAACGGCATTTGCTCCGCATGCTTTGGCTACGTGTATAATCTCAATTGCTCTTTCAAAGCTGCCACCATGGTTTGCTGACATTTCTGCGATTATATAGCAGGGAGAGTCAGGCGTAATTTGTGTTTCGTTTATTCTCATCTTAGCTATCCATTGTAATTATTTGCAGACTTGTCCTGCTCCAATGAAATTTGTAAGCCTTCATTGCGAATAATATGGCTATTAATTTCCATTACTTTGGGGTTTGAAATCAAGAATGATTTTATCGCTTCTGTGTCTATGGTATAGATACTATCCCCAAAATGTTGGCAAATTTTCGAGACAACCTCAAAGTCTTCAGTATTGTCTACTGTAAACCTAAACAGGCTGTCATCACTAGCATTGGGCAGTTCCATCACTTTAAATTTGTTAGCGTGGTTGTAGGCATATAGCGTGACATGCTCGCGCTCTGAGCCTTTTTGTGCATCTTCATTGGCGATACATAACGTGTTTGCAGAAATGACTTCACAGTCAACACCTTCGGCAAACTGTGCCGATAGATAGGCATAATCTGCATTATGTTGTTGGTAATAGCTTATTAAGCGATCACATATTCTCGGGTCAAGTAATGGCGAATCCCCGGTTATTCTCACCACATCCGTCGCACTAACCAGTGCTGCTGCTTGACTAAACCTTGACAGCACATCGTCTTCACTACCACGATAAACTTGAATACCTAACGACTCGACATACTGACAAAGCACATCATTTTCTTCGTTAGTTGAAGTTGCAAGTACCACTTGGTTAATTAACTTGGCTTGTTGCAATCTATTAAGTAAAAGGCCAATCATCGGCTGGTCAGCTAAAGGCTTCATCACTTTACCAGGTAACCGAGATGAGCCCATTCTCGCTTGTACAATGGCAACAATGTTTTGCATAAATCTGTACCTAATCAATAGCTAACATTAGTTAAGGCGCTGAAAACCTGAATGGCAAACAGGCCCCATTAACAATTTATCAAGCTTATTATCGTTAATAGCTTGTTGAATAAGCACAAATACTTCGGCAGCATTTGCTAGGTATTTATCAATATGTTGTTGAGTATGTGCTGCTGATACATAAATAACATTGCTTGCTAGAAAGCCGCGTTTTAACATCTCTTGAGTAAATAGCGTTTTTACCATGAGAGCATCACCTTTAAAGGCAAGGATAAGAACTGGGTCTACACCTATTACATCTAAGTCAAAACCAGATTTATTAGCTGCTTCAATTAGCCCGCTTTTAATGTAACGTCCCGTATTTTTTATTTGTTCGATAATATTGTCACGTTTCATTATTTCCAATGTTTTTAAAGCCGCGACAAAACCAACTCGCTCAGTCCAGTAAGAACTAGAAATAAAGGATGATTGTGCTGCTTCCATTACTGACTTTTTACCTATTACCGCACCGATAGGATGACCATTACCTAGGGCTTTACCTAATACACAAATATCGGGCTCAATACCCCAGAGTAGGTGAGAGCCACCAATGTTTAACCTAAAGCCTGATGAGATCTCATCGAATACCAATACGATGTTATGTTCGCTACATAACTCTCGAATACGACGTAAGAACGTTATATCAGGTTCACTATGGCGCCAAACCTCCATAACAATAACGCCCAACTCCTCTTTATGTTGTGCAACTATTGACTCAAAGGCCGCTATATCACCATCTCTAAATGGTAAAACTGTGCCATTAAGTTTGTGAGGAACCCCTGAAGGAGCGAGACCAGGTAATAACTGTTCGTCTAGGTTTTTGTCATCATTTAAATTGGTGGCAAGGTACCAGTCATGCCAGCCGTGATAACCGCAAAAAGCAACTTTATCTTTGCCTGAATATGAGCGAGCTACTCGCACGGCAATTGAGCAGCTTTCACCGCCAGTTCTTGCAAAACGTACGCTACTACTCCAAGGGTGCAATTCAACTAATTGTTTAGCGAGTTCAACTTCTTCAAAACAATTGAGACTAGTCATCGAGCCATCTTGTATTGCTTGGCAAACTGTGTCGGATAATTCGCTGTGGGCGTAACCAAGTGGGCATGTACCTATACCCATAATACTCATATCGATATAGTGATTGTCATCGAGATCCCAAATTTCACATCCTTTCGCTTTTTTGTAGTAAGCGGGCCAAAAGTCGGGAAGAAACATTTCAGCACGTTTAGACAATAATTGGTTGCCTCCGGGTATGATTTGCTTTGCTTCTTGCCAGAGTTGGCTACCTGAGTTATGGCTGATATCTCGCATTTGATAGTACACCTTAGTTATGCTGATAAATTCGACTAATATAAGTAAGCAATAACTGTGCTAATTTTACCACTTACTAGGGTTAATAATTACATCGTCTTCAATGGCAAAAGCTTTAGTATCAATATCCAATAATTGGGCTTGATGATAAGCACTAATATTTTCCTTCAATTCATTATGATTAGTACAACCTATAATAATGGCGTCAATTAGCGGATGATTGACAAATGGTGACATAGCTATTGCTAGTTTATTCGTATGGAACTTAATGCAATACTCATTCAATAAAGATAATTTTGGTGTTAATCCTTGTAATTTTTGCGGCAACGCTAGCGAATCAAGAAAAACAGCGCCTTGCAAAAAAATAGAACGAATGTGAATTTTACATTTTTTAGATTCAGCAAATGCTAAAAAGTTTTTGTCGAATATGCGTTGATCAAAAATGCTAGCTGGAAGTTGGACGATGTCTAATGGATACTTTTCTAACAATGCGACCGCTTCACTTGGCGAATATACAGAAGTGCCAATTTTCTGGCAAAGCCCTTTATTTTTTATTGTTTGTAGCGCTTGAAAGTGCTGTTCACCATCGTCGCCCAGCAATGTATTACCATGATGTGTTGAAACTGAATAAAATTGTGCGATGTTTAGGTTGGACAGTGATTGATTTACTTCGTCCATATAACCTACAGGTTTGCATTCAGGGCTAATTTTACCTAAATAATTAAATCGTTCGGGGTTCTGGATATTGCCGACCACTTTTTCACTGTTGCCATAACTTGAAGCGGTATCAATAAACCGAATATTTGCATGCTCTGCAACAGATAAAATCTCGCAGACCTCGGGTAGTGGTACTTTTCCAGCACTGTTGGATATCCCATAATTAAGCCCGAATTGCACGCTGCCAAGGGCTAATTTCATAGTGATTCCTTGACGATAGATAAGATTCTATCTTGCTCTTCGTGCGAAAGGCTTGGGTGTAACGGTAGGGTAATTGCAGATTGATAATAACGCTGTGCCGCCGGATAGTCTTCAGGCTGAAAGCCTAACTGTATGTAGTATGGTTGATTACAAATAGGAATGTAATGAACATTCACACCGATTTGCTCTGCTCTTAGCGCTTCAAATACCGTTTGTCTTTTTTTTGGATCTGCTAGGCGTATTACAAACAAATGATAGGCTGAATAGCAATCAGGTGAAGGGATAAGCGGGCTTACATTTTCGCTCAACAAAGAATCTACTTGGAGCGCGTCTAAGTAATATTGGGCAAGCTGGTTACGAGTTTCAACAAAAGCATTAATTTTATTGAGTTGATTGACCCCTAATGCTGCGTGCAATTCACTCATACGATAATTAAACCCCAACACTTGTTGCTCGTAATACCAAGGTTGTTGGTTAACGTCGCTATGTAAATTTTCTCGTGTTATACCATGGCTATGATATAGCTTTAATGCCTGATGAATATCAGGGTCATTAGTTAATGCCATGCCACCCTCGGCACTGGTAATTATTTTGACAGGGTGAAAGCTAAAAATGGTAATGTCGCTGTAGCGACAATCGCCAATCAAAGTATCTTGATATTTCCCGCCAATGGCATGAGAGGCATCTTCGATAACTCTAATACCGTATTGAGCACATAAGGTGGATATTTTTTGCATATCGCAACTGTGGCCAGCAATATGGACTGGAATCAATACCTTAGGCAACCTTTTGGCTTTTTCTGCCGTTTTTAACTTATTTACAAGGGCAGAAGTTGATATTAAGCCAGTAATTTCATCTATGTCGACAAAATCGACCGTAGCACCGCAATATAGTGCACAATTGCTCGAAGCAACAAACGAAATAGGAGAGGTCCAAACAATATCACCAGGACCAACATCTAAAGCTAAACAGGCTACGTGTAATGCAGAAGTGGCACTATTCATTGCACAGGCATATTTAACACCAACAAATTCGCTTACTTTCTTTTCGAATAATGGAACTTGTGGGCCTTGCGTTAGAAAGTCAGAGTTTAGGACATCAACTACCGCATCAATATCACTTTGACAGATATGTTGCTTGCCATACGGAATGTATTGGCTGTTTGATTGGCTCAAAGGTGAGCCTCCTTGTTCAGCTCTTTGATTTCTTCAACTGATAAAAAGTGTTCATTATTCAGTGAATTATATTCAAAGCCATGTTCTACTGGGTGACCATTCTCACTTAGGGCGTTCGTGTCAAAAGTGTTGGTACGAGAGCTAAATTTAATCGAAGGTGCAATGACAAAGTGATCATTAAATTCATAGGTATCATATGACAATTCACCTGGACACATAACTTCATGCATTTTTTCGCCAGGGCGAATGCCGACTATTTTCATTGGTAAATCAGGTGCCATAGCCTTTGCTAAATCGGTTATTTTTATTGAAGGAATTTTGGGGACAAATATTTCACCCCCTAACATGCGCTCAAAGTTTTTCAGGACAAAATCGACACCCTGTTGCAAAGTGATCCAAAAGCGTGTCATATCTCCATGTGTTACCGGTATATGATCACAGCCTTCATTAACTAACTTCTGAAAAAATGGTACGACAGAGCCACGTGAGCCGACAACGTTGCCATAACGAGCAACAGAAAATAGCGTTTTATGGCCACCACTCATGTTATTTGCCGCAACAAATAGTTTATCTGAAGCTAGTTTAGTTGCACCGTATAAATTTACTGGGTTAGCAGCTTTATCTGTAGAAAGTGCGATGACTTTCTCTACGTCATTTGCCAATGCTGCGCGAATAACATTTTCGGCACCTGTGATGTTGGTTTTAATACATTCCGTTGGGTTATATTCTGCGGCAGGCACTTGCTTTAACGCTGCGGCATGAATTACAAAGTCGACATCATTCATCGCTTGGGTCATGCGTTCTTTGTCTCTTACATCACCCAAAAAGTAACGCATGCAAGGAGCATTGTACACTTGCTGCATTTCAAACTGCTTTAGTTCATCACGAGAGTAAATAATAATTCTTCGCGGGTTGTATCTGGCTAGTAAGGTTTCAACGTACAATTTGCCAAAGGAGCCTGTACCACCAGTAATCAGAATACTCTTATTATCAAACATTTGAGTCACCTACCTTAACTAGCTGCCAAATAATCATTATTTTGACGAATAGTTAACCATCTAAGTTATTTACTATGTTTACGCAAATTATGTGCCTACCTATATCGGCATACAAGCTTTATCTAACAAAAACACCAAAAACAAAGTGTTTTTCATAAAGATAATGAGTGAAAGTCAATTTGTTGACTGTGTTGTGTCAAATTTTTGTTGCGAAAAATTACTGCCTCGATAGAATTAAGCAATAATTATTATAAAGATATCCATGTGGTTGTTATGCAAGGGCAAAAGCATATTCTGGTGGTAGACAATGAAGCAGTTAGGCGCCATCAACTGGAAACCGTGCTCGCTTTTATTGGTGAACACTTTAATTCGTGTACAGAAGAAAACCTAGCAAGCACCTTTGCTAATACGCCTAATATTTTAACGGTTATCTTTGCAGGCAGTATTTCTGATAATGCTGCGGCGTTTATTCGAAGTAACCCTAGCTGTCCTTTTATTTTGCATGATGTTGTCGATCAGCACGCGGTGGCAAACTGCGTTAATGTCTTAGGTGAATTAACGGTACCGCTAAATTATGCGCAGTTAACCGAAATAATTCATCACTGTCACCAGTATCACAATAAACTCCCTAATAAGAACAAAACATCACCAGGACACAGCAAACTATTCCGCTCACTGGTTGGTGCCAGTAAGCCAATGCAACAAGTACGATTTTTGATTGAGCAAGTTGCTGGTACGGCGGCCAATGTATTGATTTTAGGCGAGTCGGGTACAGGTAAAGAAGTCGTTGCCCGCAATATTCATAACTTATCTGAGCGTGCTAAAGCGCCATTTGTGCCAGTTAACTGTGGTGCAATTCCTGGTGAATTATTAGAAAGTGAATTATTTGGTCATGAAAAAGGCGCGTTTACTGGCGCTATTTCAACCCGAAAAGGGCGTTTTGAATTAGCTGAAGGCGGCACGTTATTTTTAGATGAAATAGGTGATATGCCCCAGCCTATGCAAGTTAAATTATTGCGTGTATTACAAGAGCGCACTTTTGAACGGGTTGGCGGTTCAAAGAGCATTAAAGCGAATGTCCGAATTATTGCCGCAACCCATCAACATTTAGAAGATATGATCAAAGCAGGCGATTTTCGCGAAGATTTATTTTATCGACTGAATGTCTTTCCTATTGAAACTCCTGCACTGCGCGAACGTAAAGAAGATGTGCCGTTGCTATTGCAAGAGTTAATTTCGCGTTTTGAAGCTGAACAAAATCAGAGTGTGCGCTTTACTGAAAAAGCCATTGAATCATTAAAAGAACATCCATGGCATGGTAATGTTCGCGAACTTTCTAACTTGATTGAACGTATGATTATTATGTATGGCGATCAAGTGGTAAACGTCAGTGAACTACCGCTTAAGTATCAACATATTGATGTTGATGAATATCAGCCAGAATACCCAGAAGAGCTTCAAGAGCGAGAAGCAATCAATGAGCTATTTGCTGGTTTTGATTATGACGACGAAGATGCAGCAGACAGTGAGGTCGCTTTAGAGCCAGTGCTTGAAGCATCAAATCCGGACATATTGCCGGATGAAGGTATTAACTTAAAAGAATATCTAGCTGATCTCGAAATTTCTTTGATTAACCAAGCGATTGAGCGTCATGACGGAGTCGTGGCAAGAGCCGCTGAGTTACTCGGTATGAGACGTACCACGCTGGTTGAAAAAATGAAGAAATATAATCTGAATAAAGATTAAGTTTTGACGGTAAATGACTTATTTACCGTCAAAAGTATTTCAGATTATGCTAGCGTAACAATATCACGCAGCCACTGGTGCTCTAACAATTGTGCCAGAAATTCCCTGTTGAGCCGCTTCTTGAAATGCATATAACAACATTTCATTTTCTATAGATTGGCTATCTTGAATTTCTTCTGCAGCCTTAATTTCAATATGATCCAATCCGCGCTTAGTCAGGTAATCTTCAATATTGTCCAGCTGGCTATATAAGTCTTTGTTTGTGCTAAACATATAAAACTCATGTCTATTTCCGGCTTTTAACCACTTATTTGTTGTTTGGCATTGTGCCGTTCCATTTAAAAGCAACATAGGTTGTCCTCATCTGTGTAACGTATTTGCTATCTCCAGATAGGCATAATTCGCACCAGAATGGTTAAAGCTATGAATTTAAAAGAAAAATAATATTAAGAACCTGTTTTTTATTTTTAACTGGCAATGCTTTAGTGCTGTGAATTTACCGGCGACAAATAATTGGCGAAGCTTGTTTTTGTAATGTTACTTATTGAAATGTAATGAAAAAACTCTATGGCACGCATAATGCTTATGTCTAAACAACGAAGTAAACGAGTACGGCATTATGACTTTAGCTTTTAACGCACAATCCAATGAGTTAGAACAGCTGTTTAATCAAGGCAGTTTTTCATTTGATCACCACGACGATAACCTTCAAAAAGAAGCTTATGTCGGTGAATTGGCATTATTGCGCCAACAAAGCAGCCAGTTATCCCATTTAGTGGAAGTGATGCCTACTGGTTTAGTCATGCTTGATGGCAATGGCATAGTGGTAAAAATTAATAAATTTGCCAGCCAGTTGTTAGATGAGCCAATTTTAGGCCAACCTTGGTTTGATGTTATTCGACGTTCTTTTAAGCCTCGTGCCGATGATTGGCATGAAGTTTCACTTAAAGATGGTCGTCGGGTAAAGCTGGAAATCACCACATTAGGTAATCAACCGGGTCAGTTAATTATGATCACGGATTTAACCGAAACACGTTTACTTCAAGACAAGCTTGGCCAATTGCAACGCCTGTCTTCATTAGGTCGTATGGTTTCCAAACTTGCTCATCAAATTAGAACACCGTTATCTGCAGCCATGCTTTATGGCGCGAATTTATCGAATCCCAACTTAGCTGAAAATGCTAAAGCCAGCTTTCAGCAAAAGTTGATGTCTCGCTTAACAGACTTAGAGCAGCAGGTAAATGATATGCTGTTATTTGCTAAAAGTGGTAATAATCAAGTGGTTGATACGCTTTATGTTAACGACTTAGTGAAAAAGTCGGTGGCAGCAATGGAAGCATTAATTACTAATTCAGATAGTCAGGTTAATTTGAAACTGACTAATAGCCACTGCCAGGTCTTAGGTAATGAAAGTGCGTTATGCGGCGCAATTCAAAACCTTATTCATAACAGCTTAGAAGTGATTAAGCGTAATGCCGAAATTACCATTACGGTCGAAAGTCACGACCAATATGTCTACATCAGTGTCAAAGACAACGGCCAAGGCATAGATCCAAACCTAGCAAAGAAAATATTCGAACCTTTCTTTACCTTACGCTCTCACGGCACAGGTTTAGGCTTGGCGGTTGTGAAATCGGTTGCTACTGCTCATCAGGGCGATGTGCAATTAATTAGTGGTCCAAATGAAGGTGCCAACTTCTGTATTAAATTGCCGCTACTGGCTGGTGGGGTTAATAGTGCCAATAAACCAGTGGATATAACTAAACATTTTCAGGAGGTCGCTCATGGCCAATAGCAAAATTCTCGTTGTTGAAGATGACGCAGGTTTACGTGAAGCGCTAATCGACACCTTACAACTTGCCGGCTATCAGTGTATTGAAGCAGACTCTGGCGAACAGGCACTATTGCTTTTGAAAAATCAAGCGGTTGATTTAGTCGTAAGTGATGTTCAAATGGGCGGCATGTCGGGATTATCACTACTTAAAAGTATTAAATCACAAAATGCTGCCATGCCGGTGTTATTAATGACTGCTTACGGCACCATAGATGATGCGGTGACGGCAATGAAAGACGGTGCCAGCAACTATATGGCGAAGCCATTTGCACCCGAAGTACTGTTAAATATGGTGAGTCAGTACGTACCAATTGATGCGACTAATAAAAGTGAGCCGGTTGTTGCTGATGCCAGCAGTATTGAATTATTAAAACTTGCCAAAAAAGTGGCGACAACCGAAGCCTCTGTAATGGTGTTAGGCCCTAGTGGTTCAGGTAAAGAAGTGCTTGCACAATATGTGCATAATCACTCGTCACGCGCCGAGCAACCGTTTGTTGCAATTAACTGCGCGGCTATTCCAGAGAACATGCTGGAAGCGACTTTATTCGGTTATGAAAAAGGCGCATTTACTGGCGCAATTTCAGCGTGTCCAGGAAAGTTTGAGCAAGCACAAGGCGGCACCATATTACTTGATGAAATCACCGAGATGGATTTAAGCCTGCAAGCAAAAATTTTGCGGGTATTACAAGAGCGTGAAGTTGAACGCTTAGGTGGTCGTAAAACCATTGAGCTTGATGTGCGCGTCATTGCTACCAGTAACCGTGATTTAAAAGAAGCGGTACGTGAAGGTATTTTCAGAGAAGATTTATATTACCGATTAAATGTCTTTCCGCTGAACTGGTTACCTTTGGTTGAACGTCGTGATGATATAATGCCGCTTGCTAAACACTTAGTGAAAATTCATAGCCAGCGCAATGGCCAAGCGATGCCGCAATTTACTTCTAGTGCTCGTAGTAAAATGCTGGCTTATAGTTGGCCAGGTAATGTTCGTGAGCTTGATAACGTGATCCAACGGGCATTAATTTTACATAGCGATGAACAAATTGATGCGGGCGATATCTTGATTGAAAACTTCGATACTCAAATTCAGGTATCAGCCAATATCGATCATGACCGAGAAGAAAAGCTTGGCAATGAATTAAAACAGCAAGAACATCAAATTATTCTTGATACCTTGCAAGCTTGTCATGGTAGCCGAAAAGCGGTGGCAGAGCGTTTAGGGATCAGCCCTAGAACACTGCGTTATAAAATTGCCAAAATGCGTGAAACAGGTATAGAAATTCCCGCATAAACGAAAAGCACCTATTCACTGAATAATATTCCACCAGTCACACCAAGTTTTTCCATCGCTTGGTGTGACATCTCTTTTTATTTTTATATTTAAATCAATAGATTGTGCCTTGGTGTTTTCTGTTTATTTCTTTGGCATTAAGTTTGCTTTAACTAGGTTATATAAGCTGAACAACAGTTTTTTGACAGAGGTATAGGCGTCATGGAAATACAAACAAATTCACTTCTTGCCCAAATGCAGGCTATGTCAGCCGAAGCAACGGGAAATCGTTCTTTACCGATGCAGCCAGTAAACTCATCTTCTGAAGATTTTGGCGCCTTGTTCAAAAATGCCATTAATACCGTCAATGAGTTACAACAAGATGCAGGTGCTAAACGCACTGCCTTTGAATTAGGTGATGATCGCGTAACACTTGCTGAAACTATGATAGCAGCACAAAAGTCGAGTATTGCTTTTGAAGCGACTGTGCAGGTGCGCAACAAATTTGTTGAAGCCTATAAAGAAATTATGAGCATGCCGGTGTAGCGTTGCCTTACATCAACAGTGATAAGTGCAACAGGTTAGTGGAGAAGTAACGTGGCAGATAACAGTTCAACAGCAATGATGGCAAGCGATAATACCGATTTAATTGCTAGCGATAATGATAACGACAATGTTGAAGAGCAAAAATCAGGTTTTGCGGCAACATTAGGTAATGTTGATGTATTGCGTCAATTAACCTTAATTATGGCGTTAGCCATTTGTTTGGCCATTGCGGTATTCGTGATTATTTGGGCAAATCAGCCTGAATTTAGAATGCTAGCTAAATTAGATACCCAGCAGTTAATTAAAACTATGGACTTTCTAGATGCCAACCAAGTTGAATATCTTCAAGAAAACAATACCTTATCTGTTCGCACCGATGAATATCAAGATGTTAAATTACTGCTAGCTCGCGAAGGTTTAACTGAAGCGCCTGAAGAGGGCGCCAATATTATCATGCAAGATATGGGCTTTGGCGTTAGCCAACGTCTTGAAAGTGAGCGCTTAAAGCATAGTCGTGAAAAGCAACTAGCCTTTACCATAGAGCAGCTTCAGTCTGTGCAACGTGCCAAAGTATTATTAGCCATTCCTCGAGATAACGTTTTTGCCCGTAAACAGAAAACGCCATCAGCAACGGTTGTATTAACCTTAGCTCGTGGTCGTTTACTTTCAGAAGAAGAAGTTGATTCTGTTGTCGACATCGTCGCCTCAGCTGTACAAGGCATGACGCCAAACCGCGTCACGGTAACTGACCAAAACGGCCGTTTACTCAATTCAGGTAGTCAAGATTCTGTCTCGTCTCGTTCTCGTAAAGAATTTGAAATTGAGCAAAAGCGCGAACAAGAGTACATGGAGAAAATTGACTCAATTTTAATTCCGGTGGTGGGTTTAGGTAATTACACCGCGCAAGTTGATGTCACCATGGACTTTACCAACACTGAAGAAACTGCGCGTCGTTACAACCCTGATTTACCAGCACTGCGCAGTGAAATGAAAGTCGAGAATAACTCTATTGGCGGCACATTAGGTGGCATTCCAGGTGCGTTAAGTAATCAACCGCCATTGGCCGCAGATATCCCAGAAAACGCTGTCGGCTCAGCTAACTCGCAAAAAGTGTTTCCGTCGCAAAAACATTCAGAATCAACTAAAAATTATGAACTGGATGAGTCAATCAGCTATACCAAGCAGCAAACAGGTGTTATTCGTAAAATTAGTGTCTCTGTAGCGCTTGATTATCTAACCTCAGCTAATGCGGAAGGTGAAACCACACAAAATCCGCGTTCAGTTGCAGAATTAGCTAATATTCGTCGCTTATTACAAGGTAGTATCGGCTTTGATTTGCAACGTGGTGATACTTTGGAAGTGGTGACTTTACCATTTTCTCGCGTAGATTTAGGGGAAGATGCTGAAGTCCCTATGTACGAACAACCTTGGTTTATGCAAAGCCTTAAATTAGTGATGGGGGCGTTGGTTATCATCGTCTTAATCTTGGCGGTTGTTCGTCCAATGCTTAAACGCTTAATTTACCCAGATCAAACACCGTCAGACTATGGTGACAAATCACTTGATGGTCATATTGATCTAGGTGACGAAACCTTGGATATGTTAACATCAGATTTTGATGCGGGGAATGTCGGTTTTGCGCCAGACGGCAGCCTACAGTTACCTGACTTACATCGTGATGAAGATATTCTTAAAGCGGTTCGTGCCTTAGTTGCTAATGAACCTGAGCTATCGTCTCAAGTAGTCAAGAGTTGGTTGAACGAAGATGAGTGATGACAATACAAATTTAGCCGTGCCAAGTGGCTTTGATGTTGAAAAGCTTGATGGCGCAGAAAAAGCTTCAATTTTACTACTGAGCTTATCTGAAGAAGATGCGGCACAAATACTAAAACACTTAGAGCCTAAGCAAGTTCAACAAGTGGGTATGATCATGGCAGGTATGCAAGATTTTACTCAAGAGAAGATCACAGCAGTTCATAAACTGTTTATTAATGAAATTCAAAACTTCTCAACCATAGGTTTCCAAAGTGAAGAGTTTGTTAGACGTGCGCTAACCGCCGCGCTTGGTGAAGATAAAGCCGGCAACCTGATTGATCAAATCGTTATGGGTGGCGGCGCGAAAGGTCTTGATTCATTGAAGTGGATGGACTCAAAGCAAGTAGCCAATATTATTCGCAACGAGCATCCGCAGATTCAAACCATTGTTATGTCTTATTTAGAGCCAGAGCAATCGGCTGAAATCTTAAGTCAGTTTTCAGAGAAAGTGCGCTTAGATCTAATGATGCGTATTGCTAACCTTGAAGAAGTGCAGCCAGCGGCATTACAGGAGCTAAATGAAATTATGGAAAAACAATTTGCCGGTCAAGCAGGTGCACAAGCAGCGAAAATGGGTGGTCTTAAAGCTGCTGCCGATATTATGAACTACCTAGATACTAATATTGAAGGTATGTTGATGGACTCAATTCGTGAACACGATGAAGAAATGAGTCAACAAATTCAAGATCTAATGTTTGTCTTTGAAAACTTAGCCGATGTTGATGATCGTGGTATTCAGGCAATATTAAAAGAAGTTCAGCAAGATGCACTAATGAAAGCAATCAAAGGTGCCGATGAGAACTTGAAAGAAAAAATTCTTAGCAATATGTCAAAACGTGCTGCTGAAATGCTGGTTGATGACCTTGAAGCCATGGGACCAGTTCGCATTAGTGAAGTGGAAGCGGCACAAAAAGAAATTCTGTCTGTTGCACGTCGATTATCTGACGCTGGTGAAATTATGCTTGGCGGCGGTGGCGGCGGTGAAGAGTTCCTATAGTACTTTTCTCCATTAATTGAAGTAGATAAACCTTATGACACATTATTCGACCAGCGAACCTCGCGTTATTAAACAGCCAGAGCAAGACTCTGATGTCTGGTCATTACCTAATGTTGAACAAGAACAAACTCAAGAACAACAAGCGTATACCAACGCTTTAGGCAAGCCAAGAAATTGGCGTTATGAGCCCCCAGAAGAACCAGAGGCCGAGCCACAGCCGTTAACCGCTGAGGAAATTGAAGCCATTCGTCAGGCTGCGTATGAAGAAGGCTTTAGTGAAGGTAAAGAAGAAGGCTTTGCCAAAGGTTATGAAGAAGGCAAGGCTGAAGGCTTTGAGGTGGGTGAAAAAAGCGGAAGTGAACAAGGTCATGCGCAAGGGCTTGCTGAAGGCAAGGAAACTATTGAGACTTTAAGTAATCAGTGGCAGCAACTGATAGACCAGTTACATCAGCCCTTGACCGTGATAGAAAAAAATATCGAGCAACAGTTATTAACCTTGGTCGCTCAGCTAACCGAAGCCGTGGTTTTACAGGAAGCTAAAACTAATCCTGATATTTTATTATCAGCAATTAGTGCCGGAATTAAGGCACTTCCTAGCCAAGATGCGCAAACCCAAATTTTTATGCACCCAGAAGATATCAAACTGGTTGAAAGCCAATTTGGTGAGCAACATATTGCCGAGCAAGGCTGGCGGTTATTACCGGCACCACAATTTGCTCAAGGCAGCTGCCAAATAGAAAATAGCACGTCAAATATTGATTTAACGATTAAATCTCGCCTAAAACATGTATTGGAATCATTTTTGCAAGACGCATTACATCAGTAGTCAGTTGTCAAAATTCCAACATGATAGAAAGTGCTCATTTAGCAGAGCGATTGCAACAATGTCAGCAATTTATTACCCCTTTTAAAGAAGCGGTGGCTGGCCGATTAGTGCGTGTTGTTGGCCTAACGTTGGAAGCGGTTGGCGTTAAAGCACATGTTGGCAGTCAATGTGTTGTTGAAACCGCACACGGTGAACTCATTGCCGAAGTAGTTGGCTTTAGTGATGACAAAACTTATTTAATGCCTGAGCAAAGTTTAAGTGGAGTTCTCCCTGGAGCTCGGGTGTTGCCACTTGCTACCAAAGCAAAACTTCCTTTATCAATGGACTTATTAGGCCGCGTTGTTGATGGCGTAGGTAATCCTCTTGATGGTAAAGGCAAAGTTAAGCGTGACGAAAGCTATCGTTACGATGCTACGCCTCTTAATCCGCTAGCAAGGCGCGCAATTTCAGAACCACTTGATGTCGGTGTACGGGCAATTAATGGTTTTATTACCGTTGGTCAGGGTCAGCGTATGGGACTTTTTGCTGGCTCCGGTGTCGGTAAATCGGTGTTAATGGGGATGATGACCCGAGGTACAACCGCCGATGTTATTGTTGTTGGCTTAGTGGGCGAACGTGGTCGAGAAGTTAAAGAATTTATTGAAGAAATTCTTGGCGAAGAAGGGCGAGCACGTTCAGTTGTGGTTGCTGCTCCTGCCGATTGTTCGCCGTTAATGCGCCTCAAAGGCTGTGAAACCGCCGTGCAAATTTCTGAATACTTCCGTGACCAAGGGCTTAATGTTTTATTGCTACTTGATTCACTTACACGCTATGCCCAAGCACAACGTGAAATTGCTTTAGCCGTTGGCGAGCCACCCGCAACTAAAGGCTACCCGCCTTCAGTTTTCTCTAAACTACCACAGCTAGTGGAACGTGCAGGTAATGGCGGGGATGGTCAAGGCTCAATAACAGCATTTTATACTGTGTTAACTGAAGGGGATGACTTACAAGATCCTATCGCAGATGCGGCCAGAGCAATATTAGATGGCCATATCGTACTGTCTAGGGAACTTGCCGATAGCGGTCATTACCCAGCAATTGATGTTGAAGCTTCTATTTCACGGGTCATGCCTATGGTTACCAGTGATGAGCACCAACAATTGGCTCGTTCATTAAAGCAAGTGTATTCATTGTACCAACAAAACAAAGACTTAATTGCCATTGGTGCCTACACCAAAGGCAGCGATCCAAGGATTGACCAAGCAATTAATGTGTTGCCAGTTATTCAGTTTTATCTGCAGCAGCAAATGAAGGAAGTGATCCCATATGATCAAAGCTTAACGCAGCTTAATGAGATTATTGCGGCATCACAAGCTCAGCAACCCAACCAAGGGCAGCGATAAGGATATAGAAAGCAATGGCTAATAATCAATTAGATACCTTATATCGATTTGAAAAAGATAAAGAAGTAAAAGCTGCTCAGCAGTTACAGGCAGCGGAGCTTGAATATCAGCAAAATTTAGAGCGTTTAAAAGGGGTTGGTGAATATCGGTTGGAATATATGCGCCGTTTAAGTGAGCGTTCGAAAACTGGGGTGGATAGTGCAACTTTTAATCATTTTCACGCCTTTGTTAATAAACTCGATCAAGCTGGCGAGCAGGTTAAAGTTGCTATTAACCAATCTAAAGCATTAATGGAACAATGCAAGCGTCTGTGGCTTAAGCAGCGCCAAAAAGTGCAGGCAGTAGAGCACCTACGTGAAATTCAAATGAAAAAAGAAGCGCAAAAAGAGCTTAGAAAAGAGCAAAATATGTTTGATGAAATTGCTACTCAGCAATTTATCCGTCGAGGGCAATAGCTACAAAAAAGTGATAGCTATTTTGCTTCAAACACCTAGTTTTTAAGATAGTGGCTTAGTAATTGCTTGTAATGATGACAGAAGGTATTGGAACAAAAAAAGTAAATTTGGGAGTCGCTTGAAGCACCCGGTTTTACTCTATTGATGAAAAATAACGGCTAAGTAATAGATCATTTGTTGCCGCTTATTCTCATTAATAGAAACAAAAGTTTCCGCTTAGCTCGATGCCTATTGGGGCTGTTTAGCGGATAACGCTTAGCTTGAAAAAAATGTTGGGATCATTATGCCGCAAGTAAAAATATTATCGATTGATTTAATGCAAGCAACAGACAACAGTGCTGATGTTTCTGGCCGCAACCTAAATGCAAATAGCAAACAATCTAAAGATAATAGTCAATTCTCACGACTGGTAGATGAGCAACTTAATGAGCGAGATGCCAGCTACCGTAAATATGACAACAGTGCAAATAACAGCGCAAATTCTTCTAATAATGCCAGTGATAACCGCTCTTCTAGGGCTGGTAATAGCAGGCAAGATAATGCAGACAATAAAAACGATAGCTCGGTAACAGGATCTGGCAAAACTTCAGATGATAATATCGAACAGGGTGCTCTTGCCGCCAAGGAAAGGGCCTCTGATGAAGGTGTCGCTGCTGAAGCTAATGGCTCGCAACAAGAACAAAATAATCAAGCAAGCGCTAGCTCAGACAGTGAAATATCAGATGAGCATCAATTACCGAATGAACGTGCTGTTATTGATGAAGCTGTAACTGAAGGTGCCAACCAAGACTCTAGTGAGTTTATGGCGTTATTAATGAAGTCAGAAACCATGTTAAAAAAAATGGCAGATGGTGAATTTAAGCAACAGATGGAAAACTCATTTGATCAAAATTCTTTAACGCAAGTAATAAAAGCCCAACTAGCTGGGGAGAATTTGGATTCAACTGATGAACAGTTAGTTGATGGAGAAGCATCAACTCAAACCCAAGTTGCAGCGGCTAATGAAAAACAAATTGTAGCTAAAGCGGAAGGTGAGTCGCTAACTGAAGAAGAGCAAATGTTGGCAGCATTATCGGTGAAAGCAACTGGTGATGGCACTGCAGCTGGCGAAGACGCGGGGTTAACTGAGCAAGCCTTAGTAAATAGTAAACTTTCTTCGACAGTAGAGAAGGGGGTGCCGGCACAAGCGCACGACAGTAATCAGGACAGCAAAGCAGAGCAGCAAGTATTAGCTGATGGTGTTAATGAGGAAATAACTATCGCTAATCAACAAAGTGATAAAGTCACCGGTGAAGCTTTGTTAAAGCAACAAGCTAGCGATCTAGGGCAAGTATCAGAAAAAGTAACATTGGCTTCACAAGCCAGTGAACAAGCACTAAGTGCGAACTCAAGTCTTAATAATTCTCAAGCAAATAGCGAAGCTAACCCGCTTGTAGATGACGATAAATTGACAACGCTGCCTAAGTCAGCAGAACAAACAGCGTCAATTAGGCTCGCAGATGTTCTACCTCATCAGGTCAAATCAGACTCAGCTAAACCAGAAGAGCATAAAGTTAATACTGCAACGGCGACGCTAATGGCGGAGCATGTAAGTACTGACGAACAAGCTAGTGAGCAAGATGTCAGTGACGAGCAAAATCATGCCAAGCAAAATGCACAACAGACATCTACTCCATTAACCGGATCAGCAGAATCGGTGATAAATACTGGCGCTAGAACAACGTTTGCCGACTCCTTAGCCGCGGCAGGTGTTCAGTCGGCTACTGACGAAGCCGTCGCTTTAGATCAAAAAGCGATACAACAACATTTAGACTCAGTTGCCGGTAAAGTGACACAAAGTAATGTCGAAATGAAAAAGGCGCAGCAAATTCAACTTGAAACCATCAATATTTATCGTCGAGACTTTGCTAATGCAGTGAAAGATAAAGTGATGGTGATGGTGAACCAAAAACTGCAACAAGTTGATATACAGCTTGACCCGCCTGAATTAGGCAATGTTCATGTCCGCCTAAACTTACAGGGCGAACAAGCAGCCGTTAGCTTTACTGTTCAAAACCAACAAGCTAAAGAAGCGTTAGAGCAGCAAATGGGAAAACTTCGAGATATGCTGCAAGAAAGTGGTGTTGATGTTGGTGATGCTAACGTTGCACAACAGCAACAAAATCAACAAAGCGAAGGTTTTGGACAAGGACACCAACAAGGTGGTCAGCAATTAACAGACGGCAATGTTGCCCCAGAAACTATTGCTCAACTGGTTAAACCTTCAGCAACTGGCGTTGATTTCTATGCATAAATAGTTAAAAGCGTTGGCGTTCACCAATAACGACGATATAGTTTAGCTATAGAAGGTAATGCGAGTTTAATAGGAAGAAAAATGGCTGATGAAAAAGATCTAGAACTTGATAAGAGCGGTGGCAAGAAAAAAATGATGATGATCATTGTTGCCGTTGTTGTATTAGCGGCAGCTGGTGGTGGCGCATTCTTTTTCTTAGGCGGTGATAGCGGTCCAAGTGACGCAGAAATGGCAGCGGCATTAGACAGTGGCTCAGGCTCTGTCAGCAGTGGTAGTGCCGATGATGAATCAGCTGACGGTGAAGCATCGGCAGCTAAAAAAGGTACAGCATTGTATGTTCCAATGCCTCGCCCATTTAGGTTCAATGTGCCAGGTGCTGCTAGAGATCGATTTGTTGAAATTCGAGTGCAGTTATTAGTACGAGGTGCTGACAACGAAGAAGAAGCGAAAAAGCATGTGCCGTTAATTGAAAGTACGTTACTTAGCGTGTTTTCAATTTCTAATGCCGATGACTTGGCAACGAGTGCGGGTAAAACTTCGTTAAAGCAAAAAGCCTTAGCGGAAGTGCAAAGAGTATTAACAGATATAACTGGTGACAAAGTGGTAGAAAAAGTATTGTTTACCGGCTTTGTTATGCAATAACTGGGATTAAACTGCCCAGTTATTATATGCAGGTAATCTGACTAACTAAATCGAAACTAAAGTTAACATAAACAAGAGTAATTCAAGTGAGCGACTTATTATCACAAGACGAAATTGACGCGCTACTTCACGGTGTTGATGACGTTGAAGAAGAAGAAATTGTCGAAGAGTCTGAGCCTCGGGAAGGCACCTCTGACTATGATTTTTCTTCACAAGATCGTATTGTTCGTGGTCGCATGCCAACGCTTGAAATGGTTAACGAGCGTTTCGCGCGTCATATGCGTATTAGCTTGTTTAATATGATGCGCCGTACCGCTGAAGTATCGATTAACGGCATTCAAATGATCAAGTTTGGCGAGTACGTACATACCTTGTTCGTACCGACAAGCTTGAACATGGTGAGGTTTAGACCGCTCAAAGGTACTGCGCTGATCACCATGGAAGCGCGTTTGGTTTTTATTCTGGTTGATAACTTTTTTGGTGGCGATGGTCGTTATCACGCCAAAATTGAGGGCCGAGAATTTACGCCAACCGAACGTCGCATCATTCAAATGCTACTTAAACTAATTTTCGAAGATTATAAAGAAGCTTGGTCGCCGGTTATGGACGTTTCTTTTGAATATCTTGATTCTGAAGTTAACCCTTCAATGGCTAATATTGTCAGCCCAACCGAAGTGGTGGTGATTAGCTCATTCCATATTGAACTAGATGGTGGTGGTGGTGATTTTCATGTCGCATTACCTTACTCAATGCTTGAGCCAATTCGAGAGTTACTCGATGCTGGTGTGCAAAGTGATAAAGAAGATACCGATATGCGCTGGTCAAAAGCGCTTCGTGATGAAATTTTAGATGTGCCTGTAGAGCTTTCAACAAAATTTGTTGAGTTCCAGTTATCACTGGCCAAAGTGATGGAACTTGAAGCTGGCGATATTATTCCGGTTGATATTCCTGAACATGTGACTGTGCTTATTGAGGAGTTACCAACATTTAGAGCCAAACTTGGTCGCAGTCGTGAAAATGTTGCATTGCAAATTCAAGAAAAAATTAAGCGTCCTGAGTCAGTTAAGTCTGAGCTAACCATTTTAACTAAAGGCGGTAAGCGTTTAGACAGTGACGCTGAGTTACATTTATTAGAAGATGATTTAGAGTATTAATTAGGGGCTGTTATGAGTACCGAAGATGATGATTTAAGTATGTGGGATGAAGCCTTGAATGAACAGGCTGAAGCCCGCGAGGCCAATGAGTCGGGTGACTTACAAGCGGAAAAAGTAGAACTTGAAGAACTAAAAGAAACTGATGCCCCGATCTCAAGTGAAGAACAACGTAAACTTGATGCGATTTTAGATATTCCGGTGACCATTTCTATGGAAGTGGGTCGCTCTAATATTAGTATTCGTAATTTACTGCAATTAAATCAGGGCTCTGTAGTAGAGCTTGATCGTGTAGCTGGTGAAGCTTTAGATGTTTTGGTTAACGGTACGTTAATTGCTCACGGTGAGGTAGTTGTGGTTAACGATAAGTTTGGTATTCGTTTAACTGATGTTATTAGCCAGGTTGAACGCATTAAAAAGCTGAAATAATGAAACTCTTTCAGCCTTTAACCTTTCTTGCTTTAAATTTGAGCTATTGTCCGTTTTTATTAGCAGAGCAAGTGGCAGCCAAAACCCCAGAAGTTGGCAAGCATGTAGCGAGTAATAATCTCGACTTAGCGAGTTTGCTATTGTCGTTAATTGTTGTACTTGGCTTAATTATTGTAGCTGCAGCATTACTGAAAAAATTCCAAATTGGCACCCGTACTAGCAAGGAGTTAAATGTAATCACCTCGTTGCATTTAGGCCCGAAAGAACGGCTTGTTGTTGTTGAAGTGAATAAAAAGCAATTACTACTTGGCGTTACCGCGCACAATATCTCGATATTACAAGAACTAGAAACCCCGCTAAAACCAGCACAAGTTATTCCATCTGAATTAAGTAGCGGATTTATCAATTTGTTGAAAAAACAATGAAAATAATAACCCTGATTTTTACGTTATTACTTGGTGTGCTATTTACTAGCACGGCTTTTGGCGCTGATGACTTAAGCATGTCAGCGCTAAAATTAACCACCAACCCTGATGGCTCGCAAGAATATTCGGTAACGCTACAAATATTGATCTTTATGACCGCGCTGAGCTTTATTCCAGCGGCGGTCATTATGATGACCTCATTTACCCGAATAGTGGTAGTTATGGCGATTTTGCGTCAGGCCTTTGGTTTACAACAAACACCTTCCAATCAGGTAATTATTGGCTTAACCCTGTTTATGACCATTTTTATTATGACGCCGGTATATAATCAAATTGATAAGGTCGCGATTCAACCCTATATTGCTGAGCAAATGACATCGGGCCAAGCAATCAATGAAGCAAAGGTACCGTTAAGGGCGTTTATGCTTGAACAAACGCGGGTGAAAGACTTAGAAACTTTGGCTGAAATGGCAGGTATCGAAAGCGTTGACCAGCCAACCGATTTACCGATGACGGTAATAATTCCTGCATTTGTTATAAGTGAGTTAAAAACCGCCTTTCAAATTGGTTTTATGCTGTTTATTCCGTTTCTTATTATTGACTTAGTGGTTGCCAGTGTATTGATGGCAATGGGGATGATGATGCTGTCTCCTATGATAGTATCGCTACCGTTTAAGTTAATGTTATTTGTCTTAGTAGATGGCTGGAATCTAGTTATTGGCACCATTGCCGCCAGTTATGGATTAGGAACTTAAATCATGTCTCCTGAAGTCTTTGTCGATATTTTAAGAGATGCACTTTTTCTAGTGATTTTGCTAGTGTGTGCAATTGTTGTCCCCAGTTTATTAGTGGGCTTATTGGTGGCAATTTTTCAGGCAGCGACTTCAATTAACGAACAAACGTTAAGTTTTTTACCAAGGCTTATTGTCACTTTACTGGCTTTGATATTAGGGGGACATTGGTTAGTACAAAAGTTAATGGATTATACAATAAGGCTAGTAAGTAGTATTCCAAGCGTGGTGAGTTGATGGAGTTCACTGAGGCAGTTGTTAACCAGTATCTGGCTGATTTTATTTTGCCATTTAGCCGCATTGCCGCATTAATCATGGCGATGATTGGTTTGGGCTCGCAGACTATCTCAAACCGTATCAAGTTATTCCTATGTGTTACGTTAACAATTGCTATTATGCCGGCGATTCCCCCAACTAAAGTTGATAATTTATTTACACTAGCTACGGCAATATTGGTGGTGCAGCAAATATTAGTGGGTATCGCCATCGGCTTTATCACTGTGCTGGTGATTAATACGTTTACCCTAGCTGGGCAAATAATTGCGATGCAAACCGGTTTGGGCTTTGCATCATTAGTTGACCCTGCCAGTGGTATGAATGTACCTGCCGTTGGTCAGTTTTTCTTAATTTTATCTACGTTACTGTTTTGGGGGCTAGACGGTCACCTAACCTTTATTCAATTTGTGGTGATGAGCTTTGATACCATTCCTATCCCTGGTGGTAGTATCGATGCGGTTAAATATAAAGAAATTGTTGAATGGGGCGGTTGGATGTTTGCAACGGCATTGTCGTTAGCATTGGCGCCAATTACAGCAATGCTTCTGGTGAATTTTTCATTTGGCATTATGACCCGTGCCGCACCTCAGTTGAATATTTTTGCTATCGGCTTCCCGATTACGATGACTGCAGGTTTAATTATTATGTGGTTAACTTTTGGTAATTTTTACCTGCACTTTGAGCAGCAGTGGCAGCGGGCCATTGATTTTACCTGTGATTTAATTGTTTGCAGAGGATAGCACATGGCTGATTCTGACTCAGGCGAACGCACCGAAGAACCCACGGCCAAAAAACTCTCAGATGCCAGAAACAAAGGGCAAATTGCTCGTTCTAAAGAGTTAGGAACACTGTTTGTTTTAGTGGGCAGCGCTTGTGCTATGTTATTAGTGGGCAGCTCACTTGTAGACGCACTATCAACAGTGATGAAGCGCATGTTTAGTTTATCCCGCGAAGAAGTCATGGATACGGCCACTCAATTTAAAATTGTCGGTGAAGTGGTCAGTTCATTAGCCGTGCCAATGGCTTGGATATTTGCCATCATTATATTAGCCGCTTTTGTCGGGAATATATTGCTTGGTGGCTACAACTTTTCATGGAGTGCCATGGCGCCGAAAGCAAGCAAATTATCACCTATTGCCGGATTTAAACGGATGCTGGGCGCTCAGGCGGCAATTGAATTTATTAAATCTATTTTAAAGTTTTTAGTGGTATTTACTGTTGCCATCATATTGCTAACAGGGTTGTTTGAAGAAATTATCGGTTTAAGTTTAGAGGCGATACCTAATAACTTTGGTCATGCCGTTAGCATGTTATTGTGGATGTTTTTAGCGCTAGCATTGTCATTGATTATTATTGCTGTGGTAGATGCCCCTTATCAGGTTTGGAATCATACCAAGCAATTAAAGATGACCAAGCAAGAAGTCAAAGATGAAATGAAAAATGCTGAAGGTAGCCCTGAAATTAAAGGGCGAATTCGGCGAGCACAATATGAAATGTCGCAGCGTCGAATGATGCAAAATGTGCCTGATGCAGATGTAGTGATCACTAACCCGACGCATTTTTCAGTGGCTTTAAAGTATGATGCCGAGGTTGGTGGTGCGCCTAAAGTGATTGCCAAAGGTGCCGATGAAATGGCACTCCATATTCGTACCATAGCGAAAGAGCATGGCGTTGAGATTTTGCAATCACCAGCTTTAGCCAGATCATTATTTTATACCGCCGAAGTGGATGAAGATATTCCTGAGGCGCTATTTGCGGCGGTTGCACAAGTGCTGGCGTTTATTTTTCAGCTTAATATGCACCGCAAAGGTAAAGGGCGCCGGCCTGTACCACTATCAAAAAACCTGCCTATTCCTGACGACTTCCGTTACTAATTGACTTAAAATTATTCAATTAACTTTAAAGCAGGCATTGTTGGTCTGCTTATTGCTCAATAGCTGATAACGTCAAAATTTTATCTTTATTATCGAGTCGTTTCGAGCATGCAGTTATTAGCGAATTTTTCCCAATTTGATAAAAATAAATTCAAAAATGTTTCTGGTTTAGGCACGCCGTTTATTGTTGTTGCCGTATTGGGCATGATCATTCTGCCTATGCCGGCATTTTTATTGGATGTGTTGTTCTCATTCAATATTGCACTGTCGCTTTTGGTCTTGTTAATTACTGTCTATACCCTAAAACCGCTAGAGTTTGGCGCATTTCCATCCGTATTGCTGATTGCTACGATCTTACGTTTGTCATTAAACGTTGCCAGTACCCGAGTGGTTTTATTAGAAGGCCATGAAGGGCCTGATGCCGCCGGTGCGGTTATTGAAGCCTTCGGTTCGGTTGTCATCGGTGGTAACTACGCCGTTGGTTTAGTGGTGTTTCTAATACTAATTATTATTAACTTTGTGGTGGTGACCAAAGGTGCTGGCCGTATTTCTGAAGTAACCGCGCGCTTTACCTTAGATGCAATGCCGGGTAAGCAAATGGCAATTGATGCCGATTTAAATGCCGGTTTTATCACTCAAGATCAGGCGCGTGAGCGTCGTATCGAAATTACCAGTGAAGCTGATTTTTATGGTTCGATGGATGGTGCCAGTAAATTTGTTAAAGGTGACGCGATTGCCGGTATTTTAATTTTATTTATTAATATTGTCGGTGGTTTAGTCATTGGGATGGTGCAGCACGACCTAGATTTTAACTCGGCAGTTGAAATTTATACCTTGTTAACCATAGGTGATGGCTTAGTTGCTCAAATCCCGGGCTTATTGCTTTCTGTAGCGACTGCTATTGTGGTAACTCGTCAAAATACATCTCAAGACATGGGCGAGCAAGTAAGTGCGCAACTTGGTCAGTCTCGCTCTTTATATATTGCCGCAGCCGTGATGTTCGTTATGGGTATTGTCCCAGGTATGCCACATTTGGCGTTCTTGTTTTTTGCATTTGCTATCGGTGCGGTGGCGTTTTTCGGTGATAAATTAAAAGCGAAAAAAGCTGAAGAAACTGAGCGTGAAGCGCAGGAGCAACATGTACAAACTCAACAAAAAGAAGAGGAAATAAAAGATTTAAGTTGGGATGATGTCAATCATGTTGACGTTATTGGTTTAGAAATAGGTTATCGCTTAATTCCACTGGTTGATAAAGCTCAAGGTGGTGAACTGCTTAATCGAATCAAAGGTGTGCGTAAAAAATTATCGCAGGAGTTTGGCTTTTTAGTTCCAGCAGTACATATTCGCGATAACTTAGACCTAGAGCCAAATACTTACCAAATTTCATTAATGGGAGTGGCTATTGGAGAAGCCGAAATTCGCCACGACCATGAACTGGCAATTAATCCAGGTCAAGTTTTTGGCGCGCTTGATGGTATTCCTACTAAAGATCCGGCATTTGGCTTAGATGCTGTCTGGATCAAACAGAACCAGCGGGAGCAAGCGCAGTCACTCGGTTATACCGTAGTAGATGCTGCAACGGTATTAGCGACTCACTTAAGTCAGATATTAACTAATAATGCCGCTCAGTTAATCGGTCATGAAGAAGTACAAAACCTATTAGATAGACTGGCGAAGAATTATCCGAAATTGGTTGAAGGTTTAATTCCTGATACCTTGTCGTTGGGTACTGTTGTGAAAGTATTACAAAACTTAATGAATGAAGGTGTCGCAGTTCGTGATATGCGCAGCATTGTTCAAACGTTAGTTGAGTACGGGCCAAAGAGCCAGGATGCTGAAGTATTAACTGCCGCAGTCAGAATAACCTTACGTAAATTTATCATTCAAGACCTCGTTGGCGCCGCTAGCGAAGTGCCCGTCATAACTTTGGCTCCTGAGTTGGAACAGATGTTGCATCAGTCTATGCAAATGGCAGGTGACGACGGCGCAGGCATTGAACCAGGTTTAGCAGAGCGCTTACAAAAATCGCTAAACGATGGGGCGCAACAGCAAGAATTAGCCGGCGATACACCAATTTTACTGACATCAGGCATTTTAAGAACAGTATTAGCTAAATTTGTTAAATACACGATTCCGGGGTTAAGAGTTATCTCTTATCAAGAAATCCCAGATGATAAACAAATTAGAATTGTTAGTGCGATAGGCCAATAGGCGAATACTTTGAGCTAAAAATGTCAGTTAGTAGGATTTAAACTAGTTTCCTTCAGGCGGGTCCTGAGTAGCTGAATTAAGGGGTTATCAGTGAAAATTAAACGTTATGTTGCAAGAGATATGAAAACAGCACTAGCTCAAATTAAAGAAGAGTTAGGTGTAGATGCAGTAATCATGTCTAATAAGAAAATCCCGGAAGGTGTTGAAATTATGGCGGCGCAAGACAATAGTGCCAGTTCAGCTCCTGTGTCAGCGCCTCAAGTTAAGTCAAATAATGATTTGGCCGATGATGTTGTACAACTGTCGCAACCACCCGCTTCTTCAATTTCATCCCAAGTTGCAAACGCAAGGACAAACGATAGTGTGCAAGGTAGCGTTAATGAAGAAGCTAATGAACAGCATACCTCGCCAGCAGACAGTCTATCAGCGCTATTAGCAAGAAATGTTCAACAGCAAAATGGTGCAACAACTAATACTAATGGTACTCAGTCAGCTGCTAACCAGGCAGCTAACAATAGCAACGCTATGGATTTAGAACAGCAGTTAAAACAATTCACGGATCGGCTTGTACAGCAAAATCAAGGACAGCAAAACCAAGGTCAGCAAGAGCAATATACTCAACATAGTGAGCAAGTAGCTAATAATGGTGATGAATTTGCCAGCCCAAGTTTCGCCAACCAAACCTCTGCCCATCAGACATTTGCTGGTAATACCACAAAAGCAAATATTTCTGGCAATAGTAGTGTCGTCAGCATGGATGATTTTAATCAAATGAAAGCGGAAATGGCCTCTATTCGCCAATTGCTAGAACATCAGGTATCTGGTTTGATGTGGCAAGATATGGCGCAAAAAGACCCAAGCCGCGCAATGCTAATTGATAAGCTAGTTGCGATGGGAATTAATGAGCAGTTAGCCGATCAAGTAGCGGGTTTTGTCCCCAATCATTTATCCGATGAGCAAAGCTGGAACAGTGCGTTGCAGTTGTTAACTAGTCAAATTAACACGACCAATAATGATATTATTCACCGTGGTGGTGTTGTGTCGCTTGTCGGCCCTACTGGAGTAGGGAAAACGACAACATTGGCCAAGCTTGCTGCACGCTTTGCCCAAATTCATGGGGCAGATGAGTTGTTGTTAATATCAACTGATACTTACCGCATCGGTGGGTTTGAGCAACTCGAGACCTACGGCAAAATTATTGGTTGCTCGGTCAAGCTAGCGAAAGATGCCCAAGTATTAGAAGCACTGCTACAACAATACAGCAACAAAAAATTAGTATTAATTGATACCGCAGGCATGGGACAACGAGATATGCGCCTTGCTGAAAACTTATCGGCATTAGTGTCAAATTCTCGCCTACGCATTCGCAATTATTTAGTATTAGCCGCTAATACTCAACAAGCTGTAATGCAAGAAAATGTCGAGCGCTTTAAGAAAGTGCCATTGTGTGGATGTATCTTTACTAAGCTGGATGAAGGGCTAAGTATGGGCGAAATTATCTCTACTTCAATTCAAAATGCATTGCCAATTGGTTATCTAACAGACGGTCAACGCGTACCGGAAGATATTAAAGTTGCAAATGCTGAAAAATTGGTTAGTCTTGCAGAGAAAATAGCAAACAAATCAGCAATGAAATTCAATTTTGTTGCTAATAAACAACCAATAGCATCGGCTGCTTTTGGTTAACCATGAGAAGTTGTAGATGATAGACCAAGCGAGCGGCTTAAGAAAAATGCAAGATTTAAAACAAGTCAAAGTAATCGCAGTTTCTGGCGGCAAAGGTGGGGTAGGTAAAACGAACGTTTCGTTAAATACCGCTATAGCGCTAGCTAAACAAGGAAAGAAAGTACTGGTTTTAGATGCCGACTTAGGTCTTGCTAATGTCGACGTAATGCTGGGCTTACGTGTTCAAAAGAATATTTCTCATGTGCTCAGTGGCGATTGCGAATTAGATGACATTATTATTGAAGGACCATGTGGGATTAAAATTATTCCTGCTACTTCTGGTACTCAATCTATGGTTGATTTAACGCCATCAGAGCATGCCGGCTTGATTCGCGCTTTTAGTGATATGCAAACCGACTTTGATGTGTTGATTGTTGATACTGCCGCCGGCATTTCTGACATGGTATTAAGCTTTTCTCGTGCAGCGCAAAACGTTATGTTAGTGGTGTGTGATGAACCTACTTCTATTACCGATTGTTACGCATTGATGAAATTGTTAAGCCGTGACCATGGCGTATTTAAATTTAAAGTAGTTGCCAATATGGTGCGTAGCATCAAAGAAGGACAGCAATTATTTGCTAAACTAACCAAAGTAACCGATCGTTTTCTAGATGTGGCAATTGAGCTAGTGGCTATTGTGCCGTTTGATGAAAACATTCGAAAATCAGTTCGTAAACAACAGGCCATTGTAGAAGCGTTCCCTGAATCTCCAGCGGCTAAAGCGTTCACTGAGTTAGCAACCAAAGTTAACCAGTGGCCAATACCTAATGTGCCATCAGGCCATTTAGAATTTTTTATCGAGCAACTTCTAGATAAATAACTGGGTACGGAGCTTAAGTGGTTAAAGCCAATGCTTATACTAGCTATCAAGATAAGTCGACGTTAATACAAGAATATACGGTTCTTGTTAAGCGTATCGCTTACCATCTTTTGTCACGATTACCGGCAAGTGTCATTGTTGATGACCTGATTCAGTCGGGCATGATAGGATTGCTAGAAGCTGCTAGCAATTTTGATAACGCTAAAGGCGCCAGTTTTGAAACCTTTGCAGGCATTCGTATTCGCGGTGCTATGCTGGATGAAATTCGAAAAGGTGACTGGACCCCACGCTCGGTTCATAAAAATAGTCGAATGATCAGTGATGCAATCAAGGCATTAGAAGCTAAATATGGCAGAGATGTTACCGATGCAGAAGTAGCTGAAAAACTTGATATTTCATTAAATGAATACCATCATATCCTAAACGATGTCAGTTCGGGTAAAATCATCGGTATCGAAGACTTAGGCGTTAGTGATGATGTCATCACATATGAAGACGGCTATGAAAGCGATGACCCGTATCATACAATTGAACAAGTTACATTTAAAAAAAGACTGTCAGAGTGTATTTCGACTTTACCTGAGCGAGAAGCTTTAGTACTGTCACTCTATTATGACGAAGAGCTTAATTTGAAAGAAATTGGTGAAGTTTTAGACGTTAGTGAGTCTAGAGTCAGTCAAATACACAGTCAAGCTATGCATCGTTTAAAAGCTCGTATGCAATCTTGGCAAAGTTAAGTAAAATAGTTTGTAAACTTATTAAGATAATTCACCGGAGGGTGCCTTGGATAAAAATATGAAAGTGCTAGTTGTTGATGACTTTTCAACAATGAGACGAATTGTTAAAAACTTATTACGCGATTTAGGCTTTACTAATATTCAAGAAGCTGATGACGGTAGTACAGCCTTACCTATGCTTCAAGGTGGTGACTTTGACTTTGTGGTGACTGACTGGAACATGCCAGGCATGCAAGGTATCGATTTATTAAAAGCCATTCGCGCAGATGAAAAGTTAGCACATATTCCGGTATTGTTAATTACAGCAGAAGCGAAGAAAGAACAAATCGTTATGGCTGCGCAAGCAGGGGTAAATGGTTACATCGTTAAGCCTTTCACTGCTGCAACGTTGAAAGAAAAGCTAGATAAAATTTTTGAACGATTAGGGTAAGCACTCTGCTCGCGAGGGAATGGTATGACTAAAGTATCTGGCGGAAATATCACGTTAGAGCAAGCCAAGCAATTGGTTGAGTTTCTGGAAAATGAACAGCAAAGTGAAGCTGATAAGCTGCTTTCAGAAATTCAAAGCCCTATAAATTCAGAACTATTTGCAGAAATAGGGAAGCTTACACGTCAATTACATGATTCTATGATGAATTTTCAATTGGATTCTAGAATTAATGATTTGGCAAACGCTGATATTCCTGACGCAAAAGAACGTCTAACTTATGTAATTACTCGCACCGAAGATGCGGCTAATAAAACAATGGACGCGGTAGAGTCAATATTTCCGGTTGTCGATACTATCCAGCAACAAGTTAAGGCGGTAGACCCGCTTTGGAATAAGTTAATGCACAATGACCTTAAGCTTGGTGAGTTTAAGGAATTATGCATTGATATTGATAAATTACTGAAAACTACTTCAACAGAAACTGAGCATATGCATGCGTTAATGACGGATGTATTAATGGCGCAAGATTTCCAAGATTTAACTGGGCAGGTTATTCGCAAAGTTATTGATCTTGTTATCGAAGTTGAAGATAGCTTAATTAATATGCTGACAGCGTTTGGCTTGTCGGAAAATGAACAAAAACAAAAAGCAACCCTGAAAACTGGTGAAAATCTAGTAGAAGGGCCAATTGTCAATACTGAAGAACGCGATGATGTGGTTGCCAACCAAGATGATGTTGATGACTTATTGTCGAGTTTAGGGTTTTAGCAGGAGTTTGGTGCATGTCCTTTGAAGCGGATGAAGAAATTCTACAGGATTTTTTGATTGAGGCGGGTGAAATCTTAGAAGCCTTGTCTGAACAATTAGTCGAGTTAGAGAACGATCCTGATAATGCCGATTTATTAAATGCAATCTTTAGAGGTTTCCATACCGTCAAAGGCGGCGCTGGCTTTTTGTCATTAACCGAATTGGTTGACTGTTGTCATGGTGCTGAGAATGTTTTTGATATTTTAAGAAATGGCCAGCGTTCGGTAACACCAGAGTTAATGGATGTTATCTTACAAGCACTTGATGAAATCAATGTCATGTTTGCAGCGGTACAAAACCGTGAACAAGCAGACCCTGCACCACCAGAGTTGCTGGCTGAGTTACACAGGTTAAGTGTACCTGAAGGCGCTGAGAGTGCTAGTGCATCAACTCCGGAGCCCGAGCCAGAACCCGAACCAGAAGTTATCAGTGAGTCGAGTGATGGTGACTCAGAAGAGATGACAGAAGATGAATTTGAAGCGCTGCTAGACGAGCTCCATGGCGCCAATAAGGGCCCTAGTGAAGTAAACACAGGCAGTGAAGCATCAAATAGTGATGAAATTACCGATGATGAATTTGAGTCACTTTTAGATGAACTGCATGGCCAAGGGGCTTTCTCATCAACTACAGCCAATAGTGCCAGCTCAACCGCTTCTGATGAAATTGATGATAATGAATTTGAAGCGCTTCTAGATGAATTGCATGGTAAAGGAAAAGCGCCGTCAAAAAGTACAACGCCAACACCTGCAGCAAATAAACCGATGTCACCGGAACCTGTCGCTAAACCAGAAGCTAAACCAACACCTTCATCACAGCCAGCTGCAAAACCCGCAGCTGCGGCACCAGCAAAAGCGCCAGCTAAAGATAAAAAGCCGGCTGCTCAGTCTGCTCCTCAAGCTGAAACTACGGTTCGTGTTGATACTAAACGCCTAGATCAAATTATGAACATGGTTGGTGAACTCGTACTTGTACGTAACCGATTAACCAGCCTTGGTCTAACAAAAGAAGATGAAGAACTAAGTAAAGCCATTACTAACCTAGATGCGGTAACTACCGACCTTCAAGGGGCAGTCATGAAAACTCGCATGCAACCAATCAAGAAAGTGTTTGGTCGTTTCCCTCGAGTAGTTCGCGACTTAGCAAGAAGCTTGAACAAAGAAATTAAGTTAATACTAGAAGGTGAAGAAACCGATCTCGATAAAAACTTAGTAGAAGCATTGGCCGATCCACTGGTTCACTTGGTTAGAAACTCGGTGGATCACGGTATTGAAGAACCAGATGTTCGCCAAGCAAATGGTAAGCCCAGAGAAGGTACTGTGGTGCTATCAGCATCACAAGAAGGTGATCATATCCTGTTAACCATTCGTGATGATGGTGCCGGTATGAATGCTGAAAAATTAAAGAGTATTGCAATAGACCGCGGTGTTTTAGATGCCGAAGCTGCAGCAAGAATGCCTGAAAAAGAAGCATTTAACTTAATATTTGCGCCAGGTTTTTCAACCAAAACTGAAATTTCAGAAGTTTCCGGTCGTGGTGTCGGGATGGACGTTGTTAAAACGAAAATTACCCAACTAAATGGTACGGTTAATATCGACTCTGAATTAGGTGTTGGAACGGTGCTTGAAATTAAGGTGCCATTAACGCTAGCAATCTTACCGACCTTAATGGTGGTAGTTGGCGAACAAATATTTGCCTTGCCATTAGCTGGCGTTAACGAAATATTCCATTTAGACCTTACCAACACAAATGTTGTTGATGGTCAGCTAACAATAATTGTTCGTGAAAAAGCCATTCCACTATTCTATCTGGATCAATGGCTACTCAAAGGTGGTGGTCAAGCGCCACGCGATAAAGGTCATGTCGTGATAGTACAGCTTGGTAGCCAACAAGTGGGCTTTGTTGTAGATAGCTTGATTGGACAAGAAGAAGTCGTTATTAAGCCACTTGATCGACTATTACATGGTACGCCAGGCATGGCTGGGGCAACGATTACCAGTGATGGCGGTATAGCGCTTATCCTAGATGTACCAAGTATGTTGAAGTTTTACGCCAAAAAATCTGACGTATATAGAAAATTACGTAAGTAACTTTACGCCAACTTAAGAGACAGTAAATGGCTTATAAAGTATTGGTCGTCGATGACTCTAGCTTTTTTAGACGCAGAGTCAGTGACATCTTAAACCAAGACTCAAACATTGAAGTAATTGATGTCGCGGTAAACGGCAAGGAAGCAGTTGAGAAAGCAGCTGAGTTACGTCCTGATGTCATTACTATGGATATTGAAATGCCAGTGCTCAATGGCATTGAAGCGGTTAAAGCGATTATGGAAAATACGCCAACCGCAATTTTAATGTTTTCCTCCCTAACCCATGAAGGTGCTAAAGCAACTTTTGAAGCACTCGATGCTGGGGCACTAGACTTTTTACCGAAAAAGTTTAATGAAATAGCAAAAAACAGTGAAGATGCGGGGAGCTTACTAAGAAATCGCGTACTTGAGCTTGCAAGAAAAAGTAGCTCAGTTCGTCGAGGTTTTATTAAAAAAAGACCAAGCACGCCAAAAGCTACCAGTATACCGGCAGCACCCTTATTTAAGCGAACTGAATTGGCAAAGCCACAGGTTTCGACTTCATCTGCAAGTCTAGGGGCTAGTAAACTTAGAAAAAGTTCGGGCAAAAAATATAAACTGTTAGCAATAGGTACTTCGACAGGAGGCCCGGTTGCATTACAAAAAATATTAACCCAGCTACCCAAAAATTTTCCCTTACCTATCGTTATGATTCAGCATATGCCCGCAGCATTTACTGCAGCATTTGCCAGTAGGTTAGATTCGCTGTGTCAAATTTCTGTCAAGGAAGCAAAAGATGGTGATCGTTTACAGTCAGGTGTGGCTTATTTAGCACCGGGCGGTATGCAGATGATGATTGATGGTACAGAAAATGCTTCAAAACTTAGGGTTAGAGAAGACGACTCAGCAAGAGTTGCTTATAAACCAAGTGTAGATATAAGTTTTGGCTCAGCAGCTAAAGTATTTTCCGGTGATGTTTTGGGGATTATATTGACAGGTATGGGGGCCGATGGAAGGGAAGGTTCTCGTATGTTAAAAAATAAAGGTGCTACTATTTGGGCACAAGATGAGGCAAGTTGTGTTGTTTATGGTATGCCTCAAGCCGTTGCTGTTGCCGGTATTTCAGAATTATCGTTGCCACTTGATGAAGTTGCAGCGACCATCATAAAGGAAATTGGCAATGGATAAGCTCAGTTTAGCTGGACTTATTCTTGCATTTTTCGCGATTTATTTAGGTTTTAGTATTGAAGGTGGTGCCATCGCCGCCTTATTCGAACTTCCAGCATTTATCATAGTTTTTGGTGGCACCGTAGGTGCGGTTATGTTGCAGTCATCTACTGCACAGTTTACTCATGCCATGTCTTTATTAAAGTGGGTGTTCCAACCGCCACAATTTGATTTAGTTAAAGGTATTGATGATATCGTTGAATGGGCGAATAAGTCGCGAGAGTCAGGTTATTTAGTCTTAGAAAACATTGCTATTGATGTTGAAGATAAGTTTACCAATAAAGCGTTAAATTATTTAGCTGATGGTATTGAAACAGAACAATTAATTTCGTCACTTGAACTTGATATCGAACTTTATCGCGAACACGGTTTGCGTTCGGCAAAAATATTTGAATCTATGGGCGGCTATAGCCCAACCATTGGTATATTAGGCGCGGTACTTGGCCTTATTCAGGCGCTTGGTAATTTAACTGATCCTGACTTATTAGGGCAAGGTATTGCTACGGCATTTGTCGCGACAATCTATGGTGTTGGTTTTGCAAACTTAATTTACATTCCTGTTGCTAATAAGTTGCGTGGTATTATCCATCAACAAACCATGTATCGTGAAATGATGGCGCAAGGGCTTATTGCTATATCACAAGGTGAAAACCCTCACGCGATTGAAAATAGACTTTCTGCATTCAGGCTAGAACAATGAGCCGTGTAAGAATTAAACGCCATAGTGTCGAACATGACGATGTTCATCGTTGGCTAGTTTCTTACGCTGATTATATGACGCTACTATTTGCCTTATTTGTAGTGCTTTATGCAATGGCTATGGTGAATGAAAAGCCGTTTGAAACGGTTACAGAATCAATAGGTCGTGTGTTTCAAGCTGATAAAGAAAAGCCTAAAAACCGTGGTCACGGTGAAGATATTTTGCCGGTTAACTCAAGCAAAACTAATAAGCGCTTATATGGCGATGGTATTTTAGATGATGCAGGACATGAGTTAACTGATGGAGAACCTGTACTGTCAAATGTGGCTGACAACGAAGTTGGTACTAATTTATCTTCGCTAGAGCAAGAGTTGCACACTGCGCTGTATGACTTGGTTGAGTCTGGTTATGCTCAATTACAAATTGATGGCGAGTGGTTAGAAATAGAACTTAATAGTGGTTTACTATTCCCCAGCGGTTCATCATCTCCAACATCATCTGCTCAGGCTATTTTATCGGTGATCAAAGATGTGTTAGCAGATGTCACTAACTACTTACGAGTTAGAGGCTATACTGATAATCAACCAATTAATAACGAAATATTTTCTTCCAACTGGGAGTTGTCTGTGTTTAGGGCAACTGCAATTTTGCGGTTGTTAGAAGAGCTCGGAATTAATCCAGCACGAATGGCAATAGAAGGCTATGGACAATATTATCCGAGTGCCGATAACTCAACTGAAGATGGTCGTGCACAAAATCGTAAAGTGGTTATTGCCATTTCTAAGTATGGTTTAGACAAAGCGCAATTAATCGATGCGGCAACTATTAGTGTTAAAGATGTAGAAACTATTAACGAAGTAGTTGATTCTGATAAAGAAGATAATAAAATTAAGATAATTAGGCTTGATAATGGTGGCATTAGAATTACCACCAGAGATGAAGACGATAATAACAAATCAAATTAATTAGGTGATCTATTGGTCGTTTGGACGGTTGCAAATCAAAAGGGCGGTGTTGGTAAAACGACATCGACCATTACTTTAGGTGGCTTGCTGGCAGAGCAAGGCTACCGTGTGTTATTGGTTGATACCGATCCACATGCCTCACTTAGCTACTACTTCGGTATAGAGTCTGAAGATTTAGAGCTAAGTGTTTATGATCTCTTTGTTCAAGTTTCAACTAAAGAGCAAATCGAACAAAGCCTTTGTCCAACTCAGTATAAAAATATTGATATATTGCCCGCCACTATGGGCTTGGCAACGCTTGATCGCTCATTAGGTAGTAAAGGTGGTATGGGCTTAGTGCTCAAAAAAGCCATGCAAAAACTCGAAGGTGATTACGACTTTGTGTTGATGGATTGCCCGCCGGTATTAGGGGTGTTAATGGTTAATGCATTGGCAGCCTCTGATCGTATTATTGTGCCGGTGCAAACTGAGTTTCTTGCATTAAAAGGCTTGGATCGCATGATGAAAACCATGGAAATCATGCAAGGTGAGCAAGAAAAGCCTTTCACTTATACTATCGTACCAACTATGTTTGATAAGCGTACCAAAGCTTCTTTAATGGCATATCAAAAGCTACAAGAAATTTACGGTGAAAAAGTTTGGCCAGGTGTTATTCCAATCGATACGAATTTTAGAAATGCCAGTGTTTCACAAAAAGTCCCTTCAGATTATGCAGGAGCCTCAAGAGGGGTATATGCTTATAAAAGCTTATTGAAACATTTGTTGAAATTATCATCGGTGAAGAAGTAAATGGCAAAGTCATTAGCAGCTAGTCAAAAGGTAATGAGATCTTATCTTTCGGAATTATTAACCGAAGATGAAGAAGTAGTATCGCATAAAGAGCCTGAACAAAAAAATCTAGAACGCCTACTAGAAACGGTTAAACCGACGACAATATTACCGGTCGAAGAAAAGGTTGTTACAACTAAAGCTAAAGCTAAAGCGAAAGTAGAAGTTAAACAAAAAACTACGCCTGTAGCCCCAGTAGTGGCACCGCCAACAGTAGAAGCCGAGCCGTTAGAAATAACCACACATAAAAGTCAGCAGGCATTTGAAGTTAAGCAAAAAGATTATCGTCAAGGGCGCTTTCAAGCGATGTTCTTTGATGTTGCGGGCTTAACCATTGCTGTGCCACTTATCGAACTTGGCGGTATTCATAATGTTGATCATATTAATGCATTAATGGGCAAGCCCGATTGGTTTAAAGGCGTGATGCTGTATCGTGAAGAAAAAATTAATGTGGTAGACACGGCATTATGGGTAATGCCTGAGAAATGTGATCAGCAATTAAAAGATTCAATAAATTATCAATATATTATAATGTTAAGTAATAGTCGTTGGGGTTTAATGGCTGAGACTTTAGTTGATACTGTAACGTTAGAGCAATCTGATGTTAAATGGATAGATAATAACACCAAAAGACCTTGGTTAGCGGGTCTGGTTAAAGACAGAATGTGTGCGTTGTTAGATGTTGATTCTCTTATTAAAATGCTTGATAAGGGATTAGGCGTATACCAAGATTAAATTGTGATTTGACCATCACTTAAACAAACTTGAGGACAAGAAGTATGTCTGATGAAAGACGTAATGCAAGTGAAGCAATAGATACTAATGATGCAGTGTTGCAATGGGTAACATTTAAATTAGAAACAGAAACTTACGGCATCAATGTAATGCAAGTACAAGAAGTATTGCGCTACACTGAAATTGCGCCAGTACCAGGTGCGCCAGATTATGTCCTAGGTATTATTAATTTACGTGGTAACGTAGTTACTGTGATTGATACTCGAGCACGTTTTGGCCTTGAAGGTGCAGAAATTACAGATAATACCCGTATCGTTATTATTGAAGCTGAAAAACAAGTTATCGGCATTCTAGTTGATAGCGTTGCTGAAGTGGTTTATCTACGCTCATCTGAAATTGATGTTGCTCCCAATGTGGGTAATGATGAAAGCGCACGCTTTATCCAAGGCGTATCAAATCGTGATGGTGAGTTACTTATTTTAGTTGATTTGAATAAGTTACTGTCTGATGACGAATGGGATGAACTTAAACAATTTTAAGTGTAAGTTTAATTAAAAAGCCTGATTGTCAGGCTTTTTTTGTGGTTGGAATAAATTACTGTGCAATTAGAGATCAGTGTGTTGCTTATTGTTGTGGTTATATTTCTTGCAGTTATCGCATTACTTTTTCTGAAAGTTCAGCAACTCAGTAAAGCGTTGAAAATAACACAAAGCCAATTAACTGCGACCGAAATGTTAACTGCGGATATGCAAGTTAATATTTCATCGTTATATGAGCAGCACAATAAATTTGCAGAAAATTCAGCGTTGGTTACAACGGAACATGAGCAAGTGTCTAAGCAATTAGAGCACAGAATTAAAGCAATTCAAGTTGATTGCAGTAAATTGTCTCAAGCTATTCAGCAATTGCAAGAAGCAGAACCACTCGATAAATTTTATACGCGAGCATCGAAATTAGCAGCCTTAGGAGCTGATGCTGAAGAAATAATGAAAGAGTGTGACCTACCGCGTGCGGAAGTCGAAATGTTGTTGTCGATTTATAAACAAGGCCTTAAATAACTAAAGCCTTAAATAACTGAGGCTTGTTACAAATTAATAGCGTACTAGTGGGTGTACCCAAAATAATCCCATGATAAACTGCGCAAAATAACAAAACTATTAACTATCGACACCTTAAAGGGAAGTTCATTGGCTGCCTTATCTGCTTTTCGAAATCAAGCGGTATACACATTACTGTTTGTCTCATCTATTTTCTTATCTGGCTGTTCTTCAACATCTCAGGTCGATTCAGATCCTAAAGATCCGCTTGAGCCCATGAACAGGGCGTTTTTTACCCTGACTTGGGACTACGCAGATAAATATGTTTATAAGCCAGTTACGTTGGCTTACATCGAATATACACCTCAACCGTTACGCACAGGTTTGCACAATATTGCATTAAACCTAAATGAACCCTCGTCTTTCATCAATAATGTACTTCAAGGCAAGTTTAGTGATGCCGGGGTTAGTGCGGGTAGATTCCTCTTAAATTCAACCATTGGTTTATTTGGCTTTTTTGATCCTGCAAGCGACTTTGGCTGGACGGGTACTCAAGAAGAGTTTGGAGAGGTACTCGGTGTTTATGGTGTCGGCGATGGGCCTTATATTATGATACCACTATGGGGACCAAGTTCTGTTCGTGAGGAGGTCGGTGACTTTGTCGATAAATATTACTGGCCTTTAGCGGTAATTGATTTTTGGCCAAACCTTGCCCGCATTGCTGTCATTGGCCTTGAGACTCGAGCCCAATTAATGGAACAAGAACAACTTATTTATGAAGCTGTCGATCCTTATACTTTTGTTAAAAATGTTTATTTCCAAAACATGCAATATAAAGTTTACGATGGGAACCCGCCGATAGAAGTGAATGAGGACGAAGAGGCTGAGCTTGAGTCGTACCTTGATGAATTATATGAAGATTAATTCAATGGAATGTGTTGCGCAGCAAAGCTACATTACAGCTTAGGTACATTTAAATACTTAACTATATGCGTTGCTGTGTTAAAATCCGCGATTAATTTATTCGCGTTACTTGTTTTGTTTAGATTTGTTCAGGGAAATTGTTGTTAAATGAAAAACATACTTAGTCAGTTATTTGCTTTAGTTGGGCTGCTCGTTACATTGTTAGTCCTGCCATATTCGGTTCAAGCTGCTCAGGCACCAAGCCAGATTTCCCCACAGCAAATAGAACAATTTAAAAAGTTACCTCCTTCACAGCAACGCGCGCTTGCGCAAAGTATGGGTATCGATTACAACACCTTAAGAAAACAGCTTCAGGGAAATACCGATACAACGACAAATGAAACTGCAGTTGAGCAAACGGTTTACCCTAGAGGCACAAAATTTGATGAATTTGGTAATCCAGAGTTTCCCGAAGAAAAACTTAAAGAATTAGAAGAAGAGGAAGAAGATACCGAACCAAAGCCATTTGGTTATGATGTCTTTGCAAATGCCCCATTTACTTTTGCCCCAACCTTAGATATTGCTGTGCCTGAAGATTATATTCTAGGTGCCGGCGATACCATTAGAATTCAAATGTTTGGTAAAGAAAATGAAGAATATGAACTTCCGGTAAACCGTCAAGGGGAAGTTGTTCTGCCAAATTTAGGTCCATTTGCTGTTTCTGGTTTAACTTATCAGGAAGTTAAGCAATATTTCTCCGCCGAAGTTAAAAAGAAAGTCTTAGGTGTTGATGTGGTGGTAACACTTGCCAATTTACGCTCTATGCGAGTGTTTGTTGCGGGTGACGCATTTAAACCAGGGCCTTATGTACTAAGCGCGTTATCCAGTGTTACCCATGCCATCTTTGCGGCAGGCGGTATTAACGATATTGGTTCATTACGTAACATTCAAGTTAAGCGCGCTGGTAAGTTAGTGACGACATTAGATTTGTATGATCTGCTTATTTATGGCGACTCATCGAACGACATTATTCTAAAATCTGGCGATGTGGTGTTTATTGCCCCCGTTGGCGACCGAGTAACGGTTAGCGGTGAAGTAAAACGTCCTGCCATTTATGAGTTAGCCCCCGACAATAGTTTCGAAGACGTTGTAACCATGGCAGGTGGCTTATTACCAACGGCTTATCCATCAGCAACAGTAGTCGAGCGTTTTAATCAGCGTAATATCCGCACGGTAGTTAACATTGATTTAACTAATGACCAAGCTAAAAAGCAACTAGCTAAAGCTGGTGATGTTGTTAAAGTCATGAAAACTTCGGCGCAGTATGATGATTCCGTGACTGTTATCGGTGCAGTAGCTCGTCCGGGCAAATATCAGTGGCAACAAGGGCAAAAGGTTATTGACTTACTGCCAAATATTCATGCCTACATGCTTGATGATGCTGACTTAAACTATAGTTTAGTGATTCGAGAGAAAGATATTGGTCGTAATATCGAAATTCTACAATTCAGTTTGTTTGACGCACTTAGTAACGTTAATTCAGACGATAATTTAGTGTTGCAACCCCATGATCGCATTTTAATTTTTTCAATTAATGACACTAATGCGTTAGCGGAGCAATCGTTAGATTTGCTGGCGATGACTCAAGAAGAGTTAATAAAAAAAGAAAAAGATAAGGCTAAAGAGCAATATAAAGAGCGGATGTTCTGGTTGGAGTATGGTGAAGAAGTGCCATTTGAAGAGCTTGATGATTTAGACGAATCATTAAAGTTAGCCGAAAAATCGATGGAAGAGCTCACTGGTGGATCTTATGAAGAAGAGGTTGACCCTAAAGAGATAGGCGTATTTTCTCGTCAAAAGCTATTAGCGCCGGTGATTAAAAAGCTGCAACACCAAGCGGCATCGGGAGAGCCTTTACAATTAGTTGAAGTGGTTGGCGCCGTTAAATACCCGGGTATTTATCCTTTAGCAAATAACAGCAAAGTAGACGACTTAGTTGCTGCGTCTGGCGGCCTGTTAGAATCAGCTTACTTAGATAGGGCAGAAATTACGCGAAATGAAGTGGTTGATAATCAAGCCAGAAAAAGCTCGATTAATGTTAATTTACATGGCGCCTTAGCAAATGAAAATGGCGACAATATATCGATTCAAAGTAAAGATCGATTAAACATTCATGTTATTCCTGCATGGCAAGAAAACCATATAATTGAATTGCGTGGTGAGTTCTTATTTCCTGGTAAATATACAATTCAGCGTGGTGAAACCCTAGGACAGCTGATTGAACGGGCTGGCGGTTTTACTGAGTTTGCTTATCCTGAAGGTTCAGTTTTTACTCGCGAAAAACTTAAGCAACTAGAACTTCAAAATATTTTAAAAGTATCTGAAAGTTTACGTACAGAAATTGCTTCAAAAAGTCTTTCGCAAAAAGACTCTCAGTCAATTGATTATGAACAAGCAAAAATGCTACTTGCTGATTTAACTAAAGTACAGCCAGTTGGTCGCTTAGTGGTTGACTTACCGCGTATTCAAATTGATAGCTCAGCCGATATTTTATTGGAAAATGGTGACGTTCTTTATGTCCCCACAATGCAAAACTCAATCAACGTTGTTGGTCAAGTGCAAGTCGCTACCTCACATCTTTATAGTAAAGACTTAGATGCGTTCGATTACGTAAAACTTAGTGGTGGAACTAAACAGCAGGCTGATGAAGACAGAATCTATGTGATAAAAGCTAATGGTCGCGTGGTAATCCCTGATTCAGGTAACTGGTTTGCCAATGGTGCCAATAATATAAGCCCAGGCGATACTGTAGTAGTGCCGTTAGATTCTTACTTTATGGACAACCTAAGTTTATGGGCTACCGGCACACAAATTGTTTATCAAGCAGCCGTAGCAATAGCGGCAATATCTGGAATTTAACAATTTCTTGGTAATGAAAGCTGCAACTTAGCTAGAAATTCTTACTTCCCTACTAGCTAACTTGCAGCTAAAGCACTATAATTCACGCTGTTTTTTGTAGGCTTTTTGATTGTTTTCTCAACACTATATTTGGTCATCATAATATATATGTTTGAATTTATGGCTCTGGCAGTGGCTTTTATCTGCTCAATTCTCACTATTAAGGTTTTATTACCGTTAGCTCCTCATATTGGTTTAATAGATGTACCGAATGAACGCAAAAAGCATGATGGTGCAATCCCGCTTATTGGTGGTATTTCGATATTTACCGGTGTTTTAATCGCTTCGAGTTTATTTATCGAACAAAGCCAAATCATCAACTTATATTTAATTTCTTCCGCATTGATTGTTTTTATCGGCACGCTTGATGATATTTATGATTTAAGTGTGGGATCTAGAATTTTATTCCAAGGCATAGTCGCTTGTATTTTGGTCTTTGGTGCAGAAACCTATATTAGTGACTTTGGCGCTATATTTGGCTCAGGTCATGTTGATATTGGTAAATATGGCATGATTTTCACTATATTAGCAGTCATCGCAGCAATTAATGCATTTAATATGGTGGATGGTATTGATGGTTTAGCAGGCGCAATGAGTATTATCACTATTGGCTCAATCGCAGTGCTAATGGTAATTAATGGCAGTACGCAAAACGTATTGTTGCCTTTGTTAATTGTTGTTTCTACCATCCCTTATTTGTTCTACAACGTTAGTACTCGTAACCCTAGAGGGAAAAAAATCTTTATGGGAGATGCCGGTAGTATGTATATGGGGCTTACCGTTATTTGGCTACTTACATTAGGCACTCAAAACGATGTTAATGAAGCAATTGCATTTAGACCGGTAACTGCGCTTTGGCTTATAGCTGTGCCGCTTATGGATATGCTTGCTATTATGTTCCGACGCATTCGTCGTGGTGACTCTCCGTTTAAAGCAGATAATGGTCATATTCATCATATTTTATTAGCTAATGGGATTACGGCACGAAAAGCTTTGTGGTTAATTAGTGGGTTGTCTATAGCCTGTGCATCATTTGGCCTTTTAGGGGAGCTAATGAAAATCCCTGCATGGCAGATGTTAACTTGTTTTATAGTTATCTTTTGTATTTATTCTTCTCTACTACAGAAGTATTGTGTTATCTCCAACAAAGGTTAACAATTCTTTACCAATTCTTTTTGCCAATTGATATTAATACATTTAATATCAATTGGTTTTCTGTATGTCTTCTCGCTATCGACAGAAAAAATATCAACTGATAGACTTCGCTTAATTTATGTATTCGGATGTAAATATGAAAAAACGTATGACTGGCTTCAGCTTAATGGAACTGATGATCGTTCTAATAATTCTGGGGCTTTTAGGATCTTTAGTGGCACCCAAATTATTTTCGAAGGTCGGCTCATCGAAGAAGAAAACGGCAATCGCTCAAATGCAAATGTTTGAAACAGCCATTGACACTTACCGACTAGATGTCGGAACGGTTCCTGCGTCGTTAGAAGAGTTAAGATCCAGTGACGACCCTAGCTGGGATGGTCCTTATTTACCAAAAGCGATTCCTATGGATCCTTGGGGGCAACCGTATGTTTATATTGTACCGGGTAAAGATGGCCGACCATACGATATGATGTCTTATGGGTTAGATGGTAAAGAAGGTGGTACAGGTGAAAGTGAAGATATTATCCATCAATGACAAATATTGTAGAGCTACTCGTAACAGAGTTTAACGTAAGCCAAGCTGATATAGATAAAGCTTCAATTTATCAAAGCAGAAACAGCGGTCGCTTAGAGCAAATTTTATTAAATATGGGCTGTCTTACTGAAGACGACCTGGCAGAGCTTTATAGCAAGCTACTTGGGCTACCATTGTTTATAAAAGAACCTTGGGAGGATTGGCAACCAACGCCGTTTGAAAATGCCGACTTAGCTTTTTTAAAAGCCAATGGTTGGTTATTGCTTGAATGTCAGGACAATCAGTGGAGGTTGGCGGCTAAAGATCCTCTAAATATTGAAGTTCTTGATTTTTTGCAGAAAAGATCAATTGTACCAATTTTAATGGTGGCTAAAGAGAATGATTTGCAGTCGTTCTTTTATCAAATTCAAGATAGTAGCTCAGATATCGATGATGAGCTCTCTGGTGATGAAGAAGCAAGGCTTAGAGAACTAGCATCTGAAGCACCTACAGTTAATCTACTTAACACACTAATTACCAAAGCATTAGCTAGAGGCGCATCGGATATGCACCTAGAGCCTTACCATGGTAAATTTCGCGTAAGATATCGAATAGATGGTGTTTTGCATGAAGTTGAAAATTTAGCTGCAAAAATGCAGTTGCCAATCATAACTCGTCTTAAAATATTATCGGGAATGGACATCGCAGAAAAACGCCGGCCTCAGGATGGCAAAATTGAAATGCGTATTGCCAATCAAGAGTTGGATATTCGTGTCTCTGCATTACCATTAAATGATGGTGAGAGTGTTGTGTTGCGCTTCCTTCGGAAAGAGTCTATTCGATACGATATGTCCGTTTTAGGACTTGCTGATGATACTCAAGAACTAATTCAGCAAGACTTAGCTAAAACAACTGGTGTTATATTACTTACTGGCCCAACGGGTTCAGGTAAAACAACTACACTTTATACTTTCTTAAACGAACTCAACACCAATGATGTAAAAATTATAACACTGGAAGATCCTGTGGAGTACCAACTTGAAGGGATTAACCAAGTACAAGTAAATAATGAAATAGGCTTTGATTTCGCCGCGGGCTTGCGTTCAATTGTTCGACAAGATCCTGATATCATTATGGTAGGTGAGATACGAGATGCGGAAACTGCGCGTATAGCCCTTCAATCAGCTTTGACTGGCCATTTAGTTTTCTCTACTGTTCATACCAATGATGCTGCGAGTGCCTATACTCGTTTATTGGACTTAGGTGTAGAAGAGTTTTTATTAAATGCAGCTCTAGTATCCGTAGTTGCTCAACGTTTAGCTCGAAAGTTATGTAATCATTGCTCTGTGCCAGTAGCACAGCCGCAAGCGTTAATTGATAAGTATGAGCTTCAAAAAATTGCACAAAATTTTAATATAACTTCGTTAAACATCAAAGAAGCCGTAGGCTGTGAAAAATGCGCTTTTTCTGGTTATAAAGGTCGTATAGCGATTAATGAATACCTTCGTTGTGATGATGAAATAAAGCAAATTCCTAAAAATGACCAGTTTATATCAAAAGCACAGGCCCATAATAAATTGATGATGCGCAGAAACTTACTTGAAGATGGCCTATTTAAAGTTGTTCAAGGTGTGACTACCATTGATGAAGTTCTAAGGGTTGCAGGCTAGTGGACTTCGAGTATCACGCGGTAGATGAACAAGGAGGTCGTCATCATGGCTTTGTTGAAGCTCGAGATAAATTTGAAGCTCAGCAAAAATTAATAGCTAATGGCATTCATGCGATAGAAATTAAATCACTTTCAAACACTAAATCAATAAAAGGAATTTTTGGTAGTCGAGTATCATTAGAAGATCTAGAGTTTTTTACCTCTCAACTTGCATTGTTATTAGATAGTGGAGTAAGAGTTGATAAAGGCATTGATATAGTTTTACAGTCTAATGTTAACCCCGCATTAAATCGGCTGTTAGCTAAAATATCTTCATCACTAAAAAAAGGTATGTCGTTAAGCGACGCCTTTGCACAACATGGCGAGTTATTTGACCCCTTATATATTAACTTACTTAAAATTGGCGAGACTTCAGGTAATCTACCTGAGGTGTTAACGCGATTATCCGACGACTTAAAGTTTAGAAAAGAGCTAAAAGCACAGATTTCACAAGCACTAACCTACCCAACAGTAATTATGTTTGTTTGTTTAGCTGCTGTTTATTTTGTGCTTACATTTATAGTACCCAAAATGGCGGGAATTTTTACCGATTTATCACTAGCTCCTTGGTATACACAAGCGATTATCGGCGTTAGTAACTTTTTTGTTAATTATGAAGCTCTTATTGTTGGCTCTATTGTTTTAGCTTTAGTTAGTTTTAGTTATTTATTTAAACAAAACGAATTTAGAAACAAAATGTATATCGTGGCATCAAAGTTACCTGGAGTCGGAAAGGTTATTTTGACCGCAGAACGAATAAGATTCGCGTCCTCAATGGCGATGATGTTAGATGCAGGGTTACAACTTGATACTACACTTGAGCTGACTTCGAACACACTTAAACACCAAGACCTTAAACGAGATACTAAGCAAGCGTTAAAACAACTTAAATCTGGTAAGCAACTAAGTGAAGTGCTTTCTAAAACTCGTATTTTCCCTGACTTTTTTCTTTCTATAATCAAAGTTGGAGAAGAAACTGGCACCTTACCTAAAGTGTTTAAAGAGGTGGCAGATCGTAGTCGAGTTGATCTTGATGGCGTTATTCGTAAACTTACCACCTTGTTAGAGCCTCTTATGCTGGTTTTTATGGGGGGCTTCGTCGGCGGAATCGTGATTTCAATGCTAATGAGCATGGTGTCGATAAACGATGTTCCATTTTAATAAAAGAAGTGGCTTCTCTTTAATTGAACTGATGGTCGTCATGGCAATTCTTGCTGTGGTTATGTCGCTAAGTGGCGGGCTGTTTCAAAAAAGTATTGATCAGCAAGAACGCCATATAGAGCTTGAAAAGTTACACCAAATTTTTAAACAATTAAGTTACCAAGCATATTATCAGGGCAAAGAACTGCACGTGCGCTTGGAAGAAAATAAATTGTTTGTTTATTCATTCGCAGAGAATGACATATCGAATGAGTCTGATGCTGAACAGGCGTTTGAACATACAGATAGTTATTTAGATAATCAGCTCTACCAACAAGAAGTTGTTTATTTTAAACAATTGATATTTGTTGCTAGAGATTTTCTTGTTACCACTAAAGGCGTGGTCTCACCCAATGAGATGAGTGTATTTATTAACAATAATATTGTGAATTACAGTATTGAAGGGTTATTTACCCAATATGAATAGCAAAGGGTTTTCATTGGTTGAAGTTTTGATTGCCGCAGTTATTCTTTTTTCTGCGTTGGCGGTTACTGCTGATTTATTTAAGGCTTCGAGTTTTTCCTCAGAAAAAGTTACTCAAAAAGCATTTTACTTCCAATTAACGCCACTTGCTTTAGCTAACATTAAGCATCAAATTAAAGTGCTTAGTAGTCAAGAAAAACAAGAAAACTACGCAGGCACTTTTGAACAGGCTGGTATTCGTTATGAATGGAGTGCTGTTCGACTATCATTTAAAAGCAGGGTGCAATATATAGACGAGAGTTTTGAACCTGCACCACAGTTTGGTTTATATGATGTTGAAGTAAGGCCGTATAAAACAGCCCAAAATATTAAACCATTTTCCTTCAAGGTGGCCACATGGTAATTCAAATGAATCGCTATCGTGGGTTTACTTTAATAGAGTTAATGTTATCTAGTGCTTTATTAATGGTTATTTTGTTTGCAGGGTATTATGGCTATAGCCTGTATACACAAAAGTGGCAAAAGCGAGTTGACTATTTCTGGCAAGGTACGCGTGATAGCTTAGCTATTGATACCTTAAATAAAGCACTTGCCTCAACCATTGCATTTAGCGTCACTAATAATGATGGGGCTAAACCGCAGGAGCTCTTATACTTCTCCGGTACAGAAACCAAGTTACGCTTTGTGACGAATAGCCCAATTATAAGTAGCGGTGGGGCGATCGTTGAAGTCGAAGTGCTAGCAAGCCCCAATGGATACCAAATGGTTTACCGAGAAAAGTCGTTTAACAACTTTGTATTACTTGACGTAAATCAGCTACCGCCCAATATAGATCAAGCCGACTTTTGGGAACATGAATTAGTGTTACTAAGTGGTTTTAATAGCATCACTATTAGTTATTTTGGCTGGAAAACGTTCGAAGATGCCTTAAGTTACATTAATCTAGAAGATGAAATTACTAATAAACGTCTGGATCCCGTTTGGTATGCCGAACATAACCCTGAACTAATGAGAGTATTACCAGAAAACGTAAATATTCATTTTACTAAGGCTGACTCATCAACTGATATTATAGTTAAACTGCCAATGTTATCTGTCTACAAGTTAATTGCTGATATGCGAGCAGATGCATAATGCCTTTAACTAATCGTAATCTTTTTCAGCAAGGCATTGCACTTATCCAAGTGCTTATTATTTCTATTATTTTGTCTATGCTTGCGATTTATATTAGCCAAACTGTAAGAACTCAAGTGGGGGCAGCTGGATTGACGCAAGATTACCACTACAGTGTTATTGCAATAGAGTCTGCCGAATCGGAGCTATTGCATTATTTACTAACGGAAGAGCATTATAAAATTGCCTTAAATAACCAATATCGAGAGCAGCAAAGTTCTAACGATCAAGACAACACTCAAAGCAATATAAGAGAACGCTGGAATTTTTATGGGCAAGCTTTTGAATTAACGCCACAAGTAAATGCCAGTATCCAAGATATCACCGGTTTACTCAGTTTGAACCATTTAAACAGAAGAGTCGCTGAGCGCTTATTCGAAGAATTGGGCAAAGATGATGAGTCGATACGAATTTTTTTAGATTCATTAGCCGATTGGAAAGACAAAGACGACCTTAAACATCTCAATGGTGCAGAATCACAATATTACGCTAAAACCTTAGGTTATGGTCCAAGAAATGGTTACCTGCAGTCTTTCGATGAAATCGCTCATATTAGAGGTGGCGAAATTTTAACAATTGATCAATTTAAACGTTATTTTTCGCTGTCGTTAATTTCATCATTTAATCCTCTTAACGCCCCAGATTTATTATTAAAGTCGTTTATCAATGATGATTTGAATTATGAACAAACAACTAATCGTCGAGAGCAGGCTGATTTGAACGGACTATCTTTTTTTCAAGTTACTGGCATTGACGAAGATGATTTTATATCATTCCGCACTGGGCGAATTTTTAGTGTAGTTTTATCAACAGCGACAACATCAAATAATTTACAGAAAAGCTTTATAGTTGAGATTAGACCTAATTCACAAAAGCGCCCAGTTATAATATCTGAAACCTTATGGAATAATTCGTGAACCTAGATTTTTTATCGAAATGGCCAGTAATAGAAAACTGGCTATTATCAAAAGTTGGCTATTGGGGCGACTCTTGCTATTCAATAGACAAGCAAAAAGGTTTTGTACCTGAAGATAAGGTTAACAAGCGTATTTATATATTGGCTAAAAAGAACTATTCAGAGTCTTGGCAAACTTTTTCTTCAATTGATAAAACAGAATTAAATCGAATCTTAAAATTAAAGAAGTCTACGGTAGCCAATGAAAACTGCTTATTTCAAGTATTCGCCAATAAGAGTATTGACGGCTTTGATGTAAAGACCATTACTGTAGATTCATCAATTATAAATTCTTTAGGTAAAGATAAAATTTTAATACCAGAGTCGGAACTATTGTTTACCGAACGTAATAATTCCGGTTCGTTGCAAACCGTCCCGTCAATTTCTGCATGTCATACGCCTTGTGGTTTAACTTATGCTGCCCAAGCTAGCGGGAAAACAGTTACTGCTTATGCTCAAGGTTTAATGAATAATGTAGAAACATATAAATTGAGTGTTGGTATTCCATTAGATGCTCAAGTGACTGAGTACGACCAAGTTGCATATGCACAGCTGTTAATTGCTAAATTTTTTACACTTGATCTTAGAAATGTCGCGAGCAAAGTTAAACTTAATAGCAAACATTGGCTTGATAGCACTCAGTTACATTGGTTGTATGGTGGTCCACTCTTAACGGCTTTCTTATTTTATGTCGTCACAAATATTTATTTAGCATGGAATGTTTATTCGTTGGAAAGCACGGTAGGCACCAATAGTGGTCAAGTTAGTGAACTTTTAACTATTAAAAAGCAAATTACCAGTGATAAAGCACTTATTGGTTTATTATCTTCTGAATTTAAAAGCCAGCCAAATGTGCACCAATACTGGAATATCGTTGATGCTTTGCTAGAAAACGGTATGGAAATTAGTAGAATTACCTATGAAAAAGGGCAGTTAGTAGCACGAGGTAGCGCTGAAAAGGCTTCTCTCATATTAATGAAAGTATCTGAAATGGATGTAGTTAACTCTGCGACGTTTGATGGTGCGGTAAGATCATCACGCGGACGAGAAAACTTTACAATTCAAGTAATACCTAAGGCTCATATATGAAGCTAATTAACCAAAAAATAGAACCATATAGGCATTACTTAATTATACTTGGTGCTATTTTGCTAGCTAAATTTGCAGTAGTACCGCTTGCTGACTATCAACAAGAACAGGTAGAACAACTTAATTTACTTACAATTCAAAATGAAAAGCTTGATGCTCTAATTAATAATCAAGATGACTTTTTAGCCCAGCATCAAGCGTTAGGTAAGCAACTGGCAAAAGCAAAGGGTTACGTTTATGTTACTCCTGATGAGGCTGGGTTAAAGTTGGCTGTACAAGCTAAATTAGATAAATTAATTGTCGCTGCGGGGTGCAGTGTTGAGCGAATTGGCTTTGAAGGAAGTACAACGCTATCAAGTAAGTTGGCAAGGTGGGGAATCAATATTAGCACCAAAGGCGACGGGGCATGCATAGTAAATTTAACTAGGGCAATAGAAGAAGCTCGGCCACTTTTGAAAATCAACAGCTATCGGTTAAATCATCGAAATTTAAATCAAAACTCAGAAGGGCGAGGGGAGTTTAATGCAAGGTTTCAATTGTTTGTATGGCAAATGATAGACTCTAATTCAATCAAGGCGCAACATGATTAAACAAGCTTCGTGGGTTTTATCTTTATTGGTTCTATGCATGTTAGTGGTAGACTTTTATCCACTTTCTAAAAATGCATTAGATTCCACCCAATCATTAAGTATTGATGAGTTTAACATTATAGGCAGTATTCCTAGCGAAAAGCTGGATATAGAGCAAAGATGGCTAGCAGTTAAAGAAAAAGACTCATTGCCAAAAATAGATCAAACTTTACCAGGAGAGTTAGATGGTGCTCAAATTAACTTAGGCGGCACATCATTTAAATTGCTAGGAATATTTAATGATAAAAAGGCTCCATTCATTTTAATTAAAGGTAGTGCCAATGAAATGGTAAAAGTAAGTAAAGGTGAGCTTATCGCTAATAGCGCAAGATTAGTCGCTTTAGAGTCAGATAAGGTTGTTTTTGACTTAAATGACGAAACAATAGAATTCAAACTTTTTGAAAATAAATAATATGCAGCAATTTAACAAGCACCACTTAGCGATCATTCTTAGTACTTTATTTACAGTTTCTGGCTGTGCCTCGTTGGTAAATCCTGATGCAGACCTTCAATCAACAAAGGTGGCGTTAGATACTTCATTTTTAGAAGGAAAACCTGCTCAAACCGGTGAAACTATTGAAAACAATGAATTAGAGCAAGAGCAATCAGAAGTTGTTAGGTTGAATCGGATTGATAGTAGCAATACTGGTTTGAAACTAGGGGATGACTTATCAGTTCGATTTTCAACTACCAGCGACTTTCAAATATCGGTAAATGAATTACCATTAAATGAATTTCTGCACTATGTATTAGGAGATTTGTTAAAAGTTTCCTATTTAATTGAACCTGCAGTAAAGAGCAATGCAACACCGGTTACGCTTGAATTAAAAGAAAAAATTAGCGGTAAACGACTTTTTCAATTGACCCAGCAAATCCTTAATCAAAATAATATTAATGTCGCGTTCAATGAAGATGTGTTTTTTATTCACCCAATAAAACAACAGGGGAATAAATCTAATATTGCATTTGGCTTTGGTAGAAAGGATGCCAATGTGCCGAATGTTTCTGGTGATGTAACACAATTGGTGCCAGTACGGTATGGTATTTCTACGGGCTTAAGAAACACTATTAGTTCATTAATTGATGCGGTAATTAATGTAGATACAGCTCAGGGCTTGATTACAATTAGTGGCAAAAAGGAGCAAGTGCTCAGGGGCTTAGCATTGGTGCGGCTTTTAGACAGTAGCGCCATTTATGATAAATCAGTGGCCTTATTTAGTTTTCGTTATATAGATTCACAAACATTTATTGAAAAAACTACTGAATTACTTACTGAAGAGGGGATTGTTTCCTCAACTGTTGTAGGCAAAAGTAAGACGCTTCACTTTATCCCGATAGAGCATTTAGGTAAGGTCGCTGTGTTTGCAACCTCTGATGAAATTATTGACCGGGTAGAGTATTGGGCGCATCTTTTAGATAAACCCAGAAAAGGTAGTGAGCAAAGCTTTTATACTTATCAACCTCGTTACGCAAGAGCAGCCGATTTAGGTGAAAGTTTAGCGCCACTGATTAGCTCAAATTCTAGTAATGTTAAAAGCCAAACTAATCGTAATACTAGCTCTACGTTAACAGATACAGCTAATCGAAACAGGAATAGTGCCGCAAATAATAATAACGATACACAAATTATCGATGGCGAAAATATGCGCTTGGTTGTGGATTCGCGTTCAAATTCATTAATCTTTTATTCTACTGGCAAGTATTATCAAGAGTTGCAGCCTATCATTAAACAGCTAGATGTAATGCCGAAGCAAGTTATGCTTGAAGTGGTCATCGCTGAAGTAACTTTATCCGGTAGTTTTGCTAAAGGCGTAGAATATGCCATCTCTAACGGCCCAAGCGGCAGTAAAACCGAAAACTTCAGTTTTGATTCTAAAGCTGGCTTTAGTTATTCGGTAGTGGGCTTAAACGGAGAGTTTTCACTAAATCTTAATCAAACTGATGGCTTAGTTAATGTATTATCTCGCCCAACGTTATTAGTGCGAGATGGTGTAGACGCTTCTATTAGTGTTGGTGATGATGTACCAACCGTAGGTAGTACAACGGCTGATCCGAACGGCGAACGTGAAACAACCAATATCCAATATCGTAAAACAGGTATTGATTTAGTGGTAACGCCAACGGTAAATGCTCAAGGCACTGTCATAATGACTATTGAACAAAATATTTCCAATGTTGCACCTGATGGTCTGGATATAGGTGGTTCACCTTCGATATTTGAGCGTAAAGTAAAAACTGAAGTCGTTGCAGGTGATGGTCAAACCGTTATGTTAGGTGGCTTAATTAGCGAAAATAAAAGTAAAGACGCAACGGCTATCCCTGTGCTTGGTAGCATCCCTATTTTAGGGCACTTATTTAGAAGTGATTCTGAAAACACATCTAAAACTGAGTTAGTGATTTTAGTGACACCTAAAATAGTGCACAACGTTAATGAATGGCAACGCATTCAGGAAAGCTTTACCAAAGGCTTGGAACATATTAGTTTTTAATATGAACTGGTGAAATATCGATAAAAAAAGTTGAAATTTTTTAAGCTGCAAGTTAGCTTAGTTGTTGATTTGTATTGAGTAAATTTATTTATTTGTATACAAAACATGTAGTAAACCTAAATTGAATTTAGTTAATAATTTTAATTTACAACTAATCTTTAGTTGTACTACTATTAGCAGGCGATTAAAGGTGGTGTATATTGCAATTTTTAGTTAGAATGCGCCCCATTAATTTAAAGTTTATAGAAGAAGATAAATCTTTAAAAGTTAAGTTTTAGCCTTGTTGATGTATTAATTGGTTGTTTATTCAACAAAATATAAAAATAAGAAAGCTATTTACTTGACATTAATTGGTCTTTATCATTAAATTCGATGTGATTCGGCTAAAACTCCCGCCGAAACAGGAAAAATATTGGCGTTTAGGGTCATTACCTAAATGCTGGTTTCATGAAACTAGGAGAAAGAAAATAATGAAATTTTTCAAAAAAGCACTTGTAGCTTCTGCTATTTTAGGTGCAACAAATGTAGCTTATGCTGCTGATCTTACTGATGCTGTAACTAAAACTTCTGTTCAAGGTTTAGAAATTGGTGCAGTTTCAGATACTTCATTACGTGTAATTGTTCGTGAACAATTAGAAGCTGGTGATAAGATTACTTTAGTATTCGGTAAAGGCGTTGCTGCATTAACAACTGCTACTTTTGGTGGTGTATCAGCTGGTGCTGGTAACATGGGTATCGTTTACGGTTCTGGTACTTATACTATGGGTAATGCAGTATTTACTGCTAATGCTGATGGCACAACTTCTGTAACGTTTGAAGTGTTAACAGGTGACCCAGTAACTAAAGATTCATCTTTCGAAGTATCTATCACAGGTGCTGACATTGACAAAACTAAAGTTGCACAAGCTACAGTTACTTATTCAGCTGAGTCTGGTTTAACTGGCGAACCTAAAGACACTACTGGTGACAATGTAGGTCTTTTAGTTACTACTGCTGACCAGTATGCTGCATCAATTAAAGCTAAAGCAAATGGTGTTATTAACCGTGATCCTGCTACTTCATTCATTAGTGGTGGTACGGCTGCAAATAATGATATTGACACTTTAGTTGTTAGCATCTCTGATAACCAAGACTTATTGTCAGCTGCTGTTGGTGGTGCTGTAGTTGCTACTGTTACAGTTGAAGCTGATATTGCTTATTTAGCAGCTAACACAGCTCCTTCAATTGTAGGTGTGTCTTCTGCAGGTGATACAGTTTCTGCAATTACTCCTGCTGCTGATGAAAAATCTTTCACTTTCACAGTTACAGATTTAGGTGCAGATGGTATTGCAGGTGATATTACAATTACATTTGACACTGATGCATTAGATGCAGGCTCTACAGAAACTATTCCTGTAACTGATTTCGTTGTTAGCATGTCTGTAGATGCGGACAGTGGTTCTGCAACTAATACTCCATTAGTAACTTTAGATAAAGCTGATGCAGGTGAGTGGGAACTAGATGCAACTATCGTTAACGTTCCTTACTTCCCAGTAGGTTTCGAAGGTGTTTCATCACAAGTTAACTTCTCTAACGAAGCTGGTGCTGACGTAGATGTTATCGTAACAGCTATCGATGATTCAGGTGAATCATACGGTCCTCTAGATTTAGGTTTCGACCTAGCTGAAGACTCAGTAGTTAAAGTTAGCCAAGCAGTAATTATGGATTTATTCGAAATTACAGCTCCTACAAAGTTAAGTGTTACATTTAACATTGACGCTGACAAAGGCGACGTTAACGCTCACGCATTCACTACAAGTGCTGCGGGTCGTACTGAAATTGCTACTTCACAACAAAACAACGATTTCTAATTAAATCTTAATTAGATATTAGTTTAAAAAAGCTCGGCTTAGCCGGGCTTTTTTTTATATTTTTTTTGAGTCAATAACCCCGTTTAGATAACGGTCAGTTTAATAGTTAAGGAAAGTGTTATGAATAAAACCGTAGTTGCTATTTTTTTATTTGTTTTTATGTCAGCGCAAACGGTTGCATTTGAAGGCGTAGCGAGTACAGGTAAAGAAGAGGTAGCTTACATTACTTCTGTTTGTGATGCACAAGTTCAGCTTAAGGCTAAACCCCTTATAAAATCCCAGCATATTGTGCTTAACGACCAAGTATCAATCGATATTAACCAGTGGCTATCAACAAGTATAATAAACAGTAGAAAGCTAGCGGTTAATATAATTTGTCAAAAGTTAACAGGGGCAAATTACACTGGCTCTAAAGAAGAATGGATGCAATTTATCCAAACTGCTGTTAATGGTTTTAAAAAGACCAAAGCAACTGATATTCAACTTACAATTGTTGGGTTGGATGAACGTGTATATAAAGAGTCAGAGAATAGCCAAGAATATACTATTACGGCGAATTTTGAAGGTAATAAACAAATTATTAGAAACGTAGCTATTTTAGACAAGAAGGCGAATACCGTGTATACGCTTTCAGTAAGCGGTGAAGTGGGTATATCAACACAAATAGAACAAGAATTTGTAAGAGTAGTTCAGAGCTTTAAATTAAATCACTAAATTTAGTTTATTAGTAATAATACTTATTTGTCAGCCGCCATACTCTTAGCTGCTAAATAGTTTTCTTGCTCCACTTCACATAGTGTTTGGAGCTTTTTTTGAATGCTTTTATCACTAAAGTAGTCCAATAGCTGTATTTTTACTTTCAGCTGCCATTCAGAACTTAAATCATCTGCACTATTTTTATTCCCAACTTTGATTGTTCTACCTGTGAGCAATTGAAGGTTTTGCTCAAACTTATCTAGTTCATTTAAAAAGCCTACTAGTGCAAACTGCTTAATATTATGGCTAAATTCTTGTTGCATAGCTTTAGCTTCATCAACATCCTTTGGATACCTGCCACAAATAAACATAGTGTTGGTGTTTGCCAGTTGCCAACCTCGCTTGCTGGTTAAAATGGTATTGGCTTCATTAATTAAGTCATCGGTATTGAACTTGTTGGGTAGCATAAACGGATGAGTATTGGTTAATTTGTTGAAGATGTAATTTGATATAAACCGTTCAACTGGATCTCTTAATACCGTAACAAATTGGTATTTTGAATGATATTTTTGCAGCAGTTCAGTGTTAACCGTTACATGGCCGCTAATATATTGCCAATTTTTAGCAAGGTAGCCATCGAGTATTTTTGATAAAAAAGCAGCATGATGCTCGCTAAACTCATAGCTGCGCTCAGCACTGTCGATAGCTTTACCAAAACTCGCTTGGCTAGCAATTAGGGTAGTGTCACGATCAATGCGGCGTTGACCTGGAGCTGCAATAGCCTTTCTAAACGCTTGGTCAATTGATATACCGCCCGATTTAGCAATATGAATGAACGCAACATTAGGGCCGGTGTAGGGCTGTTTAGCTATCGGGTATAAACTGGCATCATAACCATTGCGCTGTAATGTGGTTTTAATTAAGTTTTTGAAGTTAATCATAATGTGCTGTTTGGCGTTTAACTATATGAAGTGGTACTAAAGGGCTAATTATCATTGCTTTGGTCATTAGTTTGGCAAACGGCCTTGTGTGGGTTGATATGAATAGGCTGAAATAACTAGCTACTGCATATGAAAACACTGTAGCCCAAGCGGCTCCGACACCGCCAAAATTAGGAATTAACATTAAATTTAGCGATACGTTAATTAGCGCGCCAATACCATGCGTTATTAAACTGTATTTGAGTAGGTTATGAATAATTAACCACTTACTAAGTAGTGCTCGTTGAAAAATAAATATTGTTGCAAAAATATGTATACTCAAAATATCGGCACTTTGAAGGTATGCTTCACCATATATTATTGTTATTAATGGCTTAGCAATTAGGTAAGTTACTAGACTCAATAAAATTGCAATAAACACTAATGAAGATAAAAATTGTCGCAATTTTTGATTGAAACTATCAAGCCCTAACTTTCTCAACTTTATTAATGTGGGGTTATAGGCATTTGCAATAAGTACTGGGAAAACATACCAAAACTCTGATAGCTTTGCGGCAGCCGCATAAAAGGCTACTTCTTCACTATTGACCATATTTGCTAGCATAACCTGATCTATCTTCATATAAATTACTGCAGCAATTCCTGAAAGTAATAACCACTTACCTTTGCCTAGTAATACTTTGATACCGTGATGCGTTATTTTTCGTTTAACTATATGCTGTGAACCTTGGTTGCGGTATAGCAAGTGGTAGCTAAGTCCAATCATTAAGTACTCTGCACATACGACCGTAATTAGCCAATTTATATTCGCTGTTTGAATAATAAGTAGTAGCTTTGTTGCATTCGTGAACAAAGTAATAGCAAGTCTTATTTTTAACGGCCCTAAAACATTTTGCTTTGCTAAGAAGTAGTATTCGTAAACTAATAATATATTGAAGCTTTGAAATAGAATTAGTGAAAATATAGGCCAATCCAGCGTTGAATTTTGATTGAATAAAATAAGTGATGCTGACCCAAGAATAATAGCTAGAATACTTCCTGCAAATCTTACAATGAGTGCCGACTTTACGTAAAAGTGACTATTGTTTGGGTATTTAACCACATATTTTGTCACTATATTATTTAAGCCCATCACGCAAAGAGGAGCGAATATCGCTGCAAAAGATAACATGTAAGAGTAATCGCCAAAAAGCGTAGGTCCACCAATCCTTGCGAGTAAAACACTCACCAAAAAGGCAAGGCCAATGGTTATTATTTTTTCGGCGATTAATAATGCACTATTTTGTGCATTTTTTGATAATTTCATTTACAACTTGAACAGGTTCTATCAAGTAAAACAGTAATATACCACTTTTAATAATTTAAATAGACTTAGATTTTAAATTAGCTGGCTGTTGCCTTGGGCATTGGCTAAAATGGCGGACTTGCTTTATTGAGCATAAAGTAATGAAACTCTAATTCTTTATATGAAAACAATTATTTAATGAAGTCGATATTAAAACGCATTCTTCCATCTAATTATTTGTTAAAGCTAAAGCGGCTTTGGACCAGTGCTGATAACATTCTAGTTCGATTAGCCGCTAAGCACAGACTACTTAGTAGCGCTTATTACTTATTGTTTAATGGTAAGTTTCACAGAGAACATCATTCGGTAATAGCTGGTCGCCTCAGCTATATAAAATCTTTAGAGAATCTTTCTGAATCTAGCACTTTACTAAGGCGTAATACCCATCGCCTTGAAAAAGGGTTGATAATGCAGCCGAGAAAACCTGTATTTGCAGAAGCGTATATTGAAGAAACCGTTGAAATATACGTGCGTTGTTGCCATCAAGAGCAGTTTTCTAAAGAAGAGTTAAAATGGGCGCATGATGTGCTATCAGAGTATTTTACTGTAGTAACTCATAGTGATTTGATAGCAAACGCTTACAAGAATTTTTTATCTGTGCCTGAAATGCTGTTTGTTGAAGGTAAGACGCAAGAGCACAGTATGTGTAAGCCATATCAAAGTAGCCAGAGAAAGGTTACCGATATTAGTTCTGAGCAGCTGTTTGAATTTTTCAAGCAACGTCGTTCCATACGTTGGTTTGAGAAAAAGCTTGTTGAGCAGGATAAAGTAGCCGCAGCAATAGAAATGGCTTCGCAAGCACCTAGTGCATGTAATCGCCAACCATTTCAGTTTTATACCACTACGGTTGCTGAAAAAGCGGCTGAAATCGCAGCAATTCCTATGGGGACAAAAGGTTTTGCCGAAAATATTCCTGCGCTAATTGTGGTGATGGGAGATTTGTCTAGTTACCCTAAAGAGCAAGATCGCCATGTTATTTATATTGACGGTGGTCTAGTTGCCATGCAGTTAATGCTGGCGTTCGAATCAATGGGCTTATCGACTTGCCCGATAAATTGGCCTGATATAGAGTCGAATGAGCGCAAACTGTCGAAAAGGCTGAAGCTTAAGGCGTATCAACGCCCGATTATGATGCTGGCTGTGGGTTACGCCAAAGATACTGGTGGCATTCCTTATTCTCAGAAAAAATCAGCTGATCAACTTACCAAGGTTATTGAATAATGCTTATTGAAATTAAAGGAGTTCAATTCGTCAATAAAGGCGCTGAACTAATGCTGTACGCAATTTTAGATAAAATAGATCAGTATTGGCCAGATGCCGAAATATGTATGGAGCCTAATACGAATTCACCATTTGTTAAACGAGGGAAAATTGGCGCCTACCAAAAGTTACGTTTAGTCAAAAACCGTTTTGACTTTAATGGACTAAGTTATTATTTACCCCAAAGTATACGTAATAGCCTTAAAAATAATTTTGGCATTGTTACAGAGCCTGATGTTGACGTGATCTTAGATGCCTCAGGCTTTGCTTATGGTGATCAATGGAGCTATTTGCCATTAAAGCAGATTAGTTCAATTGCTAACCGACTTCGAAAAAAAGACAAACGCTATATTGTTTTGCCACAGGCGTTAGGCCCTTTTACTTCACTTAAATTAAAGACTGCAGCAACCGAGTTTTTTGAAGCAGCCTCAATTGTTTTTGCAAGGGACACATCATCTTTTAAACATGTCAAAAATTGCTCAAAACTAGCAAATGTTATTCAAGCGCCAGACTTTACTAATTTGCTCAAACCAGAATTACCAGAAGCATATAATCACTTAACGGGTAAGGTCGCGATTATTCCAAATAGTAAAATTTTAAGTCAGAAAAACCCTGACAAATATTGGCGTGAAAGCTATGTAATGTTTCTTGTAATGCTTGTACAAAAAGCGCAGGAAAAAGGAGAGCAGGTATTTCTTCTTAACCATGAAGGTGCGAGTGATCAGCTTATTTGCGATGAAATAAACAATGCGCTAATCAATGAAGTTCAGATAGTTACTCCTGAAAATAGCTTAGACGTAAAAGCCATCATAGGGCATTGTAGATGGGTGTTTAGCTCGCGTTTTCATGGTTGCGTTAGTGCATTTTCTCAAGCAGTTCCATGCTTGGCAACGTCTTGGTCACACAAATATCAGGAGCTATTTGCTGATTACCAACAGGAAAAGTGGTTGGTTACTCAGCAATATTCAAGCGAAAAGTTAACGCGATTTTTATCTGACTTTATTGATGCTTATGACCAAACAAAGCAAACCTTAGCTGTTCAAGCTGATGTTGAGCAAATGAAAGCGCTAACAATGTGGGAAACAGTGACACAGTTAGTTTAATAGTGCGCATTATTTCTGTGGTTTTAATTACAGTGAAAATTCTCTAAAATACGCACCCTTTTTGAAATTTTATGTTGAGATTACTAACTCTATGTCGAGAGTAATTACGTTTGGTACGTTTGATATTTTTCACGTCGGTCATTTGAATATTTTAAAGCGTGCGGCAGAACTAGGTGAACATCTTATTGTTGGTGTTTCAACAGACGCCTTAAATTTTAGTAAAAAGTCTCGTTATCCTATTTGTCCACAGCATAGTAGGGCAGACATTATTGAAGCTTTGCAATGTGTAAATGAGGTATTCTTTGAAGAGTCTTTAGATCTAAAGCGTCAATATATTTTAGAACATAAAGCCGATATTCTTGTAATGGGAGATGACTGGAAAGGGAAGTTCGACGAATTTAATGATATATGTCAAGTCGTTTATTTACCGCGTACACCATCAATTTCTACTACTGAACTTATTGAAATTGTAAAAGAAAGCTAACTACATATGAGTAAAAGCAAACAGAATGTCGTTCTTTTAGTTTTTGGTAAAGGTGGCCATACCGCTCAAATGGAGCGATTTTTAAATGCGCAAACAGAGGCGTTTGAAAATACACGTTATATTGCTTTAACTAATGCTGACAAAATAAATAAACGTATTAGCGATACCTTCTATTGCATCGAAGCAAGAGATAAGTACTCCTCTTTTAAAAATATTTTTTATCTTTTGGCGTATACGTTTGTTTCACTTTTCCAAATGCTGAGAATTTTAGCTAGCTATAATGTCATCGGTGTTATTTCGACAGGACCAGGCATGGCAGTTGTGCCTAGTGTTATTTGTCGGTTACTAGGAAAAAAAGTCATTTTCTTTGAGTCTTGGTCAAGAGTTACTGAAAGATCAATGGCGGGAAGAGTGATGTATCGCATTGCCAATGTCTTTTTTATTCAGCACAAAGAAATGGAATCATTGTATCCAAACGCTAAGTATAAGGGGCGTTTGTGAAAGTCTTTGTTACTGTAGGGAATACCCATTACAATAGCTTGATTAAAGCTGTTGATAATTGTTTCTTAGAAGAGCGATTTCAGGTTACCGTGCAATTGGCAGACGGTAGCTATAAGCCTAAAAACCACCACTATATCGACTATACCAACAACATTGCAGATGAGTTTGAAAAAGCGGATGTGGTAATTACTCATGCTGGCGCTGGCACTATTTTTGACTTATTGAACCGCAATGTGAAAGTTGTTGTTGTGCCTAATTTTGAACGTATTGATAGCCATCAAAAGGATCTTGCTAGCTTCGTTCAACGCAACCAATATGCCCAAGTCTGTAATGACTTAACGCAATTAGAAGAGAATGTTAAAACGGCATTGGCAAGCAATTTCTTGCCTTACGAATATCAGGCATTTAATGGCTATGATCTTATTGCGGAAGTTCTTTGTTTGGTGCCTAAAAAAGAAGAAGTTGTGGCCGGTATTCCTGTTAATTTATTTGGCTCAATTCAAGAAGCTGTCGATTTTATTCTTGAAGATGATGGTACTCCACACTTCGGCAGTGCAATCGCCATTAACCCTGAAAAAATCATTTATTCAATTAAAGACGAGCAAGTGCGCAGTGTCTTAATGAATGCAAGTATTCGGTTTGCTGATGGTATTGGTGTGGTAAGTACCTTACGACGAAAAACTGGACAAAAAATTTCACGAATTCCTGGGTGTGAACTTTGGGAAAGTGTGATGGAAAAAGCAGGGAGCACCAATGCCAAAGTATTTCTTGTTGGCGCAAAGGAAGAAGTTATAAGCCAGACAAAATCGAAGTTAGAAACGCAGTACGGAGTCACTGTTTGTGGATACCAGAATGGTTACTTTGATGATGAAGCGCTATTAATTGATGACATTGTCAAGCTACAGCCACATGTAATCACAGTCGCCTTGGGGTCTCCAAGACAAGAAAAGTTTATTGCCAAGTGTAGAGAAAAGTGGCCAAACGCATTTTATATGGGAGTTGGTGGCACTTATGACGTTTATACTAATAATGTAAAACGGGCACCAGCTTTTTACCGTAACTTAAACCTAGAGTGGTTTTATCGACTGATTAGTCAACCTACTCGAGTGATGAGGCAGCGGAATTTATTAACGTATCTATGGCTAGAATTCGGACGTAGATTGTAATGGCTCAAAATAACCCGCTAGTAACTGTTTATATACCAACGCATAACCGCCTTGCTCTTTTAAAAAGAGCGTTAGCTTCTGTATTAAAGCAGACGTATACCAATATAGAGTTAATTGTGGTTAATGATGGCTCGACAGACGGGACATTTGAATATTTAGAAACTTTAGATATACCTAGCATTACATTAAAAGTCTTTCATCAACCAAACGCACAAGGTGCATGTGCTGCACGTAATATTGCGATTGCCCACGCTTCGGGACAATTTATTACTGGATTGGATGATGATGATGAATTCACGTCTGATCGACTTGCAAACTTTATTAAATATTACGATGAAAATTATGCTTTCGTCTGCACAGGTTTTTATTGGCATTATGGTAAAAAAGCTAGGTTGGTTGACCATAAAGCAATGGTAATAACTTTAGGTAAGCAATTAGACTATAACTATGCTACTAATCAAGTTTTCGTTAATACCGAGCGTTTAAAGGCAATAGGTGGCTTTGATGAAACCTTCTTGGCTTGTCAAGATTACGACACTTGGACTCGTTTGATTCAAAAGTTTGGACCGGCAAAGCGCATCAGTGGTGCAAGTTATATAATTCACCGTGGTGATGAAGTTGAGCGAATTTCTGCTTCAGAAAACTGGTTGAAAGGACATCAACAATTTTTAACTAAATTCTCTAATGTGATGTCACGTCGTAATTGCATCAATCAAGAATTCAAATCACTTTCAGCAAAGCGACAAGTTTATCCACTTTTTAGATTAGTAAACCATCTTCGTTATGGGCTAGTGTTAGCGAAATTAAGATATTGGTTATCCTCGAATTTTACTAATATTGCTGCACTTCGCAGGAAGACTTTAGAATAAATGAAAAAATTAATTATTGTGACCACTAAAATAGACGGTGGTAAAGGTGGTATTTCATCGGCATTAGCAGGTTATTTAATTGGCCTAAAACGTAAAAATGTTGAGTATATTGTTGTTGAGTCGCATCGAGATGATAAAAGTAAGCTTATGCAATGGGCTAAAGCTTTTTTCAAAACTACCATGCTTTCATTTAAATATCGTAAAAACGCCGTGTTTTGGTTTCATGGTGCTCAGAAAACTTCACTTATTAGGAAGTGCACACTAGCCATTTTTCCTCGGATATTAGGCGCAAAAACTATTTTGCACGTGCACTCTCCAGCATTTGCAGGTTATTTAGACAATAATCGTTTATTCACAAAATTCATATTGCTACCTTATAAATCCTTAATTGCATTAACACCTTGGTGGAAATCCCTACTAATTAAGAAGGGTATTACAAAAGATATTGTGGTCTCTGCGAACCCTAATAGTGATGAATATAACAATATTGCTACAAAGAGCTTGAATAATGTCGTAACACCTAAATCTTTGACAGAAGAGGTTACCATTTTATCTATGGCGAGGATGGTAGAAGGTAAAGGTGTCGAGCTAGTTATTCAAGCGTTGGCAAAGCTTGAACCACGATATAAATTGAAGGTGGCTGGAGATGGTCCAAAATTATATGAATATAAGCAACTCGTGCATGAGTTAGGGCTTGAATCCAGGGTTGAATTTTTAGGTTGGATCAATGGTGATGATAAAAAGTCTTTATTAAGCTCGGCAGATATATTTTGTTTGCCATCAACGTATGACTCTTTTGGTATGGTATTTATTGAAGCAATGGCATTCAATTTACCTGTAGTCGCATACGGCTGGGGGCCAATTCCTGATGTAGTGACTGATGATGTTGGTTTATGCTGTAAATCTGCAACAGTTGCTGAGGTGAGCCGTTGTATTGAAACGATAGCAAAAAACCTATCAAACTATACAGGCAAAGGGCCTCAAAGAGTGATTGATAACTATACATCTGATATAGTCGCCGAAAATATCATAAAACTTTTGTAAATAGCTCATAAAAGTAGCTTATTTCATTCATTAAAATTGCGTAGGTTTGAATAATATTATTATGGAAAGCAATATTGCACGTAGCAACACCGAAGAATTAACTCTATACGGATTATTCTCTCTGTTTATCAAAAATTGGCTAACGTTAGTCATTTCAGGGTTTTCATTTGCTGTAATCGCTTTGATCTGGGCAATTAATCAGCCAAATGTTTATACGGCTCAAACTTTATTAATGCCTACTTCAGAGGATAGTGGTGGCTTAGGAGGCTTAGCGGGCAACCTTGGCGGTTTAGCAGCTATGGCTGGTGTTAGCTTACCTGAAGGAAAAACAGATAATGTAAAGCTTGCTTTAGAATTAGTAGAGACTCAATCATTTTTAGGTTCATTTATCGAAGATAATGATTTGATTGTGCCAATTATGGCTGCAGAAGGGTGGGACGAAGCGAGCAATGAGTTAATTATTGATCCAGATAAATATGATGTTAATACAAAAACTTGGGTCAGAAAGCCTAAATTACCACGAAAAGTTATACCAAGTACTCAAGAAACTTATGAAGCATTATTAAAACTTATCACCGTTGAGCAAGATCCTAAATCTAAATTTGTTAAGCTAAGTGTCGACTTCTATTCTCCTTTTATAGCGGCTGAGTGGACTCAAAAGTTAGTCGATAAGCTTAATCAAAGTATTCGCCTTCGAGATAAGCAAGAAGCCACAGAAAGCATTGCCTATTTAGAAAAACTTTCACAAGAATCGAATGTTTATGGCTTGCGTAATATGTTTTCTAGCTTAATGGAAGAACAGATTAAGTCGCGGATGTTGGCAGAAGTTCGTATTGATTACGTTTTTAAGATTGTTGATCCTGCTGTTGTACCTGAACTGAAATCGAAGCCTAAGCGCTCAATTATTATTGTAGTTGCTGGTTTTTTAGGTGGTATTGTTGGCATCATTATTATCTTATTTAGGACTGGTAGGCAGGCTCATATCGCAGCCAATCAGGGGTAGTTCGTTTTCATATGAACGGACCTTTCGCTTCTGTTTATCGAGCTGAACTCTTTCCTTCAGCTCGATTTGCTTTATTTCAAATAACCTTTTTAATGCTCGGCTTATCATTATTAGTCGACGCAGTTAATGGCTTTTTCTTATCAGGCATGGGTTTTGAACCAAAACTTTCAGCCATGTTTAAGTTATTATTACTAGGGCTGATCCTTTATCAAGTAGGCAGCATTTCACAAAAAGCTTTGGCATGGTCATTGACAACTTTTCTTCTATTTTTGCTTGGTCCTATCGCTACTTTTATTGATAGTCCCAATATCACCGGCTTTTTTGATGACTTTAGCTCAGCACTAAAAATATTAACTGCACTGTTGGTGTTTGTTTATGTATGCCTTATGGCTGAGCATTATCCCGAATACGTTGATAAATATGGCAAACTGGCGTTGAATTTTGCTTTTGTCGTATTGCTCGCCAATATCGTACTTGGTGCGCTAGGTTTTGGGTTTTCTAGTTATGGTAACGCAGAGCAAGGTGAAGAAAGTGCAATTGGTGTAAAAGGCTTTTTTTATGCTGGAAATGAAGTAAGCGGTGTATTTGTTATTTTATATGGTGTTTTTCTGCACTTATTATGGCAGCAGAAAAAGTGGCTATATATGCTTTTTGCGCCAGTAACTTTGGTTTCCGGATTATTGATCGCTACTAAAGCTGCGATGATGGCCGCGGCATTACTGGTTTTTGCCATACCTCTGATGAATGAACGCAAAAAGTTACTCCACCTGACTCCTTTAAAATTAAAGCTTGTTGCACCGCTAATTATTGTAGGTGCAACTTTGGCTGTCGTGTTAATTCCAATTTTTGAGTCTACAGGGTTACTTAACCGCTTTATTTGGTTTTATGAAAAGAAAGGTGTAATCGGCATAATTTTATCAGGGCGGGATGAATTTATTATTAATATGATGCGTGTATTTGAATACTACGCGTCAATTACCGATGTTATTTTTGGTTTAAGTAAAACGGGCTTGGGTCAATTGACTAAAAATGCCATGGAAATTGACCCTATTGATATGTACTTATGGCATGGTTTAGTTGGGCTTGGGTTCTTTTTATTAAATGTGACGGTCTTTTTACGCACCTCATATTTAGCAACTAGAGAAAGTAATAGCTTGTGGGGACCTTGTGCGTTAATTATAAACATTACTTTAATCGGCATTTCTTTTGTTGCGGGGCATATTTTTACTTCAGGGATGTTAGCCCCACTATTTGGGTTAGTTAATGGCTTGGCGTATGCAGACTTGATTAGGAATAAAGGCCAACGTGATTAAGCTAACAAAAGAAAAAGCTAATGTATTGGTTTATATGGCGACCGATATGCTGGCCAAAGGTATTCCCTTTTTATTAATCCCTTTTTATACCGCCTATTTGTCACCTGCTCAATTTGGAAATATTGCCATTTATAATGTTGTTGTTGAAATTGCGATTATTTTCGTGGTTTTCGGTGCGAATTCATACTATCGAGTCGAATACTTTAAAATTGATGATAAGTCACAATTGTTTAAACAGTTGTTTCGAAATATCACCTTAACTTTCCCCGTTGCAATAGCATTAATCTCTATCTACATTTTGACTGGGATAAACCCAGGCAATCAACCTTGGTTTTGGTTGACGGCAGCAGTATTTATAGCCTTATTCCAAAGCATAATTTTAATGTTTTTGGCAGAGTTCCAATGCCAAGGCAAAGCGCTTAATGTAGGTTTAGTAAATCTAGCGGCTGCACTTTCAATTGCTATTATCACTGTAGTCTTGTTGTCATTATCATTTGATGAGGAAGCTCGTTATTGGGGATATTTTCTAGGTTCGTTTATCGCGATGTGTTTAGCGGGGTATTTAATTAAAAGAAACAATCATCTCACCGCTACCTCAACATCTAGCGATATTGGTTTTTCTAAGCCTGCATTATCGTTTGGTTTTGGAGTCTTGCCTCATGCGCTTAGTTGGTGGGGAAGAACGGGTATGGATCGCCTGTTAATTGCTAAATTTGTTTCGGTTTATCAAGTCGGGTTATATTCAATTGCTGCACAAGTAAGTTTGATTGTTATTGTATTTGCTAATGCGGCAAACCAAGCATTTACACCTAAATTTATGGAGTTGCTGGCAAACCAACAATATAAACACAGCTTTAAGTTATGCCTGCAAGTGATTGCTGCTTATTTACTTGTGGCTGGCGGTATTGCGTTAATATCTCCACTATTATTTGCTTGGTTTATTGACGAACAGTATCATCAAGCCTTGGCATTCCTACCATTAATGTGTGTTGTCGCCTTTTTTCAAGCGACCGTAGCAATTTTAAGTAATTTCTTATATTTCTTTAAGCGAGTGAAAACCCTTTCGTCGATAACATCGTTGACTTCATTACTACATGTCTTGATTGCATTTCTAATAGTGAAAGACTTTGGAATACAAGGCATTATTTATTCATCTATAGCAACCTATGTGTTGTCAGCAGCGGCAGTTTTGTTAGTGATACTGCTGCTATTAAAGCGAGAAATTAATGGGCAAAGTTAGTTTATTTGAGCGGCTTTATATTGCGATTGTTAGGCGTCTAGGCGCTGTTGTTCATAAATGTCGAGATGCTTTTTACCAAAAGCGCAATACAGATAAACCTAAACTGCTTATTTTTACCGACTCTCGCGGTTATGAGGTTGTGCACCCATGGAACCGAAAAAGTGCTTACGCGTCATATGTTGGAGAGTTGTGTAAAAAATATCATGTAGAGCATGTTATTTGCCCAGAGTTTAGCACTACAGTTATTGATTTTTTATATGAATATCAGCAAAGAGTTGCTGCAGGTAAGCAATATGATGCGGTGATTGCCCATGTTGGGGTAGTCGATTATTCACCGCGCCCTGTAAGTATGTTAAACGACATGATGAGAACCAAATCGCATAAAATTAAAGCACTTTTTCCAGAGAGTGAATTTGATTTTTACCAATATCATGGCGAGCAGTTTGCAGAGCTTTATTTTGGTAAGCCAGTTAAAAATTTTTATTCTGAAGCGTTTTTAACAGAGCAGGTTTTACCACAATTATTAGCCATTAATAATTTGATTATGATTGGCTGCAGCCCGGTATTGGAAAATTGGCGAGGAAATTATTGGCGTGATAGACCGCAGAATATGAATATGATTTTGTCTTATTCTGCACATTGCAGAGCTAAACTAGAGCACTTTATTGATTTATCAACTTGGTCAGAGTCTGATATTAAAGCCAACACTATAGATAATATCCACTTAAGTCAGTCAGGTTTTGATGTGTGCTTAAAACATATTAATAAACACTTAAAGCAACTTGGTTTATAAAAGGGAGCTATTGTGTTGCATCAAATTACCAAATTTTTAGCATCAATCATTTCTGTGTTTATTCCAACTAAGAAAAACATCTTTTTATTTGGTTCATGGTTTGGCAATAAATATGGCGATAATGCTCGCTACTTCTTTGAATACGTAGTGAAAAATCACCCAGAAATTGAAAGTTATTGGGTGACAAAAAGTGATGAAGTTTTTCAGCAATTAACTACGCAAAATCTACCTGTTATCAAAGAGAAAAGTTGGCTGTCACTTTGGTTGCATCTCAGATCAAAAGCCGTATTTTGTAATACCTCTCATGAAAGCGACTTATGGGGAAGGGTGCTAAATTCTCGTACAGTAGTGTTTAATTTATGGCATGGTACACCAATTAAAAAAATAGGCTTAGACGCTATTTCAGATGACATTTCAGCAGAAAAGCTTGGCGTAAGTTCACGAACTACCTTGAATCAACTTTTACCAAAATCTTTATACTTAAAAATCAAATCATTCGTTAATAAGCGTACTTATTTTTTAGCGAGCTCTGAGGAGATTGGTAATATTTTGCAATCGGCGATGGGAGTAAAAGCGAGTGATATTATTGTGGAAGGTTACCCTAAGCTAGATCATTTGATTAACGCTAAAAAGTCTATTGCTAATGGGCAATTGCTTTATGCGCCAACTTACCGCGGGGTTTATAACAGCGAAAGTGATTTGTTGGCTGAATTTGGTTTTGATGCACAAGCGATAAATGATTGGCTTAGCGTTAACAATAAAGAACTCACTATCAGATTGCATCCTGCCAATGCCTTGCCACAATCAGTTATTACCGGCTTAAAAGGGTTTGATCGGATTAAAGTAGGAGATACCAGAGATCTGTACGAAAGCCTGATTGATTATGAATTGGTGATCACCGACTTTTCGAGCTTGTATTACGACTGCTTAGCGATCAATGTGCCTATTGTGTTAGCGCCTTTCGGTCTAGAAAGTTATATAGCTAACGATAGGGCACTTTATTTTAGTCCAGATGAGTTGTACCCATACCAGAAGGCAGAAAATTGGCCGCAATTAATTGAGGTATTGACGAACAGGTTTGAACATCCCGTTGAGCTTAGTGCAGTGAAAGAACGTTTTTATGTTGAAAAGGAAGGGCTAGCAAGTAGTAAGCTTTTTACCAAGGTCATATCTAAGTTACATTTATAGAGCGAAACCAAAGTTAGTTATTTTTAAGGGATTTTATGTATAGGTTTTTATCCACATTAGTATTTATTTTGATTCTAGCAGGCTGTAATTCTTCGGAAAGTCAACCAGAAGAAACCAAGCCACCAATTATTGAAGAACCAAAAGATATTGTAAGCCTACCGAAAGGAAAAGTAGGAGTGTATCCATTAGGAGAGCCTGGGCTTAGCAACTTTTTTGCCGGCCTTGAAAGAGATAATAATGGTATTATTTTGATGGATGCACACGGTCATTCTGGCAGCTATGAACCAGGTATGATTGCTAAATTTGCAATGGCAACGTACCGTAAATACCTCAGTGGAGGAGACGATTCTCGAATCGAAGAGGGATTAAAGCATACTGACTGGCTAGTTGATAATATTCATTGTGATGGCAACAAAGGTTACTGGTTGTTGGAAGCCCCATTAGACAGCTTAGTTGTATGGGAAAGTCCATTTAAATCAGCAATGACTAATGGTCTTTCCATTTTTGCACTGACGCAAATGCTTGAACATACAGACAAGAAAGAAGAGTACTTAGCTACGATCGAATGCGCCTTAAAAGCATTTAGCTACGATATTTCAGATGACGGGGTTAGCTCGATTACCGATGAATACACTTGGTTTGAAGAATATGCCATGGAGAGTCGCTCTAAAGTACTGAACGGTGGCATATTTGCGTTAACTGGTGTTTGGGCAGCAAAAGAGTATTTGAACTCAGAGTATGCAGCTAAATTATTTGACAAAATGGTAGCAGCATTAGAGTTAAGAATTGAAGAATATGACTATGGTCATACAACGCTTTATCATACTAATTATGTGACGGGGAAATATACTGATTTTGGTCGACCTGTGCATGGTCAGTACAATGAAATACATGCACTGCAATTGCAATGGCTTTATAGCGAAACGGGCAGCGAAACGTTGCTTAAAAAAGCTAAGCACTTTTATGGCTATGAAAGCTACGAAATAAAATCAGTTACTAAGAATGGCGTGGATTTACCCAAAATGACTGATCCCTATAAGTATCACTCCTATGATGTATTTACCGCTAACGATGAATTTAAAATAGAGCTTAAGCCGAACTTACCACTGCAAGAAATTCATTTGTTTTATTATGGCTACCATACAACACTACCAGAAATTTCAGTTAGTAATAGTCAGGGCGAAATTCAAAGCTTACAAACTAGTGATGTAAAGTATTTTCAAGATAATAATCACCATACCTCTGTGGGAATATATAAGTTAAAAAGCTCAAAGGACTTTATTGGTAGTATAAAGGTCGAGTTTGGTGGTTTTACTTATACTGATAACTACAATCGAAACTTATTAAGGCAAGTCGAAGTGCTTACTGATGATCAAGACTACTTTTGGCAGAAGTACGCGCAATGGGCTAAGCAAGGGGGATGGAAGCAAAACTATCCGATTAACTTTGTCGTCAATTAATATGTATGTAGCACTACATCATAGCGAAATAAAAGCCCCAAAATGGGGTAATGCCGTTCACTTAAGGTGAGCGGCATTTCTTTTTATAGGGTACCGAGCGGGTCGTTTCTTCACACATCGAGGAAATATTCTTTGCCGCCGGGGCTCTAAGATAAGGCTTTCAGCCATACCGT